>NZ_JAMLWO010000004.1:272082-392333 GCF_056991255.1 Salmonella sp. A1325 | reverse complement strand
CGGCGGGCGGTGATAGAGCGCAGTATCCGGCTGGCGCAGGAGAAATAAGACCCTGACGGCCCGGTGGCGTGGCGCCACCGGGCCTGGCTATCTCAACGATACGCTAAAGCCTGAAAGTAAAGCCCGTGTGAAGTATGATGGCGAGCATCGTCTCTTATCAGGACATCCCATGAAACAAATCACCTTTACGCCGCGCCATCACCAGCTTACCAACACCAATACCTGGACACCTGACAGCCAGTGGCTGGTCTTTGATGTGCGGCCTTCAGGCGCGTCATTCACGGGCAAGACTATTGAGCGTGTCAATGTGCATACCGGCGACGTGGAGGTGATTTATCGCGCCGTGCAGGGCGCGCATGTCGGCGTGGTGACGGTGCATCCTGCCGACAATCACTATGTGTTTATTCATGGCCCTGAAAACCCTGATGAGACGTGGCATTACGATTTTCACCACCGCCGGGGCGTTATTGCAACGCCGAGGGGCGTGACTAACCTCGATGCGATGGATATTACTGCGCCGTATACTCCCGGCGCGCTGCGCGGCGGCAGCCACGTCCATGTATTTAGCCCGAACGGCGAGCTGGTGAGTTTTACCTATAATGACCACGTTCTGCATGAGCGAGATCCGGCGCTGGATCTGCGTAATGTCGGCGTGGCCGTGCCGTATGGGCCGGTAACGGTGCCGGTTCAGCATCCGCGCGAATACAGCGGTAGCTACTGGTGCGTACTGGTTAGCCGCACGACGCCTGCGCCGAGACCTGGCAGCGATGATATTAACCGCGCCTATGAAGAGGGCTGGGTGGGCAACCGCCAGATCGCCTTTATTGGCGATACGCTGTCGCTGACGGGCAAAAAAATCCCGGAGCTGTTTATTGTCGATTTACCGTGTCATGAAAACGGCTGGAAACAGGCAGGCGACACGCCGCTGACGGGAACCGAATCAACGATGCCATCGCCGCCGTTGGGCGTAGTTCAGCGGCGTCTTACCTTTACTCACCAGCGTGTTTATCCTGGACTCACTAACGAACCACGCCACTGGGTCCGCAGTAATCCGCAGGCGACGGCGATCGCCTTTTTGATGCGGGACGATAACGGCGTAGCGCAACTATGGCTGATATCGCCGCAGGGAGGCGAGCCCCGGCAGTTAACGCATCATGCGACCGGTGTACAGTCAGCGTTTAACTGGCATCCGTCGGGTAAATGGCTGGGACTGGTGCTGGAAAATCGGATTGCCTGCTGCGACGCACAAAGTGGGAAGATCGACTTCTTAACCGCCAGGCACGACAACCCGCCTTCTGCGGACGCCGTCGTTTTTTCACCAGATGGGCGACACGTCGCATGGATGGAAGAGGTGAAAGGGTTCCGTCAGCTATGGGTGACGGAAACCGGGCGATAGATCAGGGAGGAGGCATCTTCGCCGGGGGGATGACGGCATTGGTCATTTTCGTCTCCTCCTCGCTTTTCTCTACGCGCGATCTTACCGAACTGTCTTTGCGGAAGATGTCCCACGGCAGAAGGATCGTATCCATCACGGCGGTAAACGGCATATCCAGGATGGCCAACGATTTGGTGCCCCAGTTTGTCTCATCGTTACCGATCATCGTAGCGCTGGCGCGCGTGCCAGGATAAGTACCCTCTTTACCGCCGGTGTGCGACATGACGCTTGAACAACCGCCTAATAAAAGCATCCCATTCCATATTATCAGCGTTAACAACACGTTTTTTATCATCACTCATTCATCTGTTGGTTGTCGTTATTTGCATGATGAGTTATAGCGATCCGTTGCTAAAAATAACATCACCAGTACGCGGCACTGTGGCAGTAATCGCACTTTAACAATCAGTGCTGTCCCAACCAGTCTATGCAATAGCCAATAAACTGCAAAAAAAAGTCGGATTAAAATACTTGAAAAGTACGTATTCAGACCCATTTATAAGACGTAGTGAATAGAAGGGCACGCCTGATGGGTGTTCTGGCAATCCTGGCCTGTCCATGATGGAAGGTCTGACATTCTCGCTGATTTCAGGAGTTTATGATTATGCGTAACTTTGATTTATCCCCGCTGTACCGTTCTGCCATTGGTTTTGACCGTCTGTTTAACCTGCTTGAAAATAACCAAAGCCAAAGTAATGGCGGCTACCCTCCGTACAACGTTGAGCTGGTAGACGAAAACCACTACCGCATCGCCATTGCCGTTGCCGGTTTCGCAGAAAGCGAATTGGAGATTACTGCCCAGGATAATTTACTGGTGATAAAAGGCGCTCATGCGGACGAGCAGAAAGAACGTACTTACCTGTATCAGGGCATTGCCGAGCGTAACTTTGAGCGTAAGTTCCAGTTAGCGGAGAACATTCACGTTCGCGGCGCAAACCTGGTCAACGGGCTGCTGTATATCGAGCTGGAGCGCGTGATTCCGGAAGCGAACAAACCGCGCCGTATCGAAATTAACTGATTCCGTCAGGTCGCGTCGCGCGGCCTGTCATCCCATGCTCGCCGTCAGGGAGCATATTCGCACGTAAAGTGTGAAGGTAAAAACTCGCTTCTTAGAAGGAGAAATGATTATGCGTAACTACGATTTATCCCCACTGCTGCGTCAATGGATCGGTTTTGACAAGCTGGCCAATGCGCTGCAAAACAGCGGCGAAAGCCAGAGCTTCCCGCCCTATAACATCGAAAAAAGCGACGATAACCATTATCGCATTACCTTAGCGTTAGCCGGTTTCCGTCAGGAAGATCTGGATATTCAACTGGAAGGCACGCGCCTGACGGTGAAAGGCACGCCGGAACAGCCGGAAAACGAGCCAAAATGGTTACATCAGGGCCTGGTCATGCAGCCTTTTAGCCTGAGCTTTACGCTGGCTGAAAATATGGAAGTTTCCGGCGCGACCTTTACCAACGGCCTGCTGCATATTGATTTAACCCGCAACGAGCCGGAAACCATTGCGCCGCAGCGTATCGCCATTAACGAACGCTCCGCATTAAATAGCTAATGAGCTCCTTGCCTTGCCCCGCCAGAGATGGCGGGGCTTTTTTGTGCCACGAAAAAGGGTAAGACGCTGCCGACGTCAGGACGTCTGGGCCGTTTTGTAACATGAGAATGTGCGCCATGCTGTATATATGCCTTAACGGTTCAGTCATAATCCCTATAAATTGAAATGTTACTCACAGGGAAGAGAAGATGAGTGATATCGCATTGACGGTCAGCGTTCTGGCGTTGGTGGCGGTTGTCGGTTTATGGATCGGCAACATTAAAGTGCGCGGTGTCGGCTTTGGTATTGGCGGCGTTCTGTTCGGCGGTATTATCGTCGGCCACTTCGTCGATCAGGCTGGGGTGACGCTGAGCGGCGATATGCTGCACTTTATCCAGGAATTCGGCCTGATCCTTTTTGTTTATACCATCGGCATACAGGTGGGGCCGGGATTTTTCGCCTCGCTGCGCGTTTCCGGGCTGCGTCTAAATCTGTTTGCTGTTCTGATTGTGATTATGGGCGGGTTGGTCACCGCGATTCTGCATAAAATTTTCGCTATTCCGCTGCCAGTGGTGCTGGGGATTTTCTCCGGCGCAGTCACCAATACGCCTGCGTTAGGGGCGGGTCAGCAAATCCTGCGCGATCTGGGAACGCCAGTGGATCTGGTGGATCAGATGGGGATGAGCTATGCGATGGCGTATCCGTTTGGCATCTGCGGTATTTTGCTCACCATGTGGCTGATGCGGCTGATTTTTCGCGTTAACGTCGAGGCGGAGGCGCAGAAGCACGAATCCTCTCTCGCTAACGGTCATTCATTAATTCAAACAATGAATATCCGTGTCGAGAATCCGAACCTCAATAATATGGCTATCCAGGATGTGCCGATCCTGAACAGCGATAAAATCATTTGCTCACGCCTGAAACGCGACGATACGCTGATGGTGCCGTCGCCGGGGACGATTATCCAGGCAGGCGACCTGCTGCACCTCGTCGGCCAATCTACCGACCTGCATAACGCGCAACTGGTGATCGGCAAGGAAGTGGACACCTCGTTGTCGACGCGCGGCACGGATTTACGCGTCGAGCGTGTGGTCGTCACCAACGAAAAAGTGCTCGGCAAACGTATCCGCGATTTGCACTTTAAAGAGCGTTATGACGTGGTTATCTCCCGCCTTAACCGCGCGGGCGTTGAGCTGGTCGCCAGTAGCGACGCCAGCCTGCAGTTTGGCGACATTCTCAATCTGGTGGGGCGTCCTGCCTCGATTGATGCGGTAGCCAATGTGGTCGGCAACGCGCAGCAAAAACTCCAGCAGGTGCAGATGCTGCCGGTGTTTATCGGCATCGGATTAGGGGTTCTGCTTGGGTCAATCCCGTTGTTTGTGCCGGGATTCCCGGTCGCGTTAAAACTGGGGCTGGCTGGCGGGCCGCTGATCATGGCGCTCATTTTGGGGCGTATCGGCAGCATCGGTAAGCTGTACTGGTTTATGCCGCCGAGCGCCAACCTCGCGCTGCGTGAGTTAGGCATCGTTTTGTTTCTGGCGGTCGTTGGGCTGAAATCCGGCGGCGATTTTGTCGATACGCTGACGCAGGGCGAAGGATTAAGCTGGATTGGCTATGGTATTTTCATCACCGCTATTCCGCTGATTACCGTCGGTTTGCTGGCGCGGATTTTTGCCAAAATGAACTATCTGACGCTGTGCGGGATGCTGGCCGGTTCGATGACCGATCCGCCAGCGCTGGCATTTGCCAACAATCTTCATGCCACCAGCGGCGCGGCGGCGCTCTCTTACGCGACCGTCTATCCGTTAGTGATGTTCCTGCGTATTATCACGCCACAACTGCTGGCGGTGATTTTTTGGGGAATGGGTTAGCGCCTGATGGCGCGTTGCTTATCCGGCCTACGCACTGTGTTAAATCCAGGCTGGATAACGCGCGCCGCACCGGCCACACTTCTGCTCTTCTTCTTATCTCTTTCCTCAATGAACGCGCTAATCAGCGTAATGGCAACGAGCATAATTCCATTTCATTTCAATTGGTTATCAATCTCCATCGCCTTTTTTTTCGTCGCGACGGGTGGTTTTTCAGCTTTTAATCCGGCAATAATGCCTTTCCTGGCGGTGGCGTTGAAAAAGGTCGCAACTGAAATGAAAAATAGCGGGAATGAGCGCGGTTGCGCCGAAACACGTCACCAGTGAACTACAGTTATTTTGCAATAAGATTCCCTTGCTGCGGGATAATGTGAAGCATATCAGCAACAACGTGAGTGGTATTCTGAAAACGAACGGGAATACATAAGAACGTAAAAGGAGTCGTCATGAAGATTTCCCGCCTCGGAGAAGCGCCGGATTATCGCTTCTCACTGGCAAATGAGCGTACCTTTCTGGCGTGGATTCGCACCTCGCTGGGATTTCTGGCGGCAGGCGTCGGTCTTGATCAGCTCGCCCCGGATTTTGCCACGCCGGTGATCCGTGAACTGCTGGCGCTACTGTTGTGTCTGTTTGCGGGCGGCCTGGCGATTTATGGCTATCTACGCTGGTTACGTAATGAAAAAGCGATGCGTCTGAAAGAGGATTTGCCCTATACCCACAGCCTGTTGATCATCAGCGTTATTTTGATGATTGTCGCGGTGATAGTGATGGGGCTGGTACTGTATGCCGGATAGTCGTAAAGCCCGTCGGCAGAACGATCCGGGACTGCAACCGGAGCGTACGTCGCTGGCCTGGTTTCGCACGCTGCTGGGATACGGGGCGTTAATGGCGTTAGCCGTCAGGCACCACTGGCATCAGGCGGGGTTCTTGTTCTGGGTGTCGATCAGCGTTCTGGCGATAGTGGCGGTGATTCTTTGGCGTTATACCCTGGGTCGTAATTTGATGGATGTCGCGCATAGCGATTTTTCCGAAACTCATGTCGTGCGTGACAAATTTTTGATCTCCCTCGCGGTGTTGTCGCTCGCAATCCTGTTTGCTGTTACCCATATTCGCCAACTTATTGCATTTATCGGGAATTTTATATGACAGGACGTCAGGACATTGTCGTGAGTGATGACCAGATTCAGGTCGTCGTAAATCGCCAGAATAGCCAGCGCCCTCAGCAACTGTACCGTAACTTACAACGGCTCGGCATTCGCAATGTCCATTTTATCCCATTGTTGGAACATGACCGGAACGGAATGTTGACCGAGGATTCATTGTGTTCAGCAGACTGGGGGCGGTTTTTAAATAGCGTATTTGATATTTGGGTACGTGAAGATATTCAGCGTATCTCGGTTCGCCTTTTTGATGAGACGCTACAGCAGTGGTGCGGCGGCAAGGATGGCGTTGAAGCGCCGGACAAGGCGCCGCTAAGCGCTGAATGTCAGAAGTGCTCTTTATTACGATTTTGCGGCGGCGGATGCCCTGAGCATCGGGATAGCCAGGGGAAAAATCAGCTTTGCGAGGGCTACCAGACCTTTTTTAACTACTCCTCGCCGCATATGCGGGTGATGCGGGATTTACTGAAACAGCATCGCTCGCCTGAGGAGTTGATGGCGATGCTGCGTTAACGTTACAGGCCTGATAAGCGTAGCGCCATCAGGCGATGGCGTGCCGGATGGCGCAGCCGTCTTTCCGGCACTGAGCGAGTATTAGCGTCCTTTCGCCAGGTATTGTTCCATTTCATCCTCCGGCACCATGCCGCCCCCGGTTGCCCATACCAGATGCGTCGCGTTGCCGAGCTGCGTCTGACTGAATCCATGCCTTTGCTGATACTCGGTGGCGGCGCAAATGCGCTGTGGCCCGGCCATCCCCGCCAGAGCTGATGGCTCCAGTCGAATTCCTTCCTCCTGCGCCAGCCAGCCCAGCATGTCGTACATTGTTTGATCGTCTAAGGTATAGAGGCCGTCAAGCAGGCGCTCCATTGCCCGACCAACAAAGCCCGAAGCGCGACCTACCGCCAGGCCGTCAGCCGCCGTCAGGTTATCAATACCGATATCTTGTACTGAGATGGCATCGTGCAGACCGGTATAAACGCCGAGTAACATGCAGGGTGAATGGGTCGGTTCGGCAAAGAAACAGTGGACGTTGTCGCCAAACGCCAGTTTCAGGCCAAAGGCGACGCCGCCAGGGCCGCCGCCAACGCCGCACGGTAGATAAACAAACAGTGGGTGACTGGCGTCAACGACGCGTCCCTGTTGCGCGAATTGCGCTTTCAGACGCTGACCCGCTACCGCATAGCCCAGAAATAGCGTGCGGGAGTTTTCATCATCGATAAAGAAACAGTTTGGATCGGATTGCGCTGCTTTACGGCCCTGCTCAACCGCCACGCCGTAATCATCTTCGTATTCCACGACCGTCACGCCGTGGCTACGCAGCTTCGCTTTTTTCCAGGCGCGGGCGTCGGCAGACATATGTACCGTCACTTTAAAACCGATGCAGGCGCTCATGATACCGATCGATAGCCCCAGATTGCCGGTTGAACCGACGGCGATACTGTACTGGCTGAAGAATTGTTTAAATTCCGGCGAAAGCAACACGCTATAGTCATCGTCGGTGGTTAACAGACCCGCCTCCAGCGCCAGTTTTTCCGCGTGCGTTAGCACCTCGTAGATGCCGCCGCGCGCTTTAATGGAACCAGAGATTGCCAGGTGACTGTCTTTTTTTAACAGCATTTCACCGTCGATCGTTTGCCCATACTCTTTTTCCAGCCGTTTTTGCATGGCCGGAATAGCGACCACGTCAGATTCGATCATGCCGCCAGCGGCAGCGGTTTGCGGAAACGCTTTCGCCAGATACGGCGCAAAGCGCGCCAGACGGTCATGGGCGGCGTTTACGTCCTGCTCCGTCAGGCCGACATACGGTAGACCTTGTGCAAGAGAGGTGGCGCCCGGGTTAAACCAGGTGGTTTCTTTGAGGGCGACCAGATCCTCGACCAAAGGATACCGGGCGATGAGCTTTTGTATGTTTTCCATAGTACGTCTCTTTACGATCAGATGATAAAGGAAAGCAGGAATGTGCCAGCCAGTGCAACGACAGATGCGATAAACGTGGCCGTCGTATAGTATTTAAACGTTTCATTCAGCGTAGCGCCGCAATACTGCTTGACCAGCCAGAACAGGGAATCGGTCACGATCGTGCAGCCAATGGCGCCGGAACCAATGGCAATCGCAATGATCTCCGGGCTGACGTCAGGATAGAGCGGCAGCATTGGCGCAACAATCGCGGTGGCACCCATCATCGCCACCGTCGCAGAGCCGACCGCCGCGTGCAGAATCAGCGCTACCAGCCATGCCAGCAGAATCGGGTGCATATGCATATTTGAGAGGATCACCGCCAGCGTGTCCGCCAGCCCGCTACTTTTGAGAATGGCGTTGAACGCGCCGCCCGCGCCGATAATCAGCAGGATGTTCGCAATGGCGCCAAAGCCGTTTTCGGTGTGGGTAAGTAGCGCGCTCATACCCATATGCTGGCGCAGACCGAGTATGTAATACGCCACAAAGACAGCGATAAACATTGCGGTGATCGGATTACCGATAAACTCCAGCAGCGTATACAACGTGCCGTCTTTCGCCATATTCAGTTCAGCGACGGTTTTCACCAGCATCAGGCCAATCGGCAGCAGAACGGTAAACAGCGTTGCGCCCAGCGACGGCAGGGTGTTTTCGGCGCGCACTTCAAGATCCGCAAACTCTGTCGGTACGGGCTTGAACGGCAGACGATTACCCAGAAACTTTAAGAACAGCGGGCCGCCGACCAATGAGGCCATCAGCCCGACCAGTAGACCGTAGACAATCACCGAGCCGATATCCGCCCCCAGTTTATTTGCGACAAACAGCGCAGCCGGATGCGGCGGTACCACGCAATGGACGGCCATCAGCGCGGTACACAGCGGAATGGCCAGCTTCAGCAGCGAGGTGTGGGTTTTTTTAGCGATAGAAAACGCCAGTGGGATGAGCAACACGACGCCCACTTCCACGAACAACGTGATACCGCAAATCAGCCCCACCAGTACCATGATCACGTCAGCAGAGAGCCAGCGGCAGCGCTGGAGCGTAAGCCCGATGCGTTCCGCCGCGCCGGAAACCTCCATCATTTTGCCGAGGATGGTGCCAAGACCGATAACGGCGGCCAGAAAACCGAGCGTACCGCCTATTCCGTTTTCTATCGCCGTGACCATCTCCAGCGGCCCCATGCCCATCATCGCGCCGACAAAGAAACTGGCGAGCAGTAACGCCAGGAAGGGGTGGAATTTAAACTTCACGATGGTCAATACGATTAACACGATGCTGATCAGCAGCGTGCTCACTACCCAGATTTGAGCGTGCATATCTCACCTACCCTGTGATTAATCTGTTCTTATTGGACAGAAAAACAGCACCTCCTGACAAACGATATAATTTGCCATTCACATGATGTAAATTGAATCAACTATGTGATTTCCATCTAATATTGCCTTTATTTTGCGATATGGTTCATTTTGCTTCATCTATGTGCGGATTTTTTCAGCGTGTTTTTTTACACTTCGGGAAATTAAAAGATGACTGAGGTTGCCATGGAACCCCTTCGCGATACCCGAAACCGCTTACTCAACGGTTGGCAGTTATCCAAACTCTATACTTTTGAAGTCGCGGCCAGACACCAGTCCTTTGCTCTGGCGGCAGATGAGCTGTCGTTAAGCCCAAGTGCGGTAAGCCATCGTATCAATCAACTGGAAGCCGAGTTGGGAATCCAGCTATTTGTTCGCTCTCACCGTAAAGTGGAGCTTACCCATGAAGGCAAACGGGTATTCTGGGCGCTGAAATCGTCGCTGGATACGTTGAATCAGGAAATCCTCGATATCAAAAATCAGGAACTGTCCGGCACGCTGACCGTGTATTCACGTCCCTCTATCGCCCAGTGCTGGCTGGTGCCCGCGCTGGGGGACTTTACCCGTCGCTATCCGTCAATTTCTCTCACTATGCTGACCGGCAACGATAACGTTAACCTACAGCGTGCCGGCATTGACCTGGCTATCTATTTTGACGATGCGCCGTCGGCGCAGCTCACGCACCATTTTTTAATGGATGAGGCGATTTTGCCCGTTTGCAGCCCGGATTACGCCCGTCGTTTCGCCTTGCAGGACAACCTGAATAACCTACGGCACTGTACGCTCTTACACGACAGACAGGCGTGGAGTAACGATTCGGGCACCGATGAGTGGCACAGTTGGGCGCAGCATTTTGCAGTAAATTTGCCGGATTCATCCGGCATTGGCTTCGATCGTTCTGATTTAGCGGTGATTGCTGCGATGAACCACATTGGCGTGGCGATGGGGCGTAAACGGCTGGTACAAAAGCGTCTCGACAGCGGCGAACTGATTGCGCCTTTTGGTGACATGAGGCTGAAATGTCATCAGCATTATTATGTCACCACTCTGCCTGGCAGGCAGTGGCCGAAAATCGAGGCATTTATTCGCTGGTTGCAGGAACAGGTGTGAAGATTTATTACGCTTTGTCGCTACACCTGCCGGGAGTGAATATGCTAAATACGTGCTATCACCGTGGTAAAAATTTTAGGGGGCGTCGTGTTTAAACCGCTTATTGCCTCTCTCATGCTGACCAGCGCGGTCGTCTATGCGAAACCGATGCCTTTGACGGCGGCGCGCTATGCGCAGCAGCTTGGCGTTGGGATGGATGTTGACTGGGCGCGAACGGAACGGGGTATCCGCGAGTTTGATCCGCTGGTCGTGCGGGATTTTAAGGCAAAAGGGTTAACGCATGTCTGTATTCGTGTGGCAGGCGCGCCGACGGAAGCGCGCCTCATCCATTTGCGTAAGCTGGTAGAAGCCTGCGAATACTATGGTGTCATACCCATTATTGCCTATCAGGCGGATGCGTATAAAACCGATCCCAGCGCCAGCCATGAAAAGGAGCTGATCAACTGGTGGAGCGTGGTTGCGCGCTATTTTGGCCAGACATCCCCGCTTCTGGGGTTCGATCTCATTTATGAGCCTGCCGACAAACTCAATCATAATATGGCGTCGCTGAATCGCGTATATGACAAAACCATCCGCCTGATTCACGCCATTGATCCACAGCGGATGATTTTCGTTGCCCCCCGCATGCGCGCCGCGCCGGAGGATTTGTCGGCGCTTAAACTGCCGGCGCAAAGCCAGAACTATGTACTGGCGGAGTGGCACATCTTCCCGTGGGGCCCCCTGAAAAGCGGCGGTAAATATCCGTGGACGTCAGGCACGGCGGCGGAAAAAGCGGCGATTCGGGCACGGATCAACGCTGCGGTTCGCTGGCAGCATAAGACTGGCCATGCAAGCTGGGTGGGCGGATGGGCGCCGGGAGAGTCGATAAAAATCACGCCGGTCGCTTCACAGTTCGCGTTTGCCCGTTTTATGGCCTGCGAGCTGAAAAAAGCGCATATTCCGTATGCGATAAACGCGGACACTCAGTTTTATGACGGCGAAGAAGGAGCGTGGCGTCCGGCGCAGGAGCCCCTGCTCAATGCGATGATCGCGCCGGAATGTGAAACGCCCGGCAAAAAGCCGGGCGAGGGGAACGTTAAACCGTCTGTCCCTGATGCGATATCCGTGACGCCAGCGGCAGCCAGCACGCCAGGATCAGCAATCCCATAAGGGTCATCAACAGTCCCAGACTGCCCTGACCGGTTTGCGGCAGCATTGCCGAAAGCCACGCCAGTACGCCGGAACCAATATTTTGCAGCCCGCCGACCAGCGCGCCAGCGGTGCCTGCGAGGAACGGAAACGGCTCCATCGCGCCGCTGGTGGCCAGTGGAAATAACATCCCAGCGCCGAAGAAAAACAGCGCTGCGGGGATGAGTAGCGTCCAGACGTTCATCACGCCAAACCAGCCGGGAATCCACATCATAAGGCCTGCCAGCAGACAGCAAATAACTGACTGCCACATCAGGGTTGAGAAGCGTTTATTCGGGCGTCCGGCAAACCAGGCGCCGAAGAACGCTGCCGGAATCGGCAGAATAAACAGAATGCTTACCACCATACTGCTGAGACCTAATACTGCCCCCATCAGCACGCCGGAACAGGCTTCAAAGACCGCAATGCCAGCCAGCCCGCCGATTAGCATCAGCAGATAACAGTTAAATGCGCCGTTGCCAAACAGCGTTTTATAGCTGGCGATCAGCCGTGTGCGCGGCGCGCCGGCGGGGCTGGTTTCCGGCATCCAGCGCGCCATGCTGAAGGTGACGCCAGCGCAAAGCACCAGCAGGAAAGCGTAACACGCGCGCCAGTTCCACAGGGTATCCAGCAGGCCGCCAATCAGCGGCGCTAACAGCGGGCTGACCAGAATCCCCATATTTAACAGGCTATTGGCGTGACGAAGTTGCGTTCCTTCATACAGATCGCGCGGGAGTGTTCTCGCCATTACTCCGCCAACGCCGGTTCCCATCCCTTGCATGGCGCTGGCGGCAATCAACACCGTCAAACTATGCGTGGTCATGGCGATCAGGGTCGCTACCATAAAAATAGACATGCCGACGAGGATTACCGGGCGGCGCCCAACCCGGTCGGAAAGCGGGCCGTAAAACAGTTGCGAGACGCCGTAGGTCAGGAGGTAAGCAGCCATTACGCTTTGGACGGCGCCTTCCCGGACGTTTAGCGCTTGTGCCATATCGGCGATGGCGGGAATATAAATGGTTTGCGCCATCTGCCCTACGGCCACCAGTAATACCAACATCAACAACAAATTGACGTTTCTCTGCCTTTTCATTTCGCTGATTACTTTTCAAAAAAAGAAAAAATAAGAATAACTTGCTGCGCATTCCCATAAATGCGAGAGGAATCTATCACACCAGAAAAAGAAGGCCAGACAGCGACCAGCAATGGCAGACGAAGGAACGGCAGGATATGTAAACAAAAGCGGCAACAAATGTTGCCGAGAATGTGTTACGTCTGCGGCTGTTATTGGGCGATCATGACAGACGGAGTAAAATCGCCCCGAGGGCAATCCCGCCTGCCGCCACCAGACGTAGCCCGGCCACTTTCTCTTTAAGCAACAGCCAGGCTATCAGCGCGCCGAATAAAATCGACGTCTCACGCAGCGCGGCGACCACCGCCAGCGGCGCCTGGGTCATGGCCCATAGCGCCAGCCCATAAGATCCCATAGTGCCAATCCCGCCAAAAATGCCTTTTTTCCACTGTTGCGCCAGATAACGCGACGCTTCCCGCCGCCGCGCAATCATCGCCCAGGTTAACAGGCAGGCGCCGTTGAGAAAAAATGACCATAGCGTATAGCCCAGCGCCGTTTCGGAGAGTCTTACGCCGGTCCCGTCCACCAGCGTATATCCGGCAATAAAACAGGCGTTAGTTAATGCCAGCACGACACCACGTTGAGAGCTGGCGCGGCCATTACAGGCCATCCCAAGTATCGCCATGCAGATCACTGCGATGCCGACCCAGGCCAGCGACGACAGGCTGTCGCCAAGAAACAGAACGCTAATGAGCGCCACCAGCAGCGGCGCGGTGCCACGCATAAGAGGATAGGTCTGGCTCATGTCCGAGACCTGATAGGTTTTCGCCACCAGGACGGTATACACCACCTGGAGCGCGGTAGAGGCCGCTAAAAAAGGGATACTGGCGTGAGCTGGCTGCGGCGAGAAGGGCAAAAGGATCAATGCCATGACCGCCGCGGAACCGCTGACGCCGATCGCGGCGTAGAGCTTATCGTTTCCCGCTTTGACAATGGCGTTCCAGCTGGCATGTAGCAGCGCGGCGAACAGCAAAATGCAGAAAACGGAAAGGGTCATAGCGTCAGGCGTCGTTGAGGATGTCATAAAAACGTAACATACCCGGGAAGCGAAAGACCAGCGGATAAGGTGAAAGGGGAGCGGTTGCCCGCTCCCCTTCGGTGCGGCTTGAATCTGAATTACTTAAGGTATTTCAGAACAGCATCAAGCAGTTGCAGTGCTGCAACAATGAGTTTCAGGATAAGAATGGTGATATCCACTACGCTCATACGCGTCTCCTGTGGTTAAGGAGCACTGCCAGCCGACGTACCTTTCCGCTGCCTGTTGCCAGCTGTTGCGCACGCGATCCCTTTTGCGAGGAATAGTATGCGTGTTGACATAACACAGTGTGCTCACGAGGGGGGTAAGGCGCTGACGGCACCACCCGTTTCAGCCAGGACTTCGTTGCGCCGGTTTACGATGCGGCCCCCGCATAACACATTGTGTCAAAGACATTATAGTTAAGTACTGTATAAATTAACAGTAATTTATAGACAGAACGGAGCTTCTGATCCATACTCAAATTCATCAAAATTCGCGCCGAAATTGCGCGTTCTGCACAGAACGCGTATACTTCTGCTGTTGACATAACACAGTGTGCTTCGCGGCTACCACCCGCATTACGCTGTAAGAACCTCGCTTCGGCGAGGTTTTTTGTTTTCCGGCATTGTGAAACGCGTGATCATCAATCCCGGCGATTACCGGAGGGCGCTACGCTTATCACGCCTATACTCAAAGCGTGTAAATTCGTAGAAAAATGTGATCGCTGACGCATTTTTGTGCAGATGAAAATTTTTCCGTTGTCATGCTGAAAGCGCTGTGCTTGTATAAAACGTGTTAATAACAAACAGACAAGGCCCCTAATGAACCCTTCCATGCTGAACGCGACCCTACTAACAACTGCGCCATCTCGCGCAGTGGTCGTCGTGCGTGTGGTGGTGGTCGTCGGCAATGCGCCGTAGGGTCCGGAACACACACGATTCCAAAACCCCGCCGGCGCAAACCGGGCGGGGTTTTTTGTTTAAGACACCTTCCCGGAACGTCGGCTCAGAATAAAAGGAATGGAGCATGGCAAGTTCGGGCACAACATCTACACCTCAGCGCTTTACGGGCGCGGAATTTATTGTTCATTTTCTGGAGCGTCAGGGGATTCGTATCGTCACCGGCATTCCCGGCGGTTCGATCCTCCCCGTTTACGACGCGTTAAGCCAAAGTACGCAAATCCGTCATATTCTGGCGCGCCACGAACAAGGCGCGGGGTTTATTGCGCAGGGGATGGCGCGAACGGAGGGTAAACCTGCTGTTTGTATGGCCTGTAGCGGGCCGGGCGCGACCAATCTGGTCACGGCCATTGCCGATGCGCGCCTGGATTCCATTCCGTTAATCTGCATTACCGGGCAGGTTCCGGCGTCCATGATCGGTACTGACGCGTTTCAGGAAGTGGATACCTACGGTATCTCTATCCCCATCACCAAGCACAACTATCTGGTCAGAAATATCAACGAGCTGCCTCAGGTGATGAGCGATGCTTTTCGTCTGGCGCAGTCGGGGCGTCCCGGCCCGGTGTGGATAGACGTTCCTAAAGATGTGCAGACGGCGACAATTGAGCTGGATGCGTTGCCGTCGCCGGCGGAAAAATCACCCCCGCCGGAGTTTAGCGCGGAGAGTATCCGCGAGGCCGCCGCAATGATTAACGCGGCGAAGCGTCCGGTGCTGTATCTGGGCGGCGGCGTGATCAATGCGCCGACACGCGTGCGCGAACTGGCGGAAAAAGCGCAACTGCCGACGACAATGACCTTAATGGCGCTGGGAATGCTGCCTAAGGCGCATCCGCTGTCGTTAGGAATGCTGGGGATGCACGGCGCGCGCAGTACCAATTTTATTCTGCAAGAGGCCGATTTACTGATTGTCCTGGGCGCGCGTTTTGATGACCGGGCGATTGGCAAAACGGAGCAGTTTTGTCCGAATGCCAAAATCATTCATGTGGATATCGATCGCGCCGAGTTAGGCAAAATTAAGCAGCCGCATGTGGCTATTCAGGCGGATGTCGATGATGTACTGGCACAGTTAATTCCCCATATCGAGGCACAGCCGCGGGAAGCATGGCATCAGTTGGTGGCGGACTTGCAGCAAGAATTCCCTTGCAGTATTCCCCAGGAAAATAACCCGCTTAGTCACTATGGGCTGATTAATGCGGTCGCCGCCTGTGTGGACGACAACGCGATTATTACCACTGACGTAGGTCAGCATCAGATGTGGACCGCGCAGGCTTATCCGCTCAACCGTCCGCGTCAGTGGCTGACTTCCGGCGGGCTGGGCACCATGGGGTTTGGTCTGCCCGCGGCGATTGGCGCGGCGCTGGCGAATCCGGGCCACAAGGTGCTGTGTTTTTCCGGCGACGGTAGTTTGATGATGAATATTCAGGAGATGGCTACCGCCAGCGAAAACCAGTTGGATGTGAAAATTATCCTGATGAATAACGACGCGCTGGGACTGGTACATCAGCAACAGAGTCTGTTCTATAAACAGGGCGTTTTTGCGGCGACCTATCCGGGAAGCATCAACTTTATGCAGATTGCCGCCGGGTTTGGTCTGGACACCTGTGATTTGAATAACGAAGCCGATCCGCAGGCGGCGTTGCAGGCTATCATTCGTCGTCCTGGACCGGCGTTGATCCATGTGCGCATTGATGCAGAAGAAAAAGTGTATCCGATGGTGCCGCCGGGCGCGGCAAATACAGAGATGGTGGGGGAATAAGCCATGCAGAAACAATCACATGATAACGTTATTCTGGAGCTGACCGTTCGCAACCATCCTGGCGTGATGACCCACGTCTGCGGGCTGTTCGCCCGACGCGCTTTCAACGTTGAGGGTATTCTCTGTTTACCGATTCAGGGTAGCGATCAGAGCCGCATCTGGCTTCTGGTCAATGACGATCAGCGGCTTGAACAGATGATCAGTCAGATCGATAAACTGGAAGACGTGGCGAAGGTGGTACGAAACCAGTCCGATCCCACCATGTTCAATAAAATTGCCGTCTTTTTTGAGTAAGTTATTCACTTTCCGAATCAGGCGTGATGACTTTGACGGAACCATTCCGACAGTGAACGGCATAATCTGTCGGTAATGGGCGATCGCTAATCAGGACATCAAAGGCAGAAAGCGGACCAATGCTGGCAGGCGCGACCTCATCAAACAGGGCGTGACGCGCCAGCAAAATTTTGCGCAGACCGCGCTCCATCGCTTTACGTTTGGCGGCAAGATCATCCGGGTTAAACCAGCTCACGCCAAAATGTTCATGTACGCCGCTGGCGGAAATAAACACTTTGCGCGGATTGAGCGAATCCAGCGCCGAAGGATTATTGGCATCATAAAAGGCATCGCTCTTGGCCCGATAGGTGCCGCCGCACAGAATCGCCGTGGCATTAGGCTTTTCATTCAGCGCGATAAATACCCGATGCGAGTAGCAAATCCCGGTAAAGGTAATATCATCCGGTATCATGCTGATAACTAATGGCATTTCCGGACCGTTATCAAAAAAAACCAGATCGTTTTCACGCACCAGGCCGGCGGCCAGGATCGCAACGGGAAGGTCGTCCCGATGATGCGTCTTTTTCGCCGGCAGCGGCATATTGGTTGAAGACGTAGGCTTATTTACCATGACAATATAGCCGCCGAGCAGTGTCAGCGGTAAAGGGTCATCATCCTGGCTGAGATCGCGGCGAATGGTCATCACCGAAACTTCCAGCATCCGCGCGGCGTCTTTCAGATGGATTCGATCGGTCTTTTTCAGTAACTCCATCAAGCGTCGGATACGTTCTTTTTGCTTGGTCTCCATTCACCCTCTCCACAAATCATGTTGTTATGTTCCATCAGTAACATTTATGTGTTTCTGAGAACATTACAGTGTGGCACTACTATACGTCTGGCCGTCAGGAAATAAAAGTGGGTTTATTCGCGTTTTATAACAATAAATAGTTAATTTTCAGTAAATTGTAACCCTAAAAATGATTTAATGCGCGGCGTATGTTCCGCCAGGGATTGTTCACGAAGTAAATGGCAAAATGATCCTCTAATCGCGATCATAGTCACAAATGATACTGAAGTAACATGATAATGTTATTTTAATATCATTGTCGTGTGACGATTTCTGAGAGGGAGTAAAATGGATATCGCGGTTATTGGCTCTAACATGGTGGACCTTATCACCTACACCAACCAGATGCCCAAAGAAGGGGAAACTCTGGAAGCGCCGGCGTTTAAAATCGGCTGCGGCGGAAAAGGGGCGAACCAGGCCGTGGCGGCCGCTAAGCTCAATTCAAAAGTATTGATGTTGACCAAAGTGGGCGACGATATTTTTGCCGACAACACCATTCGTAATCTCGAATCCTGGGGGATCAATACGACGTATGTAGAAAAAGTACCGTGTACCAGCAGTGGCGTAGCGCCGATTTTCGTCAACGCCAACTCCAGCAACAGCATTCTGATCATCAAAGGCGCTAACAAGTTTCTCTCGCCGGAAGATATCGATCGCGCGGCGGAAGATTTAAAAAAATGCCAGCTTATTGTTCTGCAACTGGAAGTTCAGCTTGAAACGGTTTATCACGCAATAGAATTTGGCAAGAAACACGGGATTGAAGTGTTATTAAACCCTGCGCCAGCATTACGGGAATTAGATATGTCTTATGCCTGTAAATGCGATTTCTTTGTACCCAATGAAACCGAGCTGGAAATATTAACCGGTATGCCAGTGGATACCTATGACCATATTCGCGCAGCGGCACGTTCGCTGGTAGATAAAGGGCTGAACAATATTATCGTCACCATGGGTGAGAAAGGCGCGCTGTGGATGACGCGTGACCAGGAAGTCCATGTTCCGGCGTTTAGAGTGAACGCTGTCGATACCAGCGGCGCGGGCGATGCTTTTATCGGCTGTTTCGCGCATTACTACGTCCAGAGCGGGGATGTGGAAGCCGCCATGAAAAAAGCCGTCCTCTTTGCCGCTTTCAGCGTCACCGGGAAAGGCACCCAATCCTCTTATCCAAGCATTGAGCAATTTAATGAGTATCTTTCGTTGAACGAATAACAATCACCCTGCACTGTTAAAGGTAGCACTATGAACGATAAAAACATCGTTCAGATGCCCGACGGGTATCTGAATAAGACACCTCTGTTCCAGTTTATTTTGTTATCCTGTTTATTCCCATTATGGGGATGCGCAGCCGCGTTAAATGATATTCTGATTACGCAATTTAAAAGTGTATTTTCGCTGAGCAACTTTGCTTCGGCATTAGTACAAAGCGCCTTTTATGGCGGTTATTTTTTAATTGCTATTCCGGCCTCGCTGGTCATTAAAAAAACCAGTTATAAAGTGGCGATACTTATCGGCCTGACGCTATACATTGTCGGCTGTACGCTCTTTTTCCCGGCGTCGCACATGGCGACCTACACCATGTTCCTCGCGGCGATTTTCGCCATTGCGATTGGCCTGAGTTTCCTGGAAACGGCGGCGAACACCTACAGTTCGATGATCGGGCCGAAAGCCTACGCCACGCTGCGGCTGAATATCAGCCAGACCTTTTATCCGATCGGCGCGGCGGCAGGCATTTTATTGGGTAAATATCTGGTCTTTTCCGAAGGGGAAAGCCTGGAAAAACAGATGGCGGGCATGAATGCCGAGCAAGTCCACAACTTCAAGGTGCTGATGCTGGAAAACACTCTGGAACCGTATAAGTACATGATTATGGTTCTGGTAGTGGTGATGGTACTGTTCCTGCTGACGCGTTTCCCGACCTGTAAAGTCGCGCAAACCGCGAGTCATAAACGCCCCTCGGCGCTGGATACGTTACGCTATCTCGCCAGCAATGCCCGTTTCCGTCGCGGTATTGTGGCGCAGTTCCTGTATGTGGGAATGCAGGTGGCGGTCTGGTCGTTCACTATCCGTCTGGCGCTGGAATTAGGCGATATCAATGAGCGCGATGCCTCAACCTTTATGGTCTACAGCTTCGCCTGCTTTTTTATCGGCAAGTTTATCGCCAACATTCTGATGACACGCTTTAACCCGGAAAAAGTCCTGATCCTTTACTCTGTGATCGGCGCGCTGTTCCTGGCCTATGTGGCGCTGGCGCCCAGCTTTAGCGCGGTATACGTGGCGGTGCTGGTCAGTGTTCTGTTTGGCCCCTGCTGGGCGACCATTTATGCCGGAACGCTCGATACCGTCGATAACGAACATACCGAAATGGCGGGGGCGGTGATCGTGATGGCGATTGTCGGCGCGGCGGTGGTTCCTGCGATTCAGGGTTATGTGGCGGACATGTTCCACTCGTTACAGCTTTCATTCCTGGTTTCCATGCTGTGCTTTGTTTACGTTGGCGTTTACTTCTGGCGCGAAAGCAAAGTGCGCGGCAACCTGGCTGAAGTCGCCGCGTCCTGAGGAGATCAACCATGACAACACGTATTACATTATGGCGGGAGCTTTTTAACGAGCAGCCGCGTATCTTGCTGGAAAATGATGATTTTACGGTTACGGCGTTTCGTTACGCCAGCGGCGTGGAAGGACTGAAAATACAAAACAGCCGCGGTCATCTGGTGATTCTGCCCTGGATGGGGCAGATGATTTGGGACGCGCAGTTTGACGGTCATGACCTGACTATGCGCAACATGTTCCGCCAGCCGAAGCCGGCTGCGGAAGTGGTGGCAACGTATGGTTGCTTTGCTTTCCATTCCGGACTATTGGCGAATGGCTGCCCGTCGCCGGAAGATACACATCCGCTGCACGGCGAGATGCCCTGCGCTGCCATGGACGATGCCTGGCTGGAGTTAGAGGGCGACAGTCTGCGCGTGACCGGGCGCTACGAGTATGTGATGGGGTTCGGTCATCATTATCAGGCGCAACCTGCGGTGGTAATGCGTAAATCAAGCGCGCTGTTTGATATTCAGATGACAGTGACTAACCTGGCTTCAGTCGCCATGCCGCTACAGTACATGTGCCACATGAACTATGCCTATGTGCCGAACGCCACGTTCCGCCAGAATATCCCGGATACCGCGCTGAAGCTACGCGAGTCGGTGCCGGCGCATGTCAAACCCACGGCGCAGTGGCTGGCGTTTAATCAACGGCTTTTGCAGGGTGAAGCCTCGCTGGCAACGCTCAACGAGCCTGGCTTTTACGACCCGGAAATCGTGTTCTTCGCCGATGAACTGGACAGGTACACGGATACCCCGGAATTCAGTATGATCGCCCCGGATGGCACTACGTTCGTGACACGTTTCGCCAGCGCGGAGCTGAATTACGTGACCCGCTGGATTCTTTATAACGGCGATCAGCAGGTAGCCGCCTTTGCCCTGCCCGCGACCTGTCGGCCTGAAGGTTTTCTCGCGGCGCAGCGAAATGGAACCTTGCTTCAACTGGAACCGCAGCAAACCCGGACGTTCACCGTCACGACAGGCATTGTCTGACCGCTCAAGGCTTGAACACCCAGGCACTTATCGTTAAGGTAAGTGCTTTTGCCGGATGGCGGCATTAATGCCTTATCCGGCCTACAACGGCACCTGCCCGTAGGCCTGATAAGCGCAGCGCCATCAGGCATGCCTTAGCGCCAGGATGAACCCATGATTACCGTTGCCCTTATCGACGACCACCTTATCGTCCGCTCCGGCTTTGCACAGCTACTGGGGCTGGAACCTGATTTGCAGGTGGTCGCTGAGTTTGGTTCCGGGCGCGAAGCGTTGGCAGGTTTACCGGGGCGCGGCGTACAGGTGTGTATCTGCGATATCTCGATGCCGGATATTTCCGGACTGGAGCTGCTAATCCAACTGCCAAAAGGGATGGCGACGATCATGCTCTCGGTTCACGATAGCCCGGCGCTGGTGGAACAGGCGTTGAACGCCGGCGCGCGCGGTTTCCTCTCTAAACGCTGTAGTCCGGATGAACTGATCGCCGCGGTGCATACGGTGGCGACGGGCGGCTGCTATTTGACCCCCGATATTGCCGTGAAACTGGCGGCGGGTCGGCAAGATCCGCTGACCAAACGCGAGCGTCAGGTGGCGGAAAAACTCGCCCAGGGTATGGCGGTAAAAGAGATTGCCGCCGAGCTGGGGCTGTCGCCAAAAACGGTGCATGTCCATCGCGCGAATCTGCTGGAAAAATTAGGCGTCAGCAATGACGTTGAACTGGCGCATCGCATGTTTGACGGTTGGTAATGAACACCTTTTTTTCCCGTTTAATCACCGTTGCTGCCTGCTTTTTTATTTTCTCCGCCGCGTGGTTCTGCCTGTGGAGCATCAGCCTGCATCTGGTAGAGCGCCCGGAGCTGGCGGCGCTACTCTTTCCCTTCGGCCTGCGCCTGGGACTTATGCTGCAATGCCCGCGCGGATACTGGCCAGTATTGCTGGGCGCGGAGTGGCTGCTGGTGTACTGGTTGGCGCAGGAAGTTGCGCTGGCCCATCTGCCGCTTTTGATGATCGGTGGTGTGTTGACGCTACTGCCCGTGGCGCTGACTTCGCGTTACCGCCATCAGCGCGACTGGCGCACGTTATTGCTTCAGGGCGCGGCCCTCACCGCCGCGGCGCTACTGCAATCCCTGCCCTGGCTGGGGCAGGGGGAAGCGGCATGGAACGCGCTACTGCTGACCCTCACGGGTGGTCTGACGCTGGCCCCCATCTGCCTGGTTTTCTGGCACTATCTTACCAGCACTACCTGGCTGCCGCTGGGACCATCGCTGGTATCGCAGCCGGTAAACTGGCGCGGGCGGCATCTGATCTGGTATCTGCTGCTATTTATCGTCAGTCTGTGGCTGCAACTGGGTTTACCTGCTGAACTTTCGCGCTTCACGCCGTTCTGCCTGGCGTTGCCGATTATCGCGCTCGCCTGGCATTATGGCTGGCAGGGCGCGCTCATTGCCACACTGATGAACGCTATCGCGCTGATCGCCAGCCAGACCTGGCACGATCATCCCGTCGATTTATTACTTTCGCTGTTGGCGCAAAGTCTGACCGGGCTACTGCTTGGCGCTGGCATTCAGCGTCTGCGCGAGCTGAACCAGTCGTTGCAAAAGGAGCTGGCGCGCAACCATCGGCTGGCGGAGCGTCTTCTGGAGACCGAAGAGAGCGTGCGGCGCGATGTTGCGCGTGAGCTGCACGATGACATCGGGCAGACCATCACCGCGATTCGAACCCAGGCGGGCATTGTGCAACGACTGGCGGCGGATAACGGCGGCGTGAAGCAGAGCGGGCAACTTATCGAGCAGCTTTCGCTGGGCGTGTATGACGCCGTGCGTCGCCTGCTGGGGCGCTTGCGCCCGCGTCAGCTAGACGACTTAACGCTGGCGCAGGCCATCCGTTCGTTGCTGCGCGAAATGGAGCTGGAAAGCCGCGGTATTGTCAGTCACCTCGACTGGAGAATTGACGAAACGGCGCTGAGTGAAAGTCAGCGCGTGACGCTGTTTCGCGTCTGTCAGGAAGGGCTGAATAACATCGTAAAACATGCCAATGCCAGCGCGGTGACGCTCCAGGGCTGGCAGCAGGATGAGCGGCTGATGCTGGTGATTGAGGATGACGGCAGCGGCCTGCCGCCGGGCTCTCAGCAGCAGGGCTTCGGCCTGACCGGAATGCGCGAACGCGTGTCGGCGCTCGGCGGGACGCTAACCATCTCTTGTACCCACGGTACGCGGGTGAGCGTCTCGTTGCCCCAGCGTTACGTTTAAGGAAGGATAATGCTTTCGTTTTTAAAAGCCCCGGCCAACGCGCCGCTCATCACCGATAAGCACGAGGTTGACGCCCGCTATCGCTACTGGCGGCGGCATATCCTGATCACCATTTGGTTGGGTTACGCGCTGTTCTATTTCACCCGTAAAAGCTTTAACGCCGCCGCGCCGGAAATCCTTGCCAGCGGCATTCTGACCCGCAGCGATATCGGCCTGCTGGCGACGCTGTTTTACATCACCTACGGGGTGTCGAAATTTGTTTCCGGCATCGTTAGCGATCGCTCCAACGCTCGCTATTTTATGGGCATCGGGCTGATTGCGACCGGCGTAGTGAATATTCTGTTCGGCTTCTCGACCTCGCTGTGGGCCTTTGCTCTGCTATGGGCGTTGAACGCCTTTTTCCAGGGGTTTGGATCGCCGGTTTGCGCCCGTTTGCTGACCGCCTGGTACTCGCGTACCGAGCGCGGCGGCTGGTGGGCGTTATGGAACACCGCGCACAATGTCGGCGGGGCGCTGATCCCTCTCGTTATGGCCGCTGTCGCCCTGCATTATGGCTGGCGCGTCGGGATGATGGTGGCCGGATTGCTTGCCATCGGGGTGGGCATGGTCCTCTGCTGGCGGCTGCGCGACCGTCCGCAGGCGATTGGTTTACCGCCGGTAGGCGACTGGCGGCACGATGCGCTGGAGGTCGCCCAACAGCAAGAGGGCGCGGGGCTAAGTCGCAAAGAAATCCTCGCTAAATATGTGCTGTTGAATCCCTATATCTGGCTGCTTTCGCTGTGTTATGTCTTAGTGTACGTGGTGCGCGCGGCGATCAACGACTGGGGCAACCTGTATATGTCCGAGACGCTGGGCGTGGATTTGGTCACGGCCAACACGGCAGTATCGATGTTTGAGCTGGGTGGATTTATCGGCGCGCTGGTGGCGGGCTGGGGCTCGGACAAACTCTTCAACGGCAACCGCGGACCGATGAATTTAATCTTCGCTGCCGGGATTCTGCTCTCTGTGGGTTCGCTGTGGCTGATGCCGTTCGCCAGCTACGTGATGCAGGCGGCCTGTTTCTTCACCACTGGTTTCTTTGTCTTCGGCCCGCAGATGCTCATTGGCATGGCGGCGGCGGAGTGCTCGCATAAAGAGGCGGCGGGCGCGGCCACCGGCTTTGTCGGCCTGTTCGCCTATCTCGGCGCGTCGCTTTCCGGCTGGCCGTTAGCGAAAGTGCTGGAGATCTGGCACTGGACCGGTTTTTTTGCGGTCATCGCCATCGCGGCAGGGATCTCTGCGCTATTGCTGCTGCCATTTCTGAACGCTCAGGCCCCGCGCGAGACCAGCGAAGCGTGATGCACCTCACCTTTTTGCGCTGAATGGGGCAAAATTAAGAAATTTTCCCGGTTTTGCCTGGACGCTGTCGCAGGCCACTTTTCCTGTGGATTTTTACAATGCCTGCCATTCGCAGGTATAAAAATTAGCTCAGGAGTAATCCATGCTGGCCTTCTTAAACCAGGTGCGCAAGCCGACCCTGGATCTGCCGCTCGATGTGCGGCGTAAAATGTGGTTCAAGCCGTTCATGCAGTCCTATCTGGTGGTTTTTATCGGCTACCTGACCATGTACCTGATCCGCAAAAACTTTAACATCGCGCAGAACGACATGATCTCTACCTACGGGTTGAGCATGACCGAGCTGGGGATGATTGGCCTGGGCTTCTCGATCACCTACGGCGTGGGGAAAACGCTGGTTTCCTACTACGCTGACGGTAAAAATACCAAGCAGTTTCTACCGTTTATGTTGATCCTCTCCGCTATCTGTATGCTCGGCTTCAGCGCCAGCATGGGCGCGGGGTCAACCAGTCTGTTTCTGATGATCGCTTTCTATGCCCTGAGCGGTTTCTTCCAGAGTACCGGCGGATCGTGCAGCTACTCGACCATCACCAAATGGACTCCGCGTCGTAAACGCGGCACCTTTCTCGGCTTCTGGAATATCTCCCACAACCTCGGCGGCGCGGGCGCGGCAGGCGTGGCGCTGTTCGGCGCCAACTACCTGTTCGACGGTCACGTCATCGGCATGTTTATCTTCCCGTCGATTATCGCGCTGATTGTTGGCTTTATCGGTCTGCGTTTTGGCAGCGACTCCCCGGAGTCTTACGGTCTGGGTAAAGCTGAAGAACTGTTCGGCGAAGAGATCAGCGAAGAGGATAAAGAGACTGAAGAAAACGAAATGACCAAGTGGCAGATCTTTGTTGAATATGTGTTGAAAAACAAAGTGATCTGGCTGCTGTGTTTCTCCAATATCTTCCTGTATGTGGTACGTATTGGTATCGACCAGTGGTCAACCGTCTACGCCTTCCAGGAGCTGAAACTTTCTAAAGAGGTGGCGATTCAGGGCTTTACCTTGTTTGAAGTGGGCGCGCTGGTCGGCACGTTGCTGTGGGGCTGGCTCTCTGACCTGGCGAACGGTCGTCGTGCGCTGGTAGCCTGTGTGGCGCTGGCGTTAATCATCGCCACCCTCGGCGTCTACCAGCACGCCAGCAACCAGTATGTCTATCTGGCCTCGCTGTTCGCGCTCGGTTTCCTGGTGTTTGGGCCGCAGCTATTAATTGGCGTGGCGGCAGTCGGTTTCGTACCGAAAAAAGCCATCGGCGCTGCGGACGGTATCAAAGGAACCTTCGCTTATCTTATCGGCGATAGCTTTGCCAAGCTGGGTCTGGGCATGATTGCCGACGGCACCCCCGTTTTTGGTCTGACCGGCTGGGCGGGCACCTTCGCCGCGCTGGACGCCGCCGCGATCGGCTGTATCTGCCTGATGGCGATGGTCGCCGTGATGGAAGAGCGCAAAATCCGCCGTGAGAAAAAAATTCAGCAAGTCAATATCGCTTAAATGTGTGCATTTGGTAACGTTTTGCCCGGCTTAACGCCGGGCTTTTTTATGCCTTGCGTTCGTCAGACAGGACATCCGGCGTCTGGCGTAAATGAAGACAGGCGTTAATAAATCACATCCTGACAGGCCAGAACGTCGACAGTTATAAATTTACCGTTATGATGGGCATCCTGTTTGGTGACGGATGTGCGCATGATTTGGTTGATTCTGGCCACGTTTGTGGTGGTGTTTATTGTGGGTTTTCGGGTGCTGACATCGGATACCCGCCGGGCGATTCGCCGCCTGAGCGAACGTCTGAATATTGATGTCGTGCCGATAGAATCGATGATTGATCAGATGGGTAAAACGGCGGGCGGTGAGTTTTTACAGTATCTGCATCGCCCTGATGAGTCGCATTTGCAAAATGCCGCTCAGGTGTTACTTATCTGGCAAATGGTGATTGTCGATGGCGGCGATCAGAATTTGCAGCGGTGGCATCGGTTGCTACAAAAAGCGCGTTTAGCCGCGCCGATCACCGATACACAGGTACGGCTGGCGCTGGGCTTTTTGCGCGAAATGGAACCCGATATGCCGGAGATCAACGCGTTTCAACTGCGCTATAACGCCTTTTTTCAGCCGGAAGAGGGTGTCCACTGGCTGCATTGATACTCTTCACTATCTCGTTAACAAAAGACGAGATGAATGAGGCTGGCAAGGGCGGCGAGCCACGATTAACGGCCGGATGGCGCGATTCATCGTTAGCCAAATAAAGCGTAGCCGCCATCGTATTTGCTAAGGGTGAACCACAGAAGTAACGCACCGAATAACCGCTAACGACGCCAAAACGTCAGAGACTTGTAGCTCATCATTTCCGTGACATATATCACGGAAATGTGATCTTGTTTTGAACACCAAAACTGTGACTCCTTGCCATACCTCCTGTCTCAAAATTTCTTATCA
Organism: Salmonella sp. A1325; assembly: GCF_056991255.1. Classification (NCBI taxonomy): domain Bacteria; kingdom Pseudomonadati; phylum Pseudomonadota; class Gammaproteobacteria; order Enterobacterales; family Enterobacteriaceae; genus Salmonella; species Salmonella sp. A1325. The sequence continues at coordinate 365,124 of NZ_JAMLWO010000004.1, read as the reverse complement.
TAAACTCGAAGTTGTACATGATTGTCTATAGACAACTCTAAATGTTTAGGCGCGCCCCATGAAAACATTGTAGTGGTACACTGAATTAGCCCAACCCCAGACATCCGACTTAGCCTTAACAGACCATCGGTAAAACTCTCATACCAGCACCTTTAGCCCGTGTTTTTGGACAACATTAAGTAGTTTCAGTGAGATCCCGCTGGGACGCTTGGCGCCGCTTTCCCACTTTTGAACCGTTGATACGCTGGTATTCAGGTAGCGAGCGAAAACCGACTGGCTAACGTTGAGTTCTTCTCGTAACGCTTTTATTTCAAGTGGCTGCAGATCTTTGATGCTGCTTAAGCAGGCCGTGTCAAAACTGCGCATTGTCTCCTGGGGAATGGCATCCACGCTAAATAATCCAGATGCCGCGCTATGAATCGCTTCAAAGGCAGGGCTTTTGAATTTAGTTTTTGCTGACATGGCGCACCTCTACCAGTTCTTTGTTATTAATGAGTGCCGTTATCTGATCTTCGGTCAGGCAAGCATAGTGTTTTGCTAACTCACGGAAACCCGCGAGTTCACGATAGCTAATGTTGGCCATATCCTGTTTGGCATACAGGAAGGTGTAAAACCAATGCTCGCCTCCCTTTGCCAACACGATTGCGCGATCGCGATTTTGATTGAGACGTTTTTTATAAACTCCGCCGCCAAGATTATCTGCTTTTCCTTGCAGTACGGCGTTGATGGCTTCGCTTAACTCGTCATCTTTTATCGTGTGGGACTTCGCTTCTCTGTTAAACCACCTGGTTTTGAAGATTCGCATCAGGTTGACATCCTGTAATCTAAAGTATAGCACCAGGTGATACACTATGTCTTACCTTTTGGTTTTGCACGCAGCGAGAGAAGATAATTCTCAACGCTCGACCAGCCTCGCAAAATGCAGCGCAACAATGTCAGTTGCTAAAACGTTAATCAGATCACATTTTGTAATGTTACACTGCGTGGATTTTCCGCACTAAAACGACGCAGGTAACCACAATGAATGAAAATATCGCAGAAAAATTCCGCGCTGATGGGGTTGCCAGGCCTAATTGGTCAGCCGTTTTTGCCGTGGCGTTTTGTGTCGCCTGCCTGATTACCGTTGAGTTTTTGCCCGTTAGTCTGTTGACGCCGATGGCGCAGGATCTGGGGATCTCCGAGGGCGTCGCCGGTCAGTCGGTCACCGTTACGGCATTTGTCGCGATGTTTTCCAGCCTGTTCATTACCCAGATTATTCAGGCGACCGACAGGCGTTATATCGTTATTCTGTTCGCCGTTTTGCTGACGGCTTCTTGTCTGATGGTCTCCTTTGCCAACAGCTTTACGCTGCTATTGCTGGGCCGCGCCTGTCTTGGGTTGGCGCTGGGCGGATTCTGGGCGATGTCGGCGTCGCTGACCATGCGACTGGTTCCCGCGCGTACCGTGCCGAAAGCGCTGTCGGTGATTTTTGGCGCGGTTTCCATCGCGTTAGTGATCGCCGCGCCGCTGGGCAGTTTTTTGGGCGGTATTATTGGCTGGCGTAATGTCTTTAACGCCGCTGCGGTGATGGGCGTACTGTGCGTCATCTGGGTGGTGAAATCACTGCCGTCGCTGCCGGGCGAACCTTCTCACCAGAAACAGAATATGTTTAGCCTGTTGCAACGCCCTGGCGTGATGGCCGGGATGATCGCCATCTTTATGTCTTTTGCCGGGCAGTTCGCTTTCTTTACCTATATTCGCCCGGTCTATATGAATCTGGCGGGCTTTGACGTTGATGGTCTGACGCTGGTGTTGCTCAGTTTTGGTATTGCCAGCTTCGTTGGCACTTCTTTCTCATCTTATGTCCTGAAACGTTCGGTAAAACTGGCGCTGGCCGGTGCGCCGCTACTACTGGCGCTGAGCGCGCTGACGCTCATTGTGTGGGGGAGCGACAAAACCGTGGCGGCGGTCATAGCGATTATCTGGGGGCTGGCGTTTGCGCTGGTGCCGGTGGGATGGTCAACGTGGATCACTCGTTCCCTTGCCGATCAGGCGGAAAAAGCCGGTTCCATCCAGGTCGCGGTGATTCAACTGGCAAATACCTGTGGCGCGGCGGTGGGCGGTTATGCGCTCGACAATTTCGGGCTGCTTTCGCCGCTGGCGCTTTCCGGCGGACTGATGCTGTTGACGGCATTAGTCGTGGCGGCGAAAGTCCGTATTACGCCAATGAGTTGATATTGCTGCCATTTGTAGGCCGGATACGACGTTAGTCGTTATCCGGCAATAATAAATGCTTAATCAAAACCGTTATGCTCTGCGGTGGCGGCAAACCATTCTCCGCTTTTTTTCACCGTGCGCGTTTGGGTGGCTAAATCCAGTTGTACAAAACCATAGCGATTTTTATAGCCGTTCAGCCATGACCAGTTATCGATAAAGGTCCACATGTGGTAGCCAAGACAGTGACAGCCCTCGCTAATGCCTTTATGCAGCCATTTAAGATGCTCAGAGATAAAGTCAATCCGGTAATCATCGTGAATCTGTCCCGCTTGCACAAAACGCTGCTCGTTCTCAACGCCCATCCCGTTTTCGGAGATAAAACAGCGCGGATTGCCGTAATTATTCCGCAGGTTGGTGATGATGTCGTAAATTCCTGGCGCGTAAATTTCCCAGCCGCGGTAAGGGTTCATCTTGCGCCCCGGCATGTCGTAATAGTCAAATAACCACTCCGGCATAAACGGCGCTTGCGGATTCACCGCCGTATCACGGCATTTCACGCGGCGCGGCTGATAATAGTTAATCCCCAGTAAATCGATTTTGCCGTCGGCAATAAGCTGACGGTCGCCTGGCTGACAGGCAGGCAACTGGTCATAGGTTTTCAGCAGCGCCACCAGCTCCGCCGGGTATTCTCCCTTTAATACCGGGTCAAGAAAACTGCGGTTGAATAACAGATCCGCATGATGCGCGGCTTGCACATCGGCGGGATGCTGCGAGCGTGGGTAGGACGGCGTCAGATTCAGCACCACGCCGATTTCACCGTCGTAGCGCCCGGCGTGCCAGGCGCGCACGGCGGTCGAGTGCGCCAGCACGGTATGGTACGCCACGGTGGCCGCACGTTTAAAATCCACCACATTGGGATAGTGGAAGTCGTACAAATAGCCGCCTTCCACCGGCACAATCGGCTCGTTAAAGGTAAACCAGTGCTTCACGCGGTCGCCAAACAAGGTAAAACACGTTTGCGCGTACCGACCAAACGCCTCTACGACGTCGCGATTTTCCCAGCCGCCTTTCTCCTGCATGACCATCGGCATATCAAAATGGAACAGCGTAATAAACGGCGTGATGCCCTGCGCCAGTAGCTCGTCGATGACGTGATTGTAGAAGCTCACCGCTTGTGGATTCACCTCGCCTACGCCATCTGGAATGAGCCGCGCCCAGCTTAGCGAGGTGCGAAAACTGTTATGTTTTAACTGTTTCAGTAGCGCGATGTCTTGCTTCCAGTGGCGATAGAACGTTGAGGTTTCTGCTGGACCGACGCCCTGATGAAAACGACCCGGCTGGCGCTCGAACCACACATCCCACGTGGTCTGGCTTTTACCGCCATTCAGACTATCCCCTTCGGTTTGCAACGCTGAGCAGGCGCTGCCCCACCAGAAGTTATCGGGAAAACGGTATCGCATTGTCGTGCTCCTTGATCGCGTAAATTCGCTCCAGAATACGCGCTTTTGGTGAACAGAAACCGGTTACAGTCCGCATTTTCGCGACCAAAAAGCGGAAAAGCTGTGCTACATCTCCGGGCATTCCACCTTGCCGAGAGCCTGCCAGTAGTTATGCTGATTGTTGCGCTCTATCGCGATCATCGCCTCCCGAATATGCTGCTGGTTCCCCTCGCTTGCCATGATTTTTTTCTCCCAGGCTTCATCGGTTAGCGCGCCTTTGGGCGTACACATTTTGCGCAAATCCTTTAAAATCGTATTTTTTTCATGCGCCGACTGGAGTGAGCTAAACGGAGAGTCGGCATACGTGACGCCCGGTAGCGCGACAAGTGTGGCAATAAGCAGAAGCGTTTTTCGTTTCATAAACGGTATCCTTATCGGTTTGCACTTTTTCAAGAGTAAGTGTAGACCGTGCGACGTTCACTCATCGGGGCGTGCTATCCGTTGGCGTTGAAGTCAGGCAAAAGTGGGAAGGCGGTTTCTCGCTGCGCCTTCACTTTCTTGCGTGGCAGAATAGTGTATGTTCTGACTACTCTTTTATTTTGTAAGCGGTAGTGTAATGAGACGTATTGAGATCGTACTGGGAGAGCTGGAACGGCTGACGCGCGGGCTATGTCTTGCCGATTTGGCGCAGGAGACGGCGTTTACGGCGGAGGCGATAGGTTTCAATCTTGGGCTGGCGCGTAACTCCGTCAGCAAAGATCTCAATCAGTTATGGAATGACGGCCTGGCAATCAAAAGCCGTGGCCGCCCGGTCTATTTTTTGCATCGCCAGGCGCTGGAAACGTTGCTGGGACGTCAGCTGGAAGAGTCTGAACGCGAGGTGCGGTCGGTGGCGGATGTGCTGCCGCATGAAGAGCATTACGCGCCTGACGATCCGTTTACCAGCCTGATTGGTTACGATCGCAGCCTGCGCGATGCGGTAGAAAAAGGCCGTGCGGCGGTGCTCTATCCGCACGGTTTACACGTTCTGCTTACCGGGCCGTCCGGCGTCGGTAAAACCTTTTTTGCGGAACTGATGCACCGTTTCGCCTGTGAACAGGCGAGCGGCGCTATCCCGCCGCTGGTCTACTTTAACTGCGCGGAATACGCCCATAACCCGGAACTGCTCTCCTCGCATCTGTTTGGTCATCGGCAGGGGGCGTTTACCGGCGCGAATGAACATAAAACAGGCCTCGTGGAGCAGGCGGACGGTGGTTATCTGCTGCTGGACGAGGTGCACCGTCTGTCTTATGAAGGGCAGGAAAAGCTGTTCTCTATTCTGGATAAAGGCGAGTACCGTCCGCTTGGCGTGAGCAGCCAGCCGCGATCAATTTCGGTACGCCTGATTTGCGCCACCACAGAGCCGGTCGGGTCGGCGCTGTTACGTACTTTCCAGCGGCGTATTCAGGTATGCATTGATTTGCCGGGCATTCGCCAGCGCTCCGTTGAAGAACAGATCGAACTGATCGTGGGGTTCTTACAGCGGGAAAGCCGCAAAATAGAACGCACGGTCAGCATTGATAAACCGTTGTTGCTCTGGTTGCTGAATAAACCCCTGGAAGGCAATATCGGCCAGCTAAAAAGCGATATTCAGTTTCTCTGCGCTCAGGCGTGGGCATCGGGAATGACCGAGCATAACGACACGCTACAGCTGGATAAACGGCTGGCGGAGATGTCGGTTAACCCGACGCCGGAACAGCGTCTATTGGTGGATACTCTGTTTGACGGTAAAGCGCGGCTAAATATAGACGCGCGCACGCTGCCCGCATTGAAGACGTCGCTGGCGACCGGGGCGGAAATTGAAGAGAGCGACCTCTTTTACAGCTTCCTGACGCGCGAATATGTTAATTTGCGCAACAGTAACGTCCCCCCGGCGGAGACGCTGGCGATCCTGAAAAATAAACTCAGCTCGATTTTTGAATACGGTCTCTACAGCCGCGACAGCGTGGCGCATCCGCCGCGCTATGGCGACCAGATTGAAGAGCGCGTGACGCTGCTGATTGGCTGCGTAGAGCAGGTGTTGGGCTTTTCGCTGCCGGAAAATCTGGTTAACCCACTGCGTAAACACTTCCTGGCGCTGATAGGCTACGTGCAGCGCGGCCTGATCCCGCAGCTTTACTCTTCCAGTTTGATCCTGGATCGCTGCAAAGACGAATATGACAACGCCACGCTGCTGTGTCGGAAAATCAACGAACTGTTGCATATTCAGTGTCCGGCGACGGAAGTGGTCTGGCTATGCCTGTTCCTGAAAGAGTGCCGCCATTATCGTCAGCGTATCGATGCCAGCCCCGACTGCGGGGTCATTTTGATCGCCCACGGCGCGACCACCGCCACCAGTCAGGCGCAATATGTCAACCGCGTGCTGGAGCGCGAGCTGTTCAGCGCCATCGACATGCCGTTTGAACAGTCGGTGCATGACACGCTGGAAACGCTGACCCAAATGATTCAAACCCGCCAATATCGGCGGCTTATCCTGTTGGTGGACATCGGTTCATTGATCCATTTTGGCAGTACGATCAGTAAGTTATTCCAGATAGATGTTTTGCTCATGCCGAACATCACGCTGACCAGTCTGCTGGAAGTCGGGCTGGATTTAAGCTATGAAACCAGCGATTTACCACAGCTGACGGCGCTCCTGCAGAGTAAAAATATCCCCTGCCAGCTTTGTACGCCGCAGCAGGAGAACGGCGGCAAAGTGCTGGTCATCTCCTGTATTACCGGCATGGGAACGGCGGAAAAAATCAAAAAGGTGCTGGAGGAGAGCTTTGGCGAACTGATGTCGCAAGATACCAGGATGGTGATCCTTGATTATAACGAGGTACGAAGTCTGGAGCGCGTTCAGCAGGCATTGAATGCCAGCGAGCGGCTGGCGGGGATTGTCGGCACTTTCCAGCCGGGGCTGCCGGATATTCCGTTTATTTCGCTGGAAGAGCTTTTCTCCGAACAAGGGCCGGAACTGGTGTTGAGCCTGTTAACGCCCGATCTGTCCAACGCTGAACGCCGTCTGGAGATGGAGCGCAGCGCCATGCGCTTTATCAGCGCGCTAACGATGGAGAGCATCATCAACCATATTTCCGTGCTTAACCCGCAGCGTATTCTGAAAGAGATGGAGGGCGTTTTTAACCATCTGACGTCTTCGCTTTCCCTGAAACCAAGCCGCCAGGTGACACTGCGCTTCCTGATCCACTGCTGCTGTATGGTAGAGCGTATTGTGATTAACCGTAAACCGTTACAGATGGCGCTGGAAAGTCAGCCGAATCTGGACGTGCGCGCGTTTAGTGTCATCAAATCCGCTTTTCTGCCGATCGAAGACGCCTACGCCATCCGTTTATCGGATGCGGAATATTTTTATATCTACGAACTGCTCTATAGCTAATCCTTTTACTGGCGGGGCTTCGCGCCTCGCCAGACCTTTCTTCTTCCTCGCGTGACACAAATTCTGGCACAACCTTTGCTCTTCTGATGATGCGTTATGCCGGATAGCGGCGTAAACGCCTTATCCGGCCTACCGGGAGTGTTCTGTAGGCCCGGTAAGCGCAGTGCCACCGGGCAATATATGCCGGTGTTCTCATGTAATTGCGCCAGGAGGCCATTTTGACTACCACACAACCGTTGCCCCACATCCTGCTGCTGACGCATGGCGGCTGGGGACAACCGCTTTGCAACAGCCTGCGTATGGTCACGGGCGAAATTAAAGGCGTGACGGAAATCGCGCTAATGCCTGTCGATACGCTGGGCGAGTTTTATCAACGCGTCGAGGCCGTGGTGAAAACGCTGCCGGAAGGCTCGCTGATCCTGACGGATTTTGTCGGCGGCACGACATCCAACGTCGCGGCGCGACTAAGCGCCGATTATCCGGTGGCAGTGATTGCCGGACTGAATGCGTCGCTACTGCTGGAGGCGCTGGACAGGCGCGAACAAGGGATGCTAACCGCCTGCGTGGATGAGTTAGTTGAGGCCGGGCGCAGTAGCTGCCTGGATGTGGTCGCCCATGTACGTCAGCTACAACAATCACTCTAAGGAAAACATCATGGCCAATATCGTTTTATGCCGCATCGACAGCCGTCTCATTCATGGGCAGGTTGTCACGAAGTGGGTCGGACAATCTCAGGCGAACCGGATAGCCGTTGTGAGTGATGAACTGGATGCCGATCCGTTTATGAAAAATATCTACCTGATGGCCGCGCCGCCAAATATCAAAGTGGATTGCTTCGGCAACCAGAGTTTTGCCGCCGCATGGAAAGAAAATCAGCTTGGCGACGGTAACGTGCTGGTGCTTTTTCCCTCACTGGCGGCGGTGCAGGACGCCATACAACTGGGCTTTGACGTCACCCGCATTCAGGTTGGCGGTCTCGGCGGCGGGCCAAACCGCAAGGCGGTTTTTCAGAATATTACGCTGGATGAAAAAGACGTCGGCATTCTTAACGACCTGAAAAACCGTGGCGTTCAGGTATTTTTCCAGACCATTCCGGAAGATAAGCCGCAGCCGCTCGACGATATCCTGAAAAAATTCTAACCCTTTAATAGACACAAAATCATTCTGGATGCATCGAGGCGGCAACTGAGTGAATCCCCTGGAGCTTACTAAAGTAAGTGACTGGGGTGAGCGAAGGCAGCCAACAAAGAGGCAGCCTGAAGGATGAAGTGTATAGGATAACACTATGGATACCTTACTCTTTGCAAGCCTGATGGGGTTGTATTACTGGTTTGCCCGTTTACGCCTCGGCTACACCTTCTCCGCGATGCTGTTACAACCGGTGGTGATCGCGGTATTTGTCGGGCTTTTGCTTGGCAATATGCAGACCGCGATGATTATCGGCGCAGGGATGCAGCTCGTTTATTTGGGCGTGACCTCAACGCCGGGCGGCAACGTGCCGTCGGACCCGGCGCTGGCGGCTTGTATCTCCATTCCTATCGCGGTGAAGGCCGGTATGGACCCAAACCTGGCGATCGCGCTGGCAATCCCGTTTGGCGTGATTGGCGTGTTTCTCGATCAGCTTAGGCGCACGCTGAACGCCGCCTGGGTGCATATGGCGGATAAACACGCGGAAACGGCAAACATGGCGGGCATCATGCGTTGCGCCTTTCTTTACCCGGCATTGCTGGGGTTGGTACTGCGCTTCCCGGTGGTCTTTGCCGCTAACTACTTTGGCCAGGATGTGGTGGAAAGTTTCCTTAAACTGATGCCGCACTGGTTAACCCACTCCTTTGAAATCATGGGCGGCATTCTGCCGGCGCTGGGCTTTGCCATCACCATTATGGTGATCGGTAAAAAGAGCCTGTTGCCGTGGTTTATCGGCGGGTTCTTCGCGGTGTTGTACCTCAAGGTCGACATCATGGCGATGGCCATCTTCGGCACCTGTGTCGCCTTCCTGATTAAAGGCCTGGCGAAAAATGAAGGAGCAGCATGATGAGCAGTGACGTAATGCAACATGAACTGGTTGAGCGCGCGCGGGAAAGCGGGGCGCTGACCAAAGCAGATATCACCAAAGCTTGGTTTATCTACTGGCTGGGCGCCGAGGTTTCCAGCTCCTATGAACGCTTACAAAGCCTGATTTTCTGCGCCTCGATGACGCCGATCATCAAAAAACTCTACCCGCAAAAAGAGGAGCAGGTAGAAGCGCTAAAACGCCACCTTAACTTCTTTAACTCCGAGCAGACCTTCGGCGCGGTGATTCAGGGCATCTCTATTGCAATGGAAGAACAAAAAACGCGCGGCGAGCCGATTAACGACTCGTCTATCACCGGCATTAAAACGGGCCTGATGGGGCCGCTTGCCGGGATGGGCGACTCGATTATCTGGGCGGCGGTGATGCCGCTGTTGATAGCGATCTTTATTCCGTTCGCAGCAAATGGCAGCGCGATGGGCGGTATTATCCCGCTGATTCTCTACCCGGCGATCACCCTGGCGATCAGCTACGGTATGGTCCACAAGGGATATACGCTGGGGCGTGATTCGATTATCGGCCTGCTGCAGGGGGGGCGAATCAAAGAACTGATCTACGGGGCCAACGTGCTGGGTTTGATCATGATGGGCGCGCTTTCCGCCAGCTACGTCAAAATCACCACGCCGTTAAAAATTAGCGCCTTGAAAGGATCTGAAGTGGTGGTTCAGCAGATCCTCGACTCTATCGCGCCGGGCTTACTGCCACTAGCGGCGGTATTCGCCATCTACTTCTATCTGGTAAAAAAAGGGCCGCGCTACACCACCATTTTGCTGTCGATTGTCGCACTGAGCATAGTCTGTTCGTTGTTGGGAGTGCTGTAAATCATGACGCCGAATATCTATCAACAACTGGGGTTGAAAAAGGTCATTAACGCCTGCGGCAAAATGACCATTCTGGGCGTCTCAAGCGTCGCGCCGGAGGTCATGCAGGCCACCGCGCGCGCGGCTTCCGCTTTCGTCGAGATTGATGCGCTGGTGGAAAAAACCGGCGAACTGGTATCGCGCTATACGGGTGCTGAAGATAGCTATATCACCTCGTGCGCCTCGGCGGGTATTGCCATTGCCGTCGCTGCCGCTATCACCCACGGCGATCGGGCGCGCGTCGCCCTGATGCCAGACAGTAGCGGTATGGCCAATGAGGTAGTGATGCTGCGCGGGCATAATGTGGACTACGGCGCGCCAGTCACCAGCGCCATTCGTCTTGGCGGCGGGCGCATAGTGGAAGTGGGGTCGAGCAATCTGGCGGCCCGCTGGCAACTGGAAAGCGCCATTAACGAAAAGACCGCCGCGCTACTGTATGTGAAATCACACCATTGCGTACAGAAAGGCATGTTGAGCATTGACGATTTTGTACAGGTGGCGCAGGCCAACCACCTGCCGTTGATTGTCGATGCCGCGGCGGAAGAGGATTTGCGCGGCTGGGTGGCGAGCGGCGCGGATATGGTTATCTATAGCGGCGCGAAAGCCTTTAATGCGCCAACCTCCGGCTTTATCACTGGTAAGAAAACGTGGATTGCCGCCTGCAAAGCGCAGCACCAGGGGATTGCCAGGGCAATGAAAATCGGCAAGGAAAACATGGTTGGGCTGGTGTATGCGCTGGAGAATTACCACCAGGGGCAGACTACCGTTACCGCAGAACAGCTGCGTCCCGTGGCGGAGGCAATCTCCGCCATTCGCGGGCTTTATGCCGATATCGAACAGGATGAGGCCGGGCGTGCAATCTGGCGTATTCGTGTGCGGGTGAACGCATCTGAATTGGGACTGAATGCGCAGGACGTCGAAGCGCAGTTGCGCGGCGGTGAGATAGCGATTTACGCCCGCAAATATCAGCTTCATCAGGGGGTTTTTAGCCTCGATCCACGCACGGTAGCCGAAGGGGAAATGGCATTGATTGTGGCGCGACTCAGGGAGATTGCAGAACATGCAGCAGATTAATTTTTATCGTCAGCGGGTAGCGATTAACGTGCTGGCAAAGGATATCGCCAACGCGAAGGCTATCTATGAAGCCGCCGAAGGCCATGCGGTCATTGGCGTACTTTCCGCGCAGTTCGCTACGGTAGAAGAGGGCGTGCCGGAGGTGAAACGCTGGATGGCGGAGGTGCCGTCAATTTCTGTCGGCCTGGGCGCGGGCGATCCGGCGCAGTTCTATAAAGCGGCGATGATTGCCGCCGCCGTCCACCCGGCGCATGTTAACCAGACTTTTACCGGCTGCGGCTTCGCGGCGGGCGCGCTGGCGGCGACGGGCGGCGAGCAAACGCATATCAACGCGCTGGTCAGCCCGACGGGAACGCCTGGCGAGGTGGTGATTTCTACCGGCGTCAGCAGCAGCCAGGGAACGCCAGCCCGCGTTTCCTGTGAAGCGGCGGTACGCATGATGCAGGATATGGGCGCACATGCGGCGAAGTTTTTCCCGATGGGCGGCGAAAAGTCGTTACCGGAACTCTATGCGCTGGCGACAACCGCCGCCCGCCACGGTATGACACTCATCGAGCCGACCGGCGGTATCTCACTGGATAATTTCGGTATTATCCTGCAAACCTGCCTGGAAGCAGGCGTGCCGCGCGTCATGCCGCATGTTTACAGCTCGATTATCGATCCGCAAACCGGCAATACGCGCCCCGAAGACGTCATTCGGTTGATGGAGATAGTCAAAGCGCTGGTGTGAGATTTATCGCTGAAGAGCGCTACGTTTACCGGGCCTACAGATGACGTGTATTTGTAGGCCCGGTTAGCGTTACGCTATTGGGCGATAATGCGTAGCAGGCTGGGCAAAAATGTACGTATTGCAGCCGTCAGAGATTCCCTTTCGAGCCTCCTCGCAGGGTTAAATTTTCCTGAATGCTGTCTGTATTTTTGGCGAGTACAGTGGCGTCATCTTATTCCTCAGGTGACGGATCGCCATGAAAAAAAGCCCCACGTCCACGCCTCATGATGCGGTATTCAAAACGTTTTTACGCCATCCGGATACCGCGCGGGATTTTCTCAATATTCATCTTCCCCATTCGCTAAGAATACGTTGCGATCTGACGACGTTAAAACTGGCGCCGGACAGTTTTATCGAGAAAAATTTACGCGCGTTTTATTCCGATGCCCTTTGGTCACTAAAAACGTGTGAAGGCGACGGTTATATCTATGTCGTTATAGAGCATCAGAGTACGCCGGACGCGCATATGGCATTCCGGTTAATGCGTTACGCGACTGCCGCGATGCAGCGCCATCTGGATGCTGGCCATAAAACGTTACCGCTGGTGATTCCCATGCTGTTTTACCATGGCGCGAAAAGCCCGTATCCCTTTTCGCTGTGCTGGCTGGATGAGTTTGACGATCCTGCACTGGCGCGTCAGCTTTATGCGACGGCATTTCCACTGGTAGACATTACGGTGGTGCCGGATAACGAGATCATGCAGCATCGACGTATCGCGATGCTGGAGCTGGTACAAAAGCATATACGTCAGCGCGACCTGATGGGATTGGTCGAGCGCTTAGCGGTACTTCTGATTACGGGAAACGCTAATGACAGTCAGCTAAAAGCGCTGTTTAATTATTTGCTAATACAGCATGGCAGCACGCCTCGTTTTGGCAAGTTTATCCGCGAGGTGGCGCGTCGTGTTCCCCAACACAAGGAGAGATTAATGACGATCGTAGACAGAATACGTGAATCGGGGCGCAGAAAAGGTAAGCGTGAAGGCGTGCAACAAGGCATACAGCAAGGTATACATCAAGGTAAGCAGGAGGAAGCCTTGCGTATTGCGCATACGATGCTGGAACAGGGGATAGATCGGCAGATGGTGCTGATGATTACCGGGCTTTCTGACGAAGAGATTAAGGCAAAGCGCCATTAAACTTTTCCCTCTTCCGCCCGGTCATCGTGATTATCAACGGCGTTAAGCGGCCCGCGCGCGTCGACGGGAATCGAGGGAGATCAGAATCACTGACGAGAGAATGAGCAGCGTGCCCAGCCAGTCCGGCAAGGTAAAACTAATCCCCAACAGCAGCAGCGACAGCAGGGCGCTGCTTAACGGTTCCGCGCAGCTTAAAATGCTGGCTTTGGGGCCACCAATCAGTTGCGCGCCTTTCAAATACAGGCTGAACGTCAGCGACGTACCGATCACCACAAGGTAGAAAAAGGCCAGAATCAGGCTGCCGCTCACCGCAAAGTGCGTTCCTTCTTTAGCGTAGAAGGGCAGCAGAATAAGGCCGCCAAAGGACATACTCCAGCCGACCACTGGCAGCGTGCCGTATTGGGCGATTAGCCTGGAAGGCCAGGTCGTATAAAAGGCGGCGGCAAATGCGGAGGCGATACCCCAGAACAGCGCGCCTGAAGAGATCGACAGCGATGTTGGATTGCCGTGAGTCACCAGTAAAAAGGTGCCGATAAGCGATGTAAGAATGGCGGTTAAGACCAGAATGCCTGGTCGTGTTCTTCGCGCTAATGCAAACCACGCCACAATAATGGTCGGCGATAAAAATTGCAGCACTGTCGCGGTGGCGGCATTGGATTTTTCAATCGTAAGCAGGAAGGTTAGCTGAACGGTGAGCGCGCCCACCACGGAGAAAATCAGCAGACTCAGTGCATCTTTGCGGTTTTTAAGAATCGAAAATATCTTATCGCCGTGCATAAAGGAGAAGGTCACCAGTATCAGCCCGGCGAATAACAAACGTATCATCGTCAGGAACTGTGACGACATACGGCTTTGCTCCATGATGTACTGCGCGCAAACACCTGAACTCCCCCACAATACGGCGGCAATCAGGACGTTTAGCATCCCTTTTCTGGTGGAACCCATTTTTTCCTCGTCATGTTGTTTTATTTTTTTACGTGCAGGCATCATAACAGAGCTATCGCCGGCATTAAGCAGGAATTTATTGTTTAATGATTTCAGACGAGCCTGTTATTGACATAATATTGTCATTTTTTTGTCATAGAAAATATCAAACAAACTTAAACAAATCGTCACTATCCCCGCCTTTGCACTTTACAGAACATATTGACTGACTATAATAAGCGCAAATTCATGCAGGAGTAATATGTTGGACAGTCACTTTTACGTAAATCATCTGGCAAGTTAACGCACGCTATTCCTGCGCTGCTTGCCGAACCGGTGGGCAGCAATCTCCCCTTGTGACGATTGTCATCCCAATAATGTTACAACACGCGCATTGTCGCGAGGTAATCGTCATGTTCATGTTTAAACACGCTTTATTTCCTCCGCCGTTAACACGACGCTAATTGCCTCAGGGCAGAAATTTGTCGTGTGCTAAATATAGCACGTACTTATTCTTCCAGAAAAAATGGAGGAACGTATGTTAATGTTTCCTTATATTTTAAATTTACTGGCTGCTATGCTGTTGGGCGCGCTGATTGGCGCGGAAAGACAATGGCGTCAACGTATGGCGGGATTACGCACTAATGCGCTGGTGGCGACAGGCGCCGCCGTTTTTATTCTGAGCTCCATGACGACATCGCCAGACAGCCCCGGGAGAATTGCGGCGCAGATTGTCTCTGGTATTGGCTTTCTGGGGGCGGGCGTCATCATGCGCGAAGGGATGAATGTGCGCGGACTGAACACTGCGGCAACGCTATGGTGTTCGGCGGGCATCGGCGTGTTATGCGGTTTAGGGCAGTTCAAAAATGCGCTGGCGGCGACGATCATTATTCTTTGCGCCAATATTTTATTGCGTGAAGCGGCGCAGCGTATAAATCAACTCCCGGTATCCGCCGAGGGAGAAAAACGTTATATCCTGAAAGTAACCTGTAATAAAGAAGATGAGAGCGCGGTTCGTCAGTGGTTACTGAATATCGTAAAAGAGGCCGCGATCTGTTTACAAGGGTTAGGTTCGGTCCCCGCTCAGGAACAGGGCTATAAAGAAATTCGTGCCGAGCTCGTGGGTCATGCTGATTATCGTAAAACGCGAGAACTGATTATATCCAGAATAGGTGATAACGATAATATCACCGCAATTCACTGGAGCATTGATAGTCAATAATAGTTTTTTATTCAATTGCAACATTACGCCAGGCGTATAAGGAGGGAATGATGGATATTCCCGAGTCGATAAAATAAAACCCACTCAAAATAGTGAGTAAGCAATAACTCTTTTTTATGCATAGATAATTCTCCCGGGGCATTCACCTTCAAATCGTGAGTTCGCTATTCCCTGGGTGTGATATGCAGGAAACACTACACCTTAATTTTGGGGATTCATCATGACTGACATGAACATTGAAAACCGGAAAATCAATCGCCCGGCGTCAGAAAATGATAAGCAGCATAAAAAAGTATTTCCGATCGAAGCGGAAGCTTTTCATAGCCCGGAGGAGACACTGGCGCGGCTGAACAGCCATCGTCAGGGCCTCACGATAGAAGAGGCCAGCGAACGGTTGAAAGTGTATGGGCGCAATGAAGTGGCGCATGAGCAAGTTCCTCCGGTGCTGGTTCAGCTTCTGCAGGCATTTAATAACCCTTTTATTTACGTTCTGATGGCACTGGCAGGGGTCAGTTTTATCACAGATTACTGGCTCCCGTTACGCCGTGGCGAAGAGACCGATCTCACCGGCGTGCTGATTATTCTGACGATGGTCAGTTTGAGCGGGTTATTGCGTTTCTGGCAGGAGTTTCGCACTAACAGAGCAGCACAGGCGCTGAAAAAGATGGTTCGCACCACCGCCACGGTGTTGCGTCGTGGGCCGGGCAATATAGGCGCGGTGCAGGAAGAGATTCCCATTGAAGAACTGGTGCCGGGCGATGTGGTTTTTCTGGCCGCAGGCGATCTGGTGCCCGCCGACGTCCGTCTGCTGGCGTCGCGCGATCTCTTTATCAGCCAGTCAATTCTTAGTGGTGAATCATTACCCGTAGAAAAATACGATGTTATGGCTGATGTGGCAGGTAAAGACAGCGAGCAATTGCCTGACAAAGATAAAAGCCTGTTAGATTTGGGCAATATCTGTCTGATGGGAACCAATGTAACCAGCGGCAGAGCGCAAGCGGTCGTGGTTGCGACGGGAAGCCGTACCTGGTTCGGCTCGCTGGCGAAATCCATTGTGGGTACGCGTACCCAGACGGCTTTCGATCGCGGAGTCAACAGCGTGAGCTGGCTGTTGATACGCTTTATGCTGATCATGGTGCCGGTTGTCCTGCTGATCAATGGTTTCAGTAAGGGAGACTGGGTAGAGGCTTCGCTGTTCGCGCTGGCGGTTGCGGTGGGGTTGACGCCGGAAATGTTGCCCATGATTGTCAGTTCCAACCTGGCAAAAGGCGCGATTGCGATGTCGCGGCGCAAAGTGATCGTCAAGCGCCTGAACGCTATTCAAAACTTCGGCGCGATGGATGTGTTGTGTACAGATAAAACCGGCACCTTAACCCAGGACAATATTTTTCTGGAGCATCATCTGGATGTGAGCGGTGTAAAAAGCAGCCGGGTATTGATGCTGGCCTGGCTGAATAGTAGCAGCCAGAGCGGCGCCCGGAATGTGATGGATCGCGCCATACTGCGTTTTGGCGAGGGTCGCATCGCGCCATCGACAAAAGCGCGCTTCGTTAAACGCGATGAACTGCCATTCGACTTTGTACGTCGCCGGGTATCGGTCCTGGTGGAGGATGCGCAGCATGGAGACAGATGCCTGATCTGTAAAGGCGCAGTTGAAGAGATGATGATGGTAGCCACTCATCTTCGCGAAGGCGATCGTGTGGTGGCGCTGACGGAAACACGTCGCGAGCTGCTGCTGGCGAAAACCGAAGATTACAATGCGCAGGGATTCCGTGTATTGCTGATAGCGACACGTAAGCTGGATGGTTCCGGGAACAATCCGACATTAAGTGTGGAGGACGAGACCGAACTTACCATCGAAGGGATGCTCACTTTTCTCGATCCGCCGAAAGAGAGCGCCGGAAAAGCGATTGCCGCGTTACGGGATAACGGCGTGGCGGTCAAAGTCCTCACCGGCGATAATCCGGTCGTGACGGCGCGTATCTGTCTGGAAGTGGGTATTGATACGCACGATATCCTGACCGGAACCCAGGTTGAGGCGATGTCAGATGCCGAACTAGGGTCTGAAGTGGAGAAACGCGCAGTATTCGCCCGGCTGACGCCGTTACAAAAAACGCGTATTTTGCAAGCGCTACAGAAAAATGGTCATACCGTTGGTTTTCTTGGGGATGGGATCAACGACGCGCCCGCGCTTCGTGATGCGGATGTGGGGATTTCCGTCGATAGCGCCGCCGATATTGCTAAAGAGTCATCAGATATTATTCTGCTGGAAAAAGATCTCATGGTGCTTGAGGAAGGCGTCATCAAAGGGCGGGAAACCTTTGGTAATATCATTAAATACCTGAATATGACCGCCAGCTCTAATTTCGGCAATGTTTTTTCGGTACTGGTAGCCAGCGCGTTTATTCCGTTTCTGCCGATGCTGGCGATTCATCTGTTGATCCAGAATTTGATGTACGATATTTCGCAGTTGTCGTTGCCGTGGGACAAAATGGATAAAGAGTTCCTGCGTAAGCCGCGGAAATGGGACGCGAAAAATATTGGTCGTTTTATGCTATGGATTGGCCCAACGTCTTCTATTTTCGATATCACAACCTTTGCGTTGATGTGGTACGTCTTTGCGGCTAATAACGTAGAGGCGCAGGCGCTCTTTCAGTCCGGCTGGTTTATTGAGGGTCTGCTCTCGCAGACACTGGTCGTGCATATGCTAAGGACGCAGAAAATACCGTTTATCCAAAGTCGGGCGACGTTGCCGGTATTATTGACGACCGGCTTGATTATGGCGATAGGCATTTATATTCCATTCTCACCTTTGGGTGCGATGGTTGGACTGGAGCCGCTGCCGCTGAGCTACTTCCCGTGGTTGGTGGCGACATTATTGAGCTACTGTCTGGTGGCGCAAGGCATGAAGCGCTTTTATATCAAACGCTTTGGCCAGTGGTTTTAATGATGTTTGAGGATCGCCCAGATGAATCGCTCACCCGATAAAATCATCGCGCTGATATTTTTACTGATTAGCCTGTTGGTGTTGTGTTTAGCCCTCTGGCAAATCGTTTTCTAACGAGGTGACGCCATGCAAAAAAGAGGGTTGGACGAAATCTTTTATCAGGTTGTCCTGATAGCAATCATCCTGATTTTACTGACTATCTGGATACGATAAGCTGCTGTTGGCGAGCCCCGCTTAAAATAAGAATCGATGCAGTTGTTCTTTTTATGGCGGGGCGCTATTTTCATGGTATCCCACATCAGAAGGGCAATATCATGAATAATCGTCGTGGTTTAACCGCCGTCCTGGCGACGTTGATTATGTTTTCCCTGAGCGCTACGCCTGTGCTGGCGAATCCGGGAAATGGCAATGGCGGCGGACATGGTAATAACGCGGCTAATCAGGGTAATAACGGTAACGGACATAAAGGAAATGCCGGGCAAAAAACGGAACACCGTAAAAATGGCGGTAAACCGGATCACGTCGAGTCGGACATTAGCTATGCTGTCGCCAGGCAACTGGCAGTGAATTTAGGGCTGACGGGTTATCAGTCTTTACCTCCGGGGATTGCGAAAAATCTGGCGAGAGGAAAACCGCTGCCGCCGGGAATCGCTAAAAAAACGGTGCCGGCGTCTATGCTGGGACAATTACCTTATTATCCGGGCTATGAGTGGAAAATCGTTGGGGATAATCTGGTGCTGATCGCGCTCAGTACCGCGGTGGTCACGGCGATTATTAATGGCGTATTTGATTAAGAGCCTATCCCACCAGGCGTTATTGGCGCAGCCAGTTTGGACACGGACAGCGCGCAAAAACCGGAGCGTACACGTAGTACGTGAGGTTTGACTCGCTACGCTCGCCCTTCGGGCCGCCGCAAGCGGCGTTCAAAACGCTAACGCGTTTTGGCGAGCACTGCCCAGGACCAAATGGCAAGTAAAATAGCCCCATTAAATGGGGCTATTTAGCCGCTTCAGGGCGTTATTTATGCGCGTTGAGAATCCAGCAGTTCATTATTTTTTACTACTTCCTGCGCTTTGGTATAACTTTCAATCAGTAGCTGATAGGCCGGGAATATTTTGGTATATACATCCGCCCATTCTGCGGCATCTTCCCTATTCCAGGTACGTTGCAGCTCAGAGGCTACCGCCGCGGTATCCATTGGTACTACGCCCGCCTGCACCACGCGGGCCATCGTAATTTCCTGCGCCATTTTACTGTACGTACCGGAGGCATCAATTACCGCAAATACCTTGTAACCTTCCGCGACGGCGCTGATGGCTGGAAAAGCCATGCAGACACTGGTAATAGTACCGGCGATGATCAGCGTTTTACGGCCTGTCGCTTTTACCGCTTGTACAAAATCGGCATTATCCCAGGCATTAATTTCCCCTTTACGCGCGACATATTGCGCGTGGGGCGCATTCGCATGGATTTCCGGAATCAGCGGACCATTCGGTCCCTGTGGTACGGATGCGGTAGTAATGACCGGCATATTGCATAAGGTAGCGATCTTAGCCAGCGCCGCGGCGCGCGCGCGTAATTCCGGCATCGGCATGTCGCCGACGGTCTGAAACAGGCCACTTTGGTGGTCAATCAGCAGCATTACTGCGTCGTTAGCATCAATGGCAGGGCGTTGACCGTTAAAATTCGCGGGTGTAGACATAATTCATTCCTTGTTGTTGCCTTTCACTGATAATCACTATCAGTGTTAAAGTCATTAATCGCCGGGGCGATTTCCGTTTTTAAGCTGATGACAGTAATCCGTTGCCGATCCTGGATTACCCTGTTGAGTTCTTTCTGAAGGAATATTCATCGGCATCACCTTCAGTCGATTTACTTTCACGCGAATCTGTTATCACAACAATATTCATATTATGAATAAATGTTTCTATTTTACATGTCAGAGAGGATTATTGATTGAAAAAACAGGCAATATCCCTACAAATTGTTTCTGATAGATAGTTTTAAACTTGTTTAGTATAAGTTTGAAATAGTTCAATTAAGAGTTAACTTATTTATATTTAAATAACATAAAGCGTAGCTTAAATATTAAGTGGGAAGCGTGATGCTATTAAGTATGGCTACTGTAACTCTTAATAAATTGAAAACTATCCCTACATAACGAGTGCTGCTTTTTTGGATATTACAAGCCATTATAGGAACACGTTGAATAAAACCCTGTCTTTTATGTGGGGTAGATTATCAGGATATGTTTTTCTCATGATTTATATATGAGATATTAAAGCGTAGTGGCACAGTAAATTTGGCTACTTTATTAAAGGTGATATTCTCACCTCAATACAAAACAGGAGACTTAACGAACAAGAAAACCAAACGTACTTTCACCCCTGAGTCTGCTATAATGAGAAAAGCGGTGTTTACGCTTACCTGTTAATGTCTTATGCCTCTCGCTCTTCTATATGATCGGTATGTGCAGGGGACAATCCATGTCCTGCTACGCAGCCACAGCATCAGACTATAATCAGTGGTGTCTATTAACCCTCTCCAACTACGTTATGTTTTGGCATGGTAACAATGCGATGTTATGGATAATTAACGATAATATTGAATTTAATCCAGAAATGAATCGCCTGGCGTCATTATCGAGGCCAGATCTCAACATTATTCTGACAACGCCTGCCAGCCGCTGCTTGCGCCTTCTGCTGGAAAACGCCCCCTCCGTCGTCTCACAACAAACATTCTTTCAAAAAGTGTGGGAAGAAGACGGCATGGTGGTGTCGGCAAATACGCTTTATCAGAATATCTCCATTATTCGCCGCGGATTACGTACCGTTGGCGAAAATGAAGATACGCTGATAATCACGGTTCCGCGTAGAGGCTTTCAGATTGAGCCTGGTGTGAGCATCATGACCATCCGCAAAGACTTCGCTCAGACAATAGAAAAAAAGGGTGAGACGCCGCCGCGTACGTCAGGGCGTTGGTTTAAACATTATGTACCTGTACTTTGGATGACCGGGACATTTGCTGTCGGTATTTTGCTTGGCACTATAAGCTGGCAAACCGTTCCCGATAAGGATTTTTACGATCGCTACACGCTGGTTGAAACAACCCAGGGTTGTCATTTTTTCTCGCGGAATGAAGATATCGAAAGCGGTAGCCGCTTTGCAGGCTATAAGTCAATGATTCTAAAAACCGGTATGGATTGTCAGAAATACCCATGGGTCTATTTTCCTTCCAGCAGTCGCACCCCAGCGGTTACGGCATTGATTTGTCAGCAACCTTATAAAACGCGCGGTGATACAGGCTGCGTGACGCTTTTTTTCCGCGGGGTGACACATGGGTAAAAAGGCACTGATGTTAGCCTGCCTGACGCTACTGTTTCTGGGAGTAGGGCTTGGGCATCTTGTTCATTTATATACGGAAAAGAACCGGGATCCAGAGAAATGTACGGCACCTGTGATTGTGTTTTATAACAACACTCAGGCTAACCTGACGCTGGACTTTATGTATTCGCTGAAAAAACGTACCGGGGTGGTTTCCATCAGCGGAACGTATTACGTCGATAATAAAATGAGCGGCGTGATCCGCCGTGATGTTTCCTATGTATGGAGTGAAAATAAAGACAGTACCCATTTTATATCGACGGATATCAACAAAGTCACGCGTGACGAAACACTGTCCGATGCGGTTATCGAGACGGTTTTACCCGATTTTTATGTCTATCCAGGGAAAAGTATCAGTTACACCATCCTGACTCAGGGCCATCGTGGCTTTATGTTCACCATCGGGAAACGCCCGATATTTTTCTGTACACATTAAGCGGTTTTGGGAGCCGTTCATGAAACATATCAGCCAAATGAAAGCGCTTCCGGGTAAAAGCCGCTGAAGATCAGCGGCTCTGTTGTTACCTGAATCAGAAACTGTATTTAACCCCCAGTAGGCCTTGGGTATTACTATAGCCCTGGTCACCTACCTGCTGCGCCACGTTGCCCCATACGTTCAGGCGCGGGGTAATTTGTCCTTCAATACCCACTTTCAGTTCACCAATATTTTTTGTACCACGCATATCGCTGCTGACATCGTCCATTTTCACGCTGGCAGGCTGCGTATTATGGATCCAGTTCGCCTCCACAAACGGCTGGAACTCTCGAGATTTATCGTCATCAATAGCGTTGTGGCCGTTAATATAGGCTTTTACGCCCATGCGGGTTAGCAGATTACCGGCGGTATCATCCTTCACGAGAGTACCGTTGGCTTCGCGATGGTCGTCAGCCTGCACGCCCATCCATACCACCTGCGCTTTGGGCTGCAACCAGTAGCTTTGATGCGCGCTTTCACCTAACCTGAAGCTGTAACCGGCTTCAACCGAGGCGGTAATTCCTTTGGATTTATATTTCTCAGCGGCCTGATCCTGACCCATGACCTTGTTATCAAACCAGTTGTACAGCATCCAGGTATCCACATAAGCCCCAGACCGATCGATATTGTTAGCATACCAGGTGCCGTAAAGGCCGACGCTGTAACCGGTGACTTGACCACGGGAATGATAGTCACTCACGGACGACTGCGTGCGGTTCTGGCTGTTGGCATAACCTGCCATTGCACCAATATGCCAACGGTCAAGACCGTCAGTGCTCCACTGTGCCAGATCGCCTCCCACTTGTAACACATAGCTGTTGATGCGGGTTTTTAGCTGCCCGCTGCCATCGTTGAAGCGAGTATGGGCGCCGACGTTACGCATCCACAGGCTGGTGACCTTCTTCTCACCCGTCAGCATGTCGGTGTACTGGGTTTCACCCAGACGGTCATGGAGACGCGTCATGAACAGCGTATTTGCCGCATAGTTGTTGGCAAGATAGCTGCCCACTTCCGGACGGAACTGATGTTCTGTTATCGGCGGTGTGTCAGATTGCCCTATGTCAGGAATTGTCGGATCAGGGATGACCGGGTCTACTGGCTCAGGGTCCACCGGATCGGGAATAACAGGGTCAGGGATGACCGGGTCTACTGGATCAGGGTCCACCGGATCGGGAACGACAGGGTCAGGGATAACAGGGTCTACCGGATCGGGAATAATCGGTTCGTCCGGCTCAATGTAGCTGGTCAGATACCAGTTTTTACCTTTCTGCACCACGTTGTAGTCATAGGCTCCGGCAACAATACGGCTTGCTTTTTCGAAAGTACCGTTAGAATTGCCAGCAACGTTAACAATTTCAATACCTTCAATGGTTTGCGCCCCGGCTCCTCCAATATTATTTACTGCAACAAATGTGTTGCCTGAAGTATTGCCGAGAACCTGCAGCCTGTCCGTTTCGGAATCATCATCGTTGAGCACAGTATTAAAGACCAGCTTACCGCCGTTGCCTACATAATCTTCATTGATGGTGAGCGTTTGCCATGGCTCGCCATCTTCATGGCTGAAGTTAATGGTTGCGCCACTATTCAGCGTCAGGTCAGTGAGCGTTGAGCTGCTGGTCATATTCCAGGTCGCATCGCTCATTTGTACAGAGATAACGCCTGTGCCCGCCGTAGCGCTGGTGATGTACGACGCCCCGTCCCATCGCGAGTTGTCCGTCATATTGAGCTTAATCGTACTGTTCTGCTGCGGTAGCGTACCGCTGGCAGCGGTGGCGCCAGCAGCACGAATATCACCGTCGATGACGAAACGACCTCCTGAAGAACCGTCAACAATGCCGCCAGTTTCCGTGCTGATGGCGTAACTTTCGCTACTGTTATCGCCCGCCATAGTAATAGCCGCACCGCCTGCCAGATTAATGGCGCCTCGGGAGAGGGCGTATAAACCGGCAGGAGCTTTACTATAGGATGCAGCCTTACTGGCGCTGTTAACGCTAATAGTGGCATTCTCTCCCAAATTAACGGTAGCGTTAGTTGCATATACCGCGTGTGCGCTGGCACCGTTCACCGTAATAGTAGCGTTGTTGCCAAGCTCGGTTCTGGAGGAGGATGCTGCGTAAATCCCCGTTGAGGATGCGCCGGAGGTTTCGATGGTTGCATCGTCACCCAGACGAATCAACGAACCACTTTGTCCGGTACGCAGACCCTCCGAACTGTCGCCGGTAGTAACAATATGTGCACGATTGCCGACGACAATCGTATTTTGGGCACGTGACGCATCCCTCATGGCGTTGGCTGTAATTCCACGTCCCTGGCTACCGGTTGTTTTGATATACAGATCGTCGCCGACGTAAATATTGGCCGATCCGGTCCAACCCTGGCCCAGTGAGTTATATCCGGCGTTAATACCGTCACCATCCTGACCATCCACGTAGATGTGGGTACGGTCACCGGTAATAATAAATACTGGGTTATCCGGAGTATTCGCGCCGTGAGTACGGATGCCATCGACGTCTCTACCATTATTCGCGGCATTCGCCGACTGCGTCCGAATGGTCAGGTCGTTGCCAAAAATCACGCCCGGACTTCCCGTTCCGCTGTTTTGAATAACCGTGACAGTGTGTTCAAACGCCTCCGCGCCCGGCCCATTAAGCGTGAGGCCATTGCCATAAACCGGGATGGTGCCGGTGTTCCACTGATAAACGTAGTTGGGCATGGTACCGACTTTGGTGAAACCGGTACTGGCCTGAGCGGGAATAATAGCCTGTAATTCCGGCGGCAACTGGCTGACCAGCCCACTGGATGGCAGACTATCAACGTCAACCCAGGCCGCCTGGGAGGAAAATACCATAGAGGCTAACGCTGCTGATACCGCTATAGCGATGAATGAGTAATTTTGGGGAGTTGGCATTCTGCCTCCTGCATTATGGCGTAAAGCGTCTTCCACATCGCAATAATATGGAAATAATAAAAATGGAAACGGATCTATAAAATATTTGATATTATTTTATGAATGCTATGCCCTAGCTTATTTTCAAGCCGCAGCTTATGCACATAAAGTTTCTTAATATCAATATTGTCAGTATTTACAATCTGCTGAATACTTATTCCTGATACAAAGCGCTTCAGTAATATAAATTCCGTATAGTTAAGCGTTCGTCCACGTTTACTGTTGGCGAGCCGACCGGTAAACAAGCGGTGCATCTTTTGCTGTTGCACAATATCATCGTCATCGGAATAAATAATTCCTTGTATTTTATTGCTTTTCAAAATCCAGTAATTGGCCAGCGGAGTTAAACTTCTGTCAGAAATCAGGACAATATGCATGCCACTGTCTGCCAGACTGTCAGCCCATTGCAAATCGGTAAATCGTCGAAGATTCGGGAAAGAAAAATCAACAAAGATAAAACCGCTGGATAAATGGTTGTGTCTATCAAGCAATAACTTTTCAATAAACCCTTTTTTCAGGAAAGCATTACCATCTGGCCAGATGGAAAATGCCGCATTATGACAGTATTGCACCCGTACTGCGCTGTCAGGGAATAATTGACAGGATAAATCGCAACTAATGCAATGGACAATTTGTGAAGGCTTTCTCATCATCCTGAACGACTCCCGTCGATGTTTCTATTAATATTTCATTGGTAAATAAATGTGTCAATCCAGATAATATACAGTGCTACGACTGTCAAAAGTCGCGGATTATTGTCAGTGTCATAAACTCCTGGAAAGACCTAAAATACAGCTTTAAGGAACCATGACAGATTCGACAGTCGTAATACATCATTTCGGATTTGTATTTCACCCATTGGGATTTTTATACATAATCTCCAATATCAGAAAAAATCTTAAAACAGCACTATTTGCTAAATCATGAGAGTGATAAATAATGGTTCTCAATACCATCTGTCTGCTGCCTTCGTCACTATCGGGGTGATGTGATGAAATATAAAAGTAATTCCTGTAAACCTGTAATGAATTCTTATTATTAAAACCTAATTTAAGATTTTTTCTTTCATTGCATTGTTATTCAATGACTTAATGGTGACATTTGTGCTCTCATCAACTTCTTATATACAAATTTAAGACTATTTTATAGAGACGCATGTAAACTTTAAGGGGGTGAAATGCTAATGCTATGAGAAAATCTTGTAACTTAACGCCGGGAGTTATACCTTGCCAATGAGTTGATCTGACTTAATTCTGATCGTGACAGTCTGAGCAACCGACAGACTTATCGGTCGAAGCAACTTCAGCTTCTGGCTTCTCTTTTCAATTGCTCATTTGATGAAAACTCTTTCCCGGAGCACATTAGTGAGAAACATAATGTGGTCAAACCTAATGTCCATAGATGTCGTCAGTCACCTCAGAAATATCCGCCTCCTGGCAGATATTTTTAACCGCTCGTCCAGCTTCGACCAACTTAATTACGGCGATGTTCTGATGCTCAGTAAGACGGACTTTACGCATAGAGATTCCTTCGTTAGTAGATCGATTACGTGATCTCTAAATGTGAATAGCACGATTATGTGGAGTAATATGAGTACCTGGTATAAGAATGTATACGGGTATTTTACTGCTGAAATATAATAATGGGAGGGGTTACGAATAAACAGGACGTATGGAAGAACAAAGGTATAAAGATGAAATGTTTGCAGTATCTAATAGATAACAATGAAAAATCAGGTAACTGAGCAACTATTCAATGTTTAGGATGGTGTGACATTAAGTCATTCAGCCGCTACAGCACATTATCAGGATAATTTCGTCTGGATAAAACGGAGGAGTGAATCGCCACAGGTTTAACAGACACCGCAGAGTCATTTAAGATGACTTAAAAAGAGGAGCCCATGAGCGGTAAACGTTATCCCGAAGCGTTTAAAATTAAAGCGGTAAAACAGATTATTGAGCGCGGCCATTCTGTTTCCAGCATCGCAACACGTCTTGATATTACTACCCATAGTCTTTACGCCTGGATAAAGCCGCCACATTCACGACGGCATCATGTTGACCTGAATCTGACGGGGTATATCAGGCAGTTCTGGCTGGAATCGGGCTGTGTTTATGGCTATCGCAAGATCTGCGGGATATCAGGAACAATGCGGTGTAAGCAAAGTCTGGTGGTTGATGCAACGTGTGGGGATAAAGGCTCGGGCGATCACAGGAATCGTATTTGAATGTTAACTTATTGATTTTATGTTTATATTTTGTATTGGATAAATGAGTAACCCCCATAAGCACCCCAAATGATTTTGCTTGTGGGGTTTGGGGACATCCTGAGCTACTTTTTAGGCTCTGTTTTCCACTGTAACAAAGCGGCGATATCTTTCTCACCTTCGGCTTCTTTTAAACGCCGTTGTTGCTCGGCAAACTGGCTATATTCCGCCTGCGCTTTTTCATCGGCCATTTTCTTACTGACTTTACCTGCGCCTTGCAAAACCTCACGGTCGTTAAATTGCAGGAACTGATCCAGCTTATCCTGCCAGTCGCGTAAAAAGACCTGTTGACGACGACGGGCCTGATCTTCGGCGAAATCCAGCCACATGTTAACTACGCGGTTAAGCTCGCTGACTTCATCCTGAGTGAGATAATTTTTTGCCACCGTCACGTCACATTTGCGCACCTCTTCACCTTTATGGCTGGTCAGCCCCATATGCGGCTGGCAGGCGTCAGCACGCTGATGAATGAGTTCAGCGGCGGTATACCCGGTACAGGCAAAATGTAACTTGTTCTGGATGGTTTGAAAAAACTGCGTGGTTTCTTTGAGGAACGGTTGATAATCGGCGGCCAGAGCAAAGATCTCGCGTACCCGCAAATAAACCCGACGTTCGCTGGCGCGGATATCGCGGATACGCTCCAGCATCTCATCGAAATAGTCGGGTACAGCCGATGAACCCACGGGCGGATTTTTCAGGCGCTCATCGTCCATCACAAAACCTTTGATCAGGTATTCCTGGAGCGTCTGGGTTGCCCACTGGCGGAACTGCGTGCCGCGCGGGGAGCGAACGCGGTAGCCGACAGCGAGTATCAACGGCAAATTAAAGTATTGAATCTGATAATTTTTCCCATCACTGGCAGTTGTTCGGTAAAACCGAACAACTGAATTTTCTTCAAGCTCGCCATCTGCAAAGATGTTCTTTATATGCTCACTGATGGTGGCTTTAGCTTTACCGTATAGTTCGCAGATCATTCCCTGAGAGAGCCACAGTGTATTGCTTTCAAAGCGGCATTCAACACGCACTTTCCCGTCACCGCTGGCAAACATAATGAATTCACCTGCCGGGGATTGGGTTAAGTATTTATCTTCCATGTCGCCTCCACTTACATCTGACTCGCGATGCTGTAATCCGCTTAGTATGCCAGAAATTCCTGGTGAAGCTCATTACGCAGATAGCGTTTATTTTGCGGGTAGCGCCCCCGGATAGTGTTTCACCACGATATCATTCATCTTCTCCACCAGATCCAGACGCTTAAACGTGATATGCCCACTGCCTTTCTGAAAGTAGTGCATAGAGAATAAATCATCCTCAAAAACCTGCTGATACGGGTTATCACGAATGAAGTCCATCAGTCGGATAGTCACATCGTGTCGGTTATCGGGAATGGTTTTACCATCCAGCAGGAACAACATGCGCTCCAGATCCGCAATCTGGTCACGCCGCCAGCCCCAATTCAGGCTGTAGCCCCATCGGTCGTGCTTTACCAGGCCGTTAACGATGAGCCGCTTACCGAAGCAGCAGGGATTATTGGTTTTATAGTCCCAGCTTAGCCCTTTAAATACATTGATAATCCCACGTTCGAAAACATCCTGTTTATTGTGGTGGAGTTGTTCAAAGGTGCTCAGGATGTTGGCTTCGCTGATGGCCGGAAGATCTCCTCCTTCGAGATTTTTAGCCCACTGGCTGCGGGCTTCAGCGTCCATTAAGGTCAACATCCCGGACTTCAGCATCAGATCGCGCCAAATGCTGCGGTCAATATTACGGGTGATCACCGGCATCGCTTTATCAACCGGTTGCATCAACCAGCAGTCAAAGGAATGGCCCTGTCGCATCGCCCAATGCTCCGCTACATCACCACCGATGCTGGAGGTAAGCCGCGAGATGTCATCAAGCTTATGAATCAGGATTTCTATCAGGCTCAGCGCAGCGTCGCGCCCTGTGACGATGCATTCAATACTGGTCGAGCAAATTAGCTCATTATGGTCAGTTAAGACTTCAGCTTCTGTTTGCATATTTTTGGTCCATATAAAAGCAAACGCGCCTGCCGGGAGTGGCAGGCGCATTATGCGGTGAAATAAAGGTGAATAAATATTGAGGGTGTAAATCAGGAAGGCGACTCGCAATAAATCATGCCGTCGCCCTGAATCAGGAATAGTGGTGTTAAATTAATGCAGGGGCGTGGCTCTGTAATACCTGTTCAGCTTCTTGCTGGAAAAACTGGCGTGTAATGCTGAAGAATTCATGCAGTTTATGATCTGGCGAAGGGACCAGATCAAGCTGGAGTAATTGTTGCAGATCCCAGCCTTTCTCAATATGTTCCTCAAAAAGCAGTTCCAGCTCTTCCCAATGATTACGGCGTTCCGTTTGAAGGAATCCGCTGTTCAGGTTCAGTAGATCAATGGTGTATTGCGCGTTCTCCGTCTCTTGTGCATTTAGCTCATCAGCAGGAACGATCCGACCATCAGAAAGGTAAGCAAAATAACGGGAACAATCGCGAATATGGCAATGGATAAATTTTGCCATATCCACAGCATCTTGTTTTCCTTGGGCATGACCGCCGTTCTCCCCTGAATCTAATGCGCTGGCGGCGAGATTTTGATAATCGAAGGTTCGCCCTGGCTGCTGGCTTTTATTTTCGACGTGTTCAATGTGATAGCCGAGGCCACGCAAATCAGCACGGATTTCGCTGTAACAGCAAAGATGATATTGCTCATTGAGCAGAAGCGTCACTAAATCTGCTTTGTCTCGTCTAAAGTTTCGCCAGCGATGGGTCGATTGATCCGAATCTTGTGGTGGATTTTCATTTGCAGTGAGTAAGGCATCTGTCCCCGGCGAGTTTTGATCACATGCCTCATTGTGCCTTCCCTTTCAGAAAGTTACGGCATCGACAAACGTAGCGCCTGCGTTAATAAACGTAAGGCTATAGTGCCTTCAAGTAGATGAGTAAGCTGCGACGTTACTGCTCGTATGAACACCATCCACCCTTATGATGTGAGCCCGTACCCCCATGTGGATGTTGACCCTTTGGGCAGGCAAGCGCACCGGATGATGCCGTGACGGTAATAAAAGCGATAATCATCGCTGTAAATAATCTCTTCATATATAACTCACATTAATAAATTAGAACATATTACTACCTACTACAGAATACGCATACTTGATACGGACTTAGGGGATAATATAACGCGTACTTTAGTTTAAATTCTATCCTTCATGTGGCATAGGTTATCAGGATAGGTTTTCGTTAGGAATTTTATCTGGGATATTGAAGCAACATATTGTGGGGGGGATATGAGTTATAAATATGTTAGTAAGCATGGCTGTGATGTTGCATTGCGGATGGGCTATAAAGAATGCCCAGATGAAAATGCTTATGGTGATGCCTATTATATTAAAGATGGGTTAAAATGGATATTTAATATAACAGGCTTAAAAAAACGGCTTGGCGTATACAGCGACGACGATCTCCGTAAACAGAACTATGATGTAGATACCTATTATCGAGTTGAAAACCAACAGGAGGAAATTGCAGATGATGAAATGCAATCGCTATATCATAATTTAGCGGTAGAAGAAGGAGAACCCGTGTATCTGGAGGGAGGCATGTATCTTTATCCGGATGGCTCTATACGTTGATCTCATAATTTTGGTCTGGTAAGCGTTATCTCTTTTGAGAAAGGATGAGTCTGTAAGTATGACCCACAAGTTCGTTTGGTGATTAGTTAAGTCCCGCCCGCGTTAGTCCTGGCGTACTTTTATCCCTTCTTTGCGGACGATATCCCACAATAAATGGACGTTCGGTTTTAGCAATCGGTAAATGGTGATTAATAAAATAATATTCCACTTTCTCTCTCCACCTTTCCTTTCGTATTATATGCAAGAACTAGTCTTAATAATAAGCAAATACTTTGTCCCGCAATAGAGGACGAATGGTGGGCATGAGAGAAGGATTTTGGCGGAAGATCACAGGAGTCGAACCTGCCCGGGACCGCTGGCGGCCCCAACTGGATTTGAAGTCCAGCCGCCTCACCGGAGACGACGATCTTCCGCGCCTCGATTGCTACATGGAGGCGCGCGCATTATAGCTACTTCCTGGCGTTTCCACATCCCCTCCCGTGCTTTTTTAACTTCCCTTTCCTTCTGCCATGATCGGTTTCATATAAACCCCCATAAAATCCATTAGTTACATTTCATCACACTTTTTGGCGCTACCCTGATCACAGAAAACAAGAATCGTAATTTGATAACCAAATAACGGAATATTCACGCTCGCAGGGAAGGTTTACAAAAACTGTAACCGGTATCAGTGAGCGTTGTAAGCGTTAAGGATGCGTAATGAAAAGTGAGATTCTCTCCGTTAAGGAGAAGATTGGCTATGGTATGGGCGATGCCGCGAGCCACATCATCTTTGATAATGTCATGTTATATATGATGTTCTTCTATACCGATATTTTCGGCATTCCCGCTGGTTTTGTCGGCACCATGTTTTTACTGGCGCGTGCGCTTGATGCCATCTCCGACCCTTGCATGGGCCTGTTGGCCGACCGTACCCGCTCTCGCTGGGGCAAATTCCGACCCTGGGTGCTGTTTGGCGCGTTGCCGTTTGGTATCGTTTGTGTGCTGGCTTATAGCACGCCGGATCTCAGTCTGAACGGCAAAATGATTTATGCCGCCATCACCTACACGTTGCTCACCCTTCTGTACACTGTAGTCAACATCCCTTACTGCGCGTTGGGGGGTGTAATAACCAATGACCCAACGCAGCGTATCTCCCTGCAATCCTGGCGCTTTGTGCTGGCAACGGCGGGCGGAATGCTCTCTACCGTACTGATGATGCCTCTGGTGAAACTGATTGGCGGCGAGAATAAGGCGCTGGGCTTCCAGGGGGGTATCGCGGCGCTCTCGGTGGTGGCGTTCCTGATGCTGGCGTTCTGCTTCTTTACCACCAAAGAGCGCGTTGAAGCGCCTGCCACCCATACCTCCATGCGTGAAGACCTGCGTGATATCTGGCACAACGACCAGTGGCGCATAGTCGGCCTGCTCACCATCCTGAATATTCTGGCGGTATGCGTGCGCGGCGGGGCGATGATGTATTACGTCACCTGGATATTGGGCAAGCCGGGCGTGTTTGTCGCCTTCCTCACCACCTATTGCGTCGGCAACCTGATTGGCTCGGCGCTGGCAAAACCGTTGACCGACTGGAAATGCAAAGTGAGCGTTTTCTGGTGGACCAATGCTTTACTCGCAGTAATCAGCGTGGCGATGTTCTTCGTACCGATGCACGCCACGATCGCTATGTTCGTCTTTATCTTTGTGATTGGCGTATTGCACCAGTTAGTCACGCCTATCCAGTGGGTGATGATGTCTGACACCGTCGACTACGGCGAATGGTGTAACGGCAAACGCCTGACGGGGATCAGTTTTGCCGGCACGTTGTTCGTGCTGAAACTGGGTCTTGCCCTCGGCGGGGCGCTGATTGGCTGGATGTTGGCCGGCGGCGGTTACGACGCGGCGGCGAAAACGCAAAACAGCGCCACGATCAGCATCATCATCGCTCTGTTCACTATCGTCCCGGCCATCTGTTATCTGCTGAGCGCCGCGATCGCTAAACGCTACTACACCCTGAAAAGCCCGTTCCTGAAAACCATTCTGGAACAACTGGCGCAGGGCGCACACCGCAACGAACAAGAATTTACCCATAAAGAATTGCAAAACTAAAGGAACAGACTATGAAAATTAGCGACGGAAACTGGCTGATCCAGCCTGGCCTTAATTTGATTCACCCGGTTCAGGTGTTCGACGTTGAACAGCACGGGAATGAGATGGTGATCTATGCCGCGCCGCGCGATGTCCGCGAACGAACCTGGCAACTGGATACCCCGTTGTTTACCCTGCGCTTTTTCTCGCCGCAGGAAGGAGTGATAGGTGTACGGATGGAACACTTCCAGGGCGCTTTGGATAACGGCCCACATTATCCACTCAATGTCTTGCAAGATATCAACGTAGAGATGCAGAACAACGCCGAATTTGCCGAACTCAAGAGCGGCAGCCTGAGCGTGCGCGTCACCAAAGGCGAGCTCTGGTCACTGGATTTTCTGCGCAACGGTGTACGTATCACCGGTAGCCAGTTGAAAAATAACGGCTATGTACAGGACACCAACAGCGGGCGCAACTACATGTTCGAGCGTCTGGATCTCGGCGTGGGCGAAACCGTCTACGGACTGGGCGAGCGCTTTACCGCGCTGGTGCGTAACGGTCAGACGGTGGAGACCTGGAACCGCGACGGCGGCACCAGCACCGAGCAGTCTTACAAGAACATCCCGTTCTATATCACCAACCGTGGCTACGGTGTGCTGGTAAACCATCCGCAGTGCGTGTCGTTTGAAATTGGCTCCGAGAAAGTCTCCAAAGTCCAGTTCAGCGTTGAGAGCGAGTATCTGGAATACTTCGTCATCGACGGCCCGACCCCGAAAGACGTGCTGAACCGCTATACCCAATTTACGGGTCGTCCGGCGCTGCCGCCCGCCTGGTCGTTTGGCCTGTGGCTGACCACCTCATTTACCACCAACTACGACGAAGCGACCGTTAACCGCTTTATCGACGGTATGGCCGAGCGCAATCTACCGCTGCACGTCTTCCACTTCGACTGTTTCTGGATGAAAGCTTTTCAGTGGTGCGATTTTGAATGGGACCCGGTGACTTTCCCCGATCCGAAAGGGATGATTCGCCGCCTGAAAGCGAAAGGGCTGAAAGTCTGCGTGTGGATTAACCCCTACATCGGCCAGAAATCCCCGGTCTTCCAGGAGCTAAAAGAGAAAGGGTATTTGCTTAAACGCCCGGACGGCTCCTTGTGGCAGTGGGATAAATGGCAGCCGGGACTGGCGATTTACGACTTCACCAACCCGCAAGCCTGCGAATGGTATGCCGACAAGCTGAAGGGCCTGGTGGAGATGGGAGTGGACTGCTTCAAAACTGACTTCGGCGAACGCATTCCAACGGATGTGCAGTGGTTTGATGGTTCAGATCCACAGAAAATGCACAACCATTATGCCTACATCTACAACGAACTGGTGTGGAACGTGCTGAAAGAGACCGTCGGCGTTGAAGAGGCGGTGCTGTTCGCCCGTTCCGCCTCGGTGGGCGCGCAACAGTTCCCGGTGCACTGGGGCGGCGACTGCTACGCCAACTACGAATCGATGGCGGAAAGCCTGCGCGGCGGGCTGTCCATCGGCCTGTCAGGGTTTGGTTTCTGGAGCCATGATATTGGCGGATTCGAGAATACCGCGCCGGCGCATGTCTACAAGCGTTGGTGCGCATTCGGCTTGCTCTCCAGCCACAGCCGCCTGCACGGTAGCAAATCCTACCGGGTTCCGTGGGCCTATGACGACGAGTCCTGTGACGTGGTGCGCTTCTTCACCGAACAGAAGTGCCGGATGATGCCGTATCTGTATCGGGAAGCGGCGCGCGCCAACGAAGCCGGTACGCCAATGATGCGGGCGATGATGCTGGAGTTCCCGGACGATCCGGCGTGTGATTATCTTGATCGCCAGTACATGCTGGGAGATGCGGTCATGGTAGCGCCGGTATTTAGTGAAGCGGGCGACGTGGAGTTCTACCTGCCAGAAGGCCGCTGGACGCACCTGTGGCGCAACG
This sequence comes from Salmonella sp. A1325, assembly GCF_056991255.1. Taxonomy (NCBI): domain Bacteria; kingdom Pseudomonadati; phylum Pseudomonadota; class Gammaproteobacteria; order Enterobacterales; family Enterobacteriaceae; genus Salmonella; species Salmonella sp. A1325. The sequence goes on along the minus strand of NZ_JAMLWO010000004.1, from coordinate 330,342 downwards.
ATGAAGTGCAGGGCAGTCGCTGGCATAAACAGCAGCATGGCTTCCTGAGCCTGCCAGTGTACGTGCGTGACAATACACTACTGGCGCTGGGCAACAATAGCCAGAAGCCCGATTACGCCTGGCATGAGGGTACGGCCTTCCAGTTATTCCATCTGGATGACGGCTGCGAAGCGGTCTGCGAAGTCCCTGCTACGGATGGTTCGACAATCTTTACGCTGCAGGCGAAACGCACAGGCAATACCATTACGGTGAGCGGCGAAGGCGAGGCGCGCAACTGGACGCTGTGTCTGCGTAATATTACGCAGATTAGCGGTACCAAATGCGGTTCATATGTGGAAAGTGAACTGGGCGTCGTGGTCACCCCGCAGGGAAATGAGATGGTGATTACGCTTTAAATCTGAATCGCCGGATGGCGCCGTGAGCTGCGCTTATCCGGCCTACAAATGAGCAAGAACCGTAAGCCCGGTAAGCGCCATCGCCACCGGGCAAGCCCTCAATTACAGCGCTGGCTCCGTTGACGTAACTTCCCCGCCGGACACCACGCCCGCTTGCATCGTTTGCGTTATCTGCTGCTTTTGTGCGTTGACCGCGTGTAATTGCCCGTTTACCGTCGGTTTCAACGGCGCATCGGCCTGAATATTGCCGCTGGCCGTGAGCTGAATATTGCCATCGCCAGCAATCGGTAATGCCGGCCAGCCCCACTGCTGTAGCACATCCATTGGTACGCCGCGTCCGTTCAGGCTGATTTGCGTCTGACGCTGCGGCAGTTGCGATACGCTGGCAGTGGCTTCCAGTATCCCTTTTCCAGTAAACGCGCTCAGATCGCTGATGTTGACCGTGCTGGCATTAGCCGTCAACGACAGCGACGGGCGGCGCACGTCCACACGGTTAAAGGTTGCCGCTGCGGCGTTGAGGGTCGCATTGCCGCTCCAGACGCCCCATTGATGATGTTGTACCAGCTCCAGGTTTGCGCCGTAGCCGTCCAGAGCGGTGATTTGCCACGGGAAGGCCGGGTCGATATCAATCACCAGATTGCGGCTGGCGCTGAATTTTTTCAGCGTCAGGCTGTTCAACCAGTCGGGCAGCGGCTTCATCCATAACTGCTTCCAGTTTTCCGGCAGCGTATACTCCAGCCCGGCGATAGCGGTATCGTCCAGAATAAGCGCTTTGCCTTCGCGTAACCAGGCGCCGGAAGTTCTGACCATACCGCCTTCCCAGCGGGTAGTGAACTGGCGTAGCGCAACGCCCTGTGGTGAAAATTCGGCGTTCAGGATTGGATCGAGCAAGTGCAGCGAGCCGTAAATAAACTCGCTGGCGTTCATCGATAATTTACCTTCCTGACTTTGCCAGTCTTCTTTGCGCAGAGTCAGATTGCGCAAACTCAGGTCAAGATCGGTGACAGCCCAGTCTGGTCCTTGCAGGCTGGAGTCCGTCACTTCAAGACGACCAATCTGCAAAGATGGAACCGTAGTAAGCGGCGCGAAAAACTCGCTCAGGGATTTATCGCTTTGTAACCGAATATCATTCAGCCGCAGATTTTCAACGACCCAACTACCATCAGCGTTACGCCGGGCGACGCCGGTTAACGCTCCGCGCGCCATATCGGCGCCGACGGTGTTTAACATCACCTGATTATGGTCGATACTGCCTTCAATAAGCACATTAGTGGCGGGAACGTCGTTTAACGTCAGCGAACCGGCGCTCAGTTGGATCTGGGCTTTATTGCCCAATACCCGACCGGCTTCGGGGCGCCAGGGCATAACGCCGCCGTTAACGCGCTGGGCGCTCAACCGCCATTCGCTGCCGGGACTATTGAGCGCCATATTGCGAAGTTGCAGGCGGTCGGCCTCAAACGGGAAAGGGGCGGTTTGCACTGAAATATTCAGCGTGCCGTCCTGTAACAGAATCGTGTCGACATGCAGCGGCGCGGTTAACTGGCGAATGCTCAGACCGATATCTACGGTTTTCGCGACCAGGGTAGCAGGCTGACCATCACGACCAAAGGTCACATTCTCCAGTAAAAGATGGGATGGGGCGGAAAAACGATGATCCATCACGTCGAATGTGAGGTGATAACCGCTGTTCTCTGATACCCAGTTGCTGACATGATCTGCGCCCCAGCGCGTTTGCAGCAGAAAATAAAAGCCGAAAATCACCACTAAACAGGCGATCAGCACGTAGAGAAGCAACCTCCCAATCAATTTCATGGTCTTCCATCCCGTGAAATGCACATAGGGGATTTATGCACGATTTGCGTGCAATCCTCAAGACAGGAATGGTGAAAGAGCGTTACAGCAGCGGCGAATCGTGTCGCCGCCGCAGGGTTTTTACGGTTTTTCCGGCGGGAGAATCAGGTTCAGCACGATAGCCGTGATGCCGCCAGCGGCAATTCCGGATGAGAGCAGATTTTTCACCCATTCCGGCGCGAACTGCAGGATCTGCGGCTGTTGCGAGACGCCAAGACCCACGGCCAGCGACAGGGCGATAATCAGAATCGCGCGGCGGTTCAGCGGCTCACGCGAGACAATACGCACCCCGGAGGCGGCAATGGTGCCGAACATCACCAACGTGGCGCCGCCGAGCACCGGTTCCGGGATATGCTGCACAAAACCGCTTACCGCCGGGAACAGGCCGAGCACAATCAGCATCAGCGCGACGACAAATCCCACATAGCGACTGGCGACGCCGGTCAACTGAATTACGCCGTTGTTCTGACCGAAACAGGAATTCGGGAACGTATTAAATACCGCTGAAACAAATGAGTTCAGGCCGTTAGCCAGTACGCCGCCCTTTAGCCGTTTCATGTACAAGGGGCCGGATACCGGCTGCTCGGAGACATCAGAGGTGGCGGTGATGTCGCCGATGGTCTCCAGCGACGTAATCATAAAGACCAGCATCAACGGCAGTAACAGGTTCCAGTCAATGCCCAGACCATAATACAGCGGGGTCGGCACCATCAGGATGTCCTGTGAGACCGGCGCGTTATTCTCAGGCAACATGCCCATAAACCAGGCCAAAAGATAGCCAGCCGCCATGGCAATAACCAAAGAAGCCACGCGCAGGTAGGGATTACGCTGCCGATTGAGCAGGATAATAATGGCCAGGACGACGCCGGCCAGCAGCAGGTTTTTCGGTGCGCCAAAGGTGTTGTCGCTCATTGCGGCATAGCCGCCGCCGATGGAGGTTAGCCCCACCTGAATCAGCGACAGGCCAATAATCATTACCACGACGCCGGAGACTAACGGCGTGATAATCCGGCGCGCCAGATGTAGAATGCGAGAAAGCACCATCTCGGTGCAGCTTGCCAGCATCAGCGTGCCGAACAGCGCCGCCATCATCGTCGGGACGTCCGCGCCGCCGGTTTTCAGCGCGGTACCGCCCATAATCAGCGGGGCGACAAAGTTAAAACTGGTTCCCTGGATGGATAACAGCCCCGATCCTACCGGCCCCCACGCTTTGATTTGAATAATAGAGGCTACGCCGGAGGCGAACAGCGACATGCTGATAATGTGCTGCGTATCCTGCGCCGGTAAACCCAACGCCTGGCAGATTAACAGCGCTGGCGTGATTACCGCGACAAACATGGCCAGCAGATGCTGACAAGCGGCAAAAAGGGTTTGAGGGAGCGGCGGGCGATCTTCAAGACGGTAAATTAATTCGCTGTTTTGCGTCTGCGCAACCGGTTGCGCATCTGCCGGCTCGATGGCGTTAACGGACATCAGGGACATTCTCGTGGTGGAAAAGCGATGATTTTATCTGACCAGGTGGTAAAAGCAAACGATTGCGAGCGAATATTCTTAATATTTAAAAAAGATAAATGCACCTTTTTATATAACTTTTTGCCTTTTTCTGCTTAAAATCCATGCCGAAGACTCGCAAAGAGCTAAAAAACTGACTCAGGAAATGATTTGTGCGCACGTGTCACAGCGCACTACAGGAGCTTTAAATGTTTGAACTCGATACCTTATCGACCCTTGTCGCCGCCACGCTGGTGCTGCTACTGGGTCGCAAGCTGGTCCAGTCTGTCTCCTTACTGAAGAAATATACGATTCCGGAACCGGTGGCGGGGGGGTTACTGGTTGCGGTTGCTCTGCTGGTACTGAAAAAAAGCGTCGGTTGGGAGGTCAACTTTGATATGACCCTGCGCGATCCGTTGATGCTGGCGTTTTTCGCGACGATCGGCCTTAACGCTAACCTTGCCAGCCTGCGCAAGGGGGGGCGTGTTGTTGGCGTCTTCCTGGTAGTCGTGGTCGGATTACTGCTGATGCAGAATGCCATCGGTATCGGCATGGCGAGTCTGTTGGGGCTGGACCCGTTAATGGGGCTGATTGCCGGGTCAATTACGCTGTCCGGCGGACACGGTACCGGCGCGGCGTGGAGTAAACTGTTTGTCGAACGTTATGGTTTTGCCAGTGCCACCGAAGTTGCAATGGCATGTGCAACCTTTGGCCTGGTGCTGGGCGGGTTGATTGGCGGCCCGGTAGCGCGTTATCTGGTGAAACACTCCACCACGCCGGATGGAATGCCTGACGATCAGGCCGTGCCGACGGCCTTTGAAAAGCCGGATGTGGGCCGTATGATCACCTCTCTGGTGCTAATCGAAACCATCGCCCTGATTGCTATCTGTCTGACCGTGGGCAAAATCGTAGCGCAGCTACTGGCGGGAACGGTGCTTGAACTGCCGGTCTTCGTTTGTGTGCTATTTGTTGGGGTGATCCTCAGCAATGGCCTGGCGCTGGTGGGTTTTTATCGCGTATTTGAGCGTGCTGTTTCGGTGCTGGGGAACGTGAGTTTGTCACTGTTCCTGGCAATGGCGCTGATGAGCCTGAAGCTGTGGGAACTGGCGTCGCTGGCGCTGCCGATGCTGGCGATTCTGGTGGTACAGACCATCTTCATGGCGCTGTACGCGATCTTCGTCACCTGGCGCATGATGGGGAAAAACTACGATGCGGCGGTGCTGGCGGCGGGTCACTGTGGTTTTGGCTTGGGCGCAACGCCGACCGCCATTGCTAATATGCAGGCGATTACCGACCGTTTTGGCCCCTCGCATATGGCGTTCCTGGTGGTGCCGATGGTCGGCGCGTTCTTTATCGATATCGTCAATGCGTTGGTGATCAAGCTGTACCTGCTGTTACCGATTTTCGCGCAATAATAGTTTGTACGGCGGCATTAAAGCCGCCGTGCTCACTAGGCGTTGGAATAACGTTCGGTTTCCGGCATCCAGCGCTCAATCAGCGCTTGTGCCTGCTGCGGATAACGTTCGTGAATATGACGGGCAATACGCTGAACTTCGGGGATCATGGCTTGATCGCGCAGCAAATCAGCTACTTTAAATTCGGCATTACCCGTCTGGCGCGTGCCCAGTAATTCCCCCGGGCCGCGAATCTCTAAATCTTTTTGTGCAATCACAAAGCCGTCGTTGCTGTCGCGCAATACCTGTAAACGCTTCTGCGCCGTTTTCGACAACGGCGATTTATAGAGCAGCACGCAGTGCGACGCGACCGCGCCACGGCCAACGCGTCCTCTGAGCTGGTGCAGCTGCGCCAGGCCCAGCCGCTCGGGGTTTTCAATAATCATCAGGCTGGCGTTAGGAACATCGACCCCCACCTCAATCACCGTAGTGGCGACCAGCAGATGCAGTTCACCCTGCTTAAAGGCCTGCATCACCGCCTGTTTTTCGGCGGGCTTCATGCGGCCGTGTACCAGGCCAATATTCAACTCCGGTAACGCCAGCTTGAGCTCCTCCCAGGTGGCTTCCGCCGCCTGCGCTTCCAGCAGGTCGGACTCTTCAATCAGCGTACAGACCCAGTAGGCCTGACGGCCTTCGGTTGTGCAGGCGTTGCGCACACGATCAATGATTTCATGGCGACGGGTATCCGGAATAGCAACGGTAGTGACAGGGGTACGGCCCGGCGGTAGCTCGTCAATCACCGAGGTATCGAGATCGGCGTAGGCAGTCATCGCCAGGGTGCGCGGAATGGGCGTTGCGGTCATAATCAACTGATGCGGATGAAAGCCCTGCTGCTGGCCTTTTTCCCACAATGCCAGCCGCTGGTGGACGCCAAAGCGGTGCTGCTCATCGATAATGACCAGCGCCAGGCCGTTGAACTGCACCTGTTCCTGAAAGATAGCGTGGGTGCCGACAATCATCTGCACCTGACCGCTGGCAATAGCCTCTTGCTGCGCCTGACGCGCTTTACCTTTTTGCTTACCCGCCAGCCAACCCACTTCAACGCCCAACGGTTCGAACCAGTTGCGGAAATTATTTGCGTGCTGTTCAGCCAGCAATTCGGTCGGCGCCATCAGCGCCACCTGCTTACCGTGGGCAATAGCGCGCAAGGCGGCAAGCGCTGCAACCAGCGTTTTCCCTGAGCCGACGTCGCCCTGAACCAGACGCATCATCGGCACATCGAGCGCCATATCACGTTCGATCTCTGCCACCACCCGCACCTGCGCGCTGGTGGGTTTAAACGGCAACGACGCCAGCAGATTGTCTTTCAATATGTTGTTGGTACTTAGCGGCTGAGCGTGATAGCGCTGCGCGCCTGCGCGAAGCGCCAGCATACTGAGATTATGCGCCAGTAGCTCTTCAAGAATAAGCCGCCGCTGCGCCGGGTGTTTGCCGGTTTCTAAATCGGCGAGCTGGAGCGTCGGCGGCAGGCGATGCAAGGTACGTAGCGCTTCCGGCAGGCTCATCATACCCTGCGCCAGTTCCGGCGGCAGTAGTTCGGCAATGGCGCAGGTGTCGAGCAACTCCAGAGCCTGATCGGTAAGCTTGCGCAGTGTCGCTTGCTTCACGCCCTCGGTGGTCGGATAGACGGGGGTGAGCGTTTCCTGAAGTTCCGGCGTGCTGAGATCGCCCTGCAGGCGATATTCCGGATGGATCATCTCTGCGCCATACTTGCCGCGCTTCGCTTCCCCGTAGGCCAGCACACGCCGCCCCGTCGCCAGGCTGTTTTTCATCGCCGCGTTAAAATTGAAAAAGCGCATGGTAAGAATGCCGGAACCGTCGCTAATCTGGCAGGTCATCATCCGACGACCGCCGAAAGTGATATTGCAGTTCAGCACTTCACCTTCAACGGTGGCGTAGATGCCAGGCAGCAGTTCGCCAATGGGGTAGAGATGGGTGCGGTCTTCGTAACGCAGAGGGAGGTGGAGCAGGAGGTCCTGCACGGTGTGCAGGCCAATTTTCGCCAGTTTACTGCTTTGCGCTGCGCCGACGCCTGTCAGGGAATTGAGCGGAACAGCGTCTAACAAGCGGCCTGACATGGTGATTACCCTGCCGCCTGCATCGTCGCCCACCAGTCAGCATCGGCGTCTATTTCGCCCTGCTGATTGACGCGAGGATAAGGCAGACCTTTACGTTTAGCGACTTTCGCCAGCACCGGATAACCACCCTCAAACAGCAGGCGCTGCTGTTCATCTTCCGGCAACATGCTATTTTCACGCAGATACATGCCCGCGTTCTGCCGCTGGCGCTGGGCTTCATAAAGAATGAGCGCGGAGGCGACGGAAACGTTCAGCGACTGTACCATGCCGATCATCGGAATGATGATATCCCGATCCGCCAGGTCTAATGCTTCCTGAGTAATACCGGTTTTCTCCTGACCCATCAGAATACAGGTCGGGCGCGTGTAATCAATCTCTCGAAAGTCTACGGCCTTATCAGAAAGATGGGTTGCCAGAATCTGCATTCCCCGTCCTTTCAAATGGGCTACCGCATCGCCAATGGTACGGTGAGTTTTCACCTGTACCCAACTGTTGCTGCCCGCCGCCGCGGAAGCCATGGTGCGCATCCGGCTACCTGGCCAGATAGCATGGACTTCATGGACGCCAACGGCATCTGCGGTACGAATGATTGCAGAAACGTTATGAGGTTTGTGGACTTGCTCCATGCAGACCGTGAGATCAGGCTGACGCCTGGCGAGCATTTCGCATATACGCGCATAACGTTTTGGATTCATAGCGCTAGTTTCGGTTACGGGTGACTTTAATAACGTCTGGCATCACGCGGATTTTGCGCATGATATTCGCCAGATGTACGCGATCGCGTGCGGTAAGGCGAATAAAGGTACTATAGACGCGACCATCTTTCTCTTCAGTATTCAGACTTTGAATATTGGAGGTGGTCGTATTAATCGCCGCCGTCAGGTTAGCCAGCGCGCCCTGATGGTTAAACATTTCCACCTTGATTTCGGTAATGAATTCCTGCTCCGTCTCTTTGTCCCATTCGACCGCCATAAATTTCTCTGGCTCTTTCTGGTATCCACGGATATTACGGCAGGATTCATGGTGGATCACCAGTCCTTTACCTGGGCTGACGTGAGCGATGATCGGGTCGCCGGGGATCGGACGACAACACTTCGCAAAGGTGATAAGCACACCATCCGCGCCTTTAATCGGCAGGTGGCCGTGATTCGATTGCGCAACGGTCGGCACCACGGCTTCGCCTTGCTGCAGATTTTTCGCGACCACTACGCTCATCGCGTTGCCGAGACCGATTTCCGCCAGCAGATCGTCAAGCGTTGCCAGCTTCATACGATCCAGTTCGCGCTGAATATTTTCCTGCGGAATTTCCGCCAGCTTACGACTACCGCCTAAAGCATGGTTAAGCAGACGACGGCCCAGGCTTACGGAGTCATCACGTTTGAGGTTTTTCAGCAACTGACGAATTTTAGCGCGCGCTTTAGAGCTGACGACAAAGTTCAGCCAGGCGGCGTTGGGACGCGCGCCTGGCGCGGTAATAATTTCGACGGTCTGACCGCTGCTAAGCGGCTGTGACAGCGGATAAGGCTGCCGGTCGACACGCGCGCCGACGCAGGCGTGACCGATGTCGGTATGCACTGCATAGGCAAAATCCACCGGCGTAGCGCCAGCGGGCAGTTCGACAATGCGCCCTTCCGGGGTGAAAACGTAAATCTCATCCGGGAAGAGATCGGATTTTACGCTTTCGATAAATTCAAACGAACTACCGGCGCTCTGTTGTAGCTCCAGCAGGCTCTGCATCCAGCGCTGGGCGCGAATCTGCGCTGTGGTACTGGTCTCGCCGTGTTCTTTATACGCCCAGTGCGCCGCGACCCCCATTTCCGCCATCTGATCCATATCTTCGGTACGGATCTGGACTTCAACAGGAACGCCGTGCGGGCCGATCATCGAGGTGTGCAAAGACTGATAGCCGTTCGCTTTGGGAATGGCAATATAGTCTTTTACCCGTCCCGGACGCGGCTTATAGAGACTGTGCATCTGGCCGAGTACGCGATAGCAGGTATCGGAGTCATGAACGATGACGCGGAAAGCGTAAATGTCCATGATGGAGTGAAAACGCTGCTCTTTGAGCACCATTTTGCAGTAGATCGAGTAAAGATGTTTTTCGCGACCGCTAACGCGACACGGAATTCCCGCCTCTTGCAAACGTCCTTCGATTTCAGAGAGGATTTTTTGGATCATCTCTTTACGGTTGCCGCGCGCCGCTTTTACCACTTCTTTAATGACGCGGTAACGATTGGGATACAGCGCTTCAAAACCCAGCTCTTCCAGCTCGGTTTTGATGTGATGAATACCTAAACGGTGCGCCAGCGGGCTGTAGATTTCGAGGGTTTCACGGGCAATACGACGACGTTTATCCGGGCGTAACGAGCCCAGCGTGCGCATGTTATGGGTACGGTCAGCAAGCTTAATGAGGATGACGCGGATATCCTGCACCATCGCCATAATCATTTTGCGAAAGTTTTCGGCCTGCGCCTCTTTCTTATCGCGGAACTTGAGCTTATCAAGTTTCGACACCCCCTCTACCAGCTCGGCAACGCTTTTACCGAAAAGCTGTTCCATGTCCTGATAGGTGGCGGGGGTATCTTCAATCACGTCATGCAGCAGAGCGGCCATCAGCGTTTCGTAGTCGAGTTTCATCTCGGCCAGAATACAGGCCACCGCTACCGGGTGCGTGATATAGGGTTCACCGCTTGAACGTGTCTGGCCCTCGTGAGCGTCACGTGCAACGAGATACGCCTGCCGAAGACGCTTAATCTGGTCTTCCGGCAGGTAGTTTTGAATCAGTTGATTCAGGCTTTCAAACAGATACAAGGGCGACCCGCTTTGTGATTAACGACGACCTTCAGCAATAGCGGTAACGGCTTGTAATTCAGCGGCTTCCTGCTCTTGCTGTTCCTGGCGCTCGCGGACGTCGAGGATCTGGTTGTTAATCAGACCTTCTTCGATTTCGCGCAGCGCGATAACGGTAGTTTTATCGTTTTCTTCCGGTACCAGCGGATCCTTTCCGCCTACCTGCATCTGACGAGCGCGACGCGCGGCGACCAGTACCAGGTCAAAACGGTTACCAATTTTCTCTACAGCGTCCTGAACAGTTACGCGTGCCATACTTAAAATGCTCCACAGGTGAAGAAATGACTGGGCATGATACTGAAAGTGGGTTCAGTCTGCCAACAATTTGCTGATTAAAGCGTCATGACGCTGCTTTTGGCGGCTCATACGCAGACGTTCAGCGCGAATGATGGTTTTCAAGTCGCTTAACGCGGTATCAAAGTCGTCATTCACAATAAGATAATCATATTCGGCGTAATGGCTCATTTCTGCAACCGCTTGCGCCATTCGTTTGGCAATGACTTCTTCGCTATCTTGCCCGCGGCCGCGTAAACGGCGATCCAATTCGATCTTTGACGGCGGCAAAATAAAAATGCTGCGTGCTTGCGGCATCTTTTCGCGAATTTGCTGGGCGCCCTGCCAGTCGATATCGAGAAAAACATCAACGCCGGTTGCCAGCACTTGCTCAATGGTTTCGCGCGAAGTGCCGTAGTAATTGCCAAACACTTCCGCGTGCTCCAGAAACGCCTCCCTGCCAATCATGGTTTTAAACTCATCATGATTTACAAAGAAATAGTGCTCACCGTGCACTTCACCAGGACGCGGCGAGCGCGTGGTATGTGAAACGGAAACCTGAGTGTCATACAACGGTTGGGTTTTTAATAAAGCCTGAATCAGGCTGGATTTACCCGCGCCACTGGGGGCAGAAACAATATAAAGCGTACCTTGAGCCATGAGTATCTTACGTCTGTGATTATCGAAATAGAGCCTTGATACGGGCTTATTATACACATCGCCGTTATGCGACGTAGTCTTTGTCACACTTTTTGCGCCAGATTATTGCATTTTGCATCCCTTTTTCCGCTTTTATCGCGTCGTTGCAGCAACCCACCAAAAAATCTGGAAAGCGGCTCGGATGATGCATTTTTACCTGTCGGTTTTTATTCACTAAAGCGCTATACCTGCCGGGCAATGTGCGCAGGAGGTCGTGATGAGATTATGGAAAAGTATGGCGTGGGGAATTTTATTGTGGCATTCGCAGAGTGGGGCGCTTTGCCCGGCCTGGCCGCCAGCAAGGGCCGCTGAAGAAATCGCCCGTTTACAGCAACAGCTCGCTGACTGGAATGACATCTACTGGAAACAAGGTGTTAGCGCGGTTGACGATAGTGTGTACGACCAACTCAGCGCAAGGCTGGTTCAGTGGCAACGCTGTGTTGGTCAGGATGTATCATCTACTCCGGTTTCACCGCCGTTAAACGGTACAACAATGCACCCTGTTGCGCATACGGGCGTACGCAAACTCGCGGACCGACAGGCGGTAGAACAGTGGATGCGCGGGCGCAGCGAGCTTTGGGTACAACCAAAAGTGGATGGTGTAGCGGTAACGCTGGTTTATCAAAACGGTAAACTGACCAGGGCTATCAGCCGGGGTAACGGACTACAAGGCGAGGACTGGACGCCAAAAATTCGCCTGATCCCCTCTATACCGCAGACAACACAAGGCGCGTTTGCTAACGCGGTGTTGCAGGGCGAAATCTTTCTACAGCGCGAGGGACATATCCAGCAACGGATGGGCGGGATGAATGCGCGCTCGAAAGTCGCAGGAATGTTAATGCGCCAGGATAACGCCTCCGCGCTAAATTCGTTGGGTATTTTTATTTGGGCGTGGCCGGACGGTCCGGCAAATATGCCCGAAAGATTAAGCCAACTTGCTAAGGCTGGATTCAGTCTGACGAAGAAATATTCCCTGGTGGTAAAATATGCCAGCGAGGTCGAGCGGGCGCGCCAGTCATGGCTGACGTCAGCGTTGCCCTTTGTGACGGATGGCGTAGTGATACGCATGGCTAAAGAGCCCGCGGCACAATACTGGCGACCCGGGCAGGGCGACTGGCTGGCAGCATGGAAATATCCGCCAGTAGCGCAGGTCGCGCAAGTGAGCGCTATTCAGTTCTCGGTGGGGAAAAGCGGCAAAATTACCGTAGTAGCGTCGCTTGTCCCCGTTATACTGGATGATAAGCGGGTTCAGCGGGTCAATATCGGTTCTGTGAAGCGTTGGGAAGCGTGGGATATCGCGCCGGGCGATCAGATCCTGGTGAGTCTGGCCGGGCAAGGCATTCCCCGACTTGATGAGGTCGTCTGGCGGAGTCGTGAGCGGAGTAAGCCTGTACCGCCTGATAGCCATTTCAACTCGCTGACCTGCTTTTACGCGTCGGCAACGTGTCAGGAACAGTTTATCTCCAGGCTGATATGGCTGGGGTCACGGTCGGCGTTGGGTCTGGACGGAATGGGTGAAGCCAGCTGGCGGGCCTTGCATCAGACGCATCGCTTTGAGCATATCTTCTCCTGGCTTACCCTGACGTCAGCGCAAATAGCCAACACGCCAGGCTTTGCTAAAGGAAAAAGCGAGCAGATATGGCGGCAATTTAACCTGGCGCGCCGGCAGTCGTTTACCCGCTGGATCATGGCGATGGATATCCCCTTAACGCAGGCCGCATTACAGGCCAGCGGCGATCGTTCATGGGAGCAGTTATTAATGCGAACAGAGCAACACTGGCGGCAGTTGCCAGCGACGGGCGAGCGTCGTGCCGGGAGAGTTATCGACTGGCAGGATAATCCGCAGATCAAAGCGCTGAGCAGATGGCTGTCTGCTCAGCATATTCCCGGATTTGGGTCTTAGTGCCCTTCATGGCGGTAATAAAATACCGGCAGGCCAAGTTTAAGACGTAGCGCTAATAACCTTGCTGTAAAGCCAAACAGTAACGTAGAGATAACGACGACATCCGGATTCATGACGTAATGTTGTAGCGCAATATAGAGCACCGCCGAGGCGAACGAAATGCCGGCATATAGCTCTTTTTGAAACACCAGTGGAATGCGTTTGCAGAACATATCGCGGAGCACGCCGCCAAAGACGCCGGTAGTGACGGCGGCCACCACGGCGATAATTGGCCCTTCGCCCATATCAAGGGCTATTTGAGCGCCAATAATAGAGAAAACCACCAACCCCAGCGCGTCAAGTACCAGGAAAAGCTTGCGTAAATAGGGCATGACGGGAGCAACAATGGTGGTCAATACAGCGGCAGTCGCCACAATAATGACATATTCGGGATGCTTCACCCAACCCAGCGGATAGTGACCGAGCAGAATGTCGCGAACCGAGCCTCCACCAATGGCGGTGGCGGTAGCAATAATAATTACGCCGAATGTATCCATGCGACGGCGACCCGCAGCGAGTGCGCCCGTCATGGCCTCGGCAGTGATGCCAATTAAATAAAGAACGTGCAACAGCATGATTTCCCCCTAATTTACTGGGGGCGAAGATTAACGATTTGTGCGCTGTATCACGATTGAGATTTTCTAAGGCATTATACGATTAATAAATTTTAGTAATGATTTTAAATTTATGGTTAATAATTATTTATTATATATATCAATAAATTGCACATAATTTTTGTGGTTTATTGTATGCAAGGTTTTTCTGTTTTGACTTAGATAAATTACCTGAACGGCGCCCTGGACGCGCCGCCGGTGAGTCATTTCATTATGGCTGCTGTGCGGTAAGTTGTGTGATGAAGCGCTGGCGCGAGCGTTCCACATACTGTTGCAAGCCATTGGAATCAAAGAATGCCTGTGTATCGCCGTTGCGAAGTTGTTGTCGTTTCTCCAGTAGCCCGAAGCGGTCACCTTTGTTGGCAATAAAGATATCAACATGCTGGGCGGCCAGTGTCTTAAAGCTACCTTGAATATCAGTAACCAGGTCAGGGTAATTTTTGTTGTTAATCAGCAGATAGTCAGGTGTGGCGAGACTATCTGCGTAAATTAGCGTCTTGCCGTTGCGGAGCGTTACGCGCCAGGAGGTTGAGCCGGGTAGATGTCCAGGCGTGAATAGTGCTGTCACGGTTATCCCTCCGAGGCTGATGCTTTCCTGGTTGTGGATAATTTTATCAGTGGTGACGGGCGGGAAGGGGAGCGCATCGCCAAGCGCAAAATCCTCTCGTCCACCCCTCGCCATCTGATCGGCGTTGGGTTGGCTGGCGACCAATTGTGCGCCGCTCCACGCTTTCAAACGTGCCATGCCCCCCGCTTGATCCAGCCGCGCATGGCTGTTCAATAGATAGCGTATGTCTGTGAGGCGGAATCCTGCCGCTTCAATATTCGCTTTAATTTGCGGTGCACTTTCATCCAACCCCGCATCAATAAGAATATGCCCTGCCGGAGTGGTCAGCAGAATAGAAGAGAGATTTTCCGTGCCGACATACCACACGCCTTCTGTGATTTGAAACGGCTTCATAGGCTTAGCCCACGCTTTAAACAGTGATAACGGAGGCGCGGGTGATAACGGTTGTGAAGGATCTAATGCCGCCATGGCAGGAAGTGCTGATGTTGAAAATATACATACAAAGAATAATACATAGCGATTCATAATGTTCTCCTGATTGAAGCGCCCGCAGTATACCTGGCAGTAATTTAGCCAGGTTCAATAAGAGAGACGTTTAATGAACTTGCTGCAAATGGATATGAATCTGTTAAAAGTACTGTATGTACTGCTGGAGACGAGCTCTACGGGGAAAACGGCGCAAAAGCTGGCTTTGTCGCCTTCTGCGGTAAGTCATGCGCTAATGAGATTGCGCGATGCGCTAAACGATCCGTTGTTTCGACGGGAAGGGAACCGCCAGATTGCTACGCCTTATGCGCAGGCGCTGCGTGACAAATTGGCACCTGTGTTTGTTTCGCTTAATGAGGAGCTGTTTGGCGATAAAGAGAACGGCTCCCGTTGTTTCCGGGTGGTACTTCCTCCCGCATTGAACGCGCTGCTTACGCCCGTTCTCGCAGAGAAAGGTCATCTTCATCAGGCGGTGATCGAGTGCCTTCCTTTTGCCCGCCGACCCTGGCGTGATGAACTGTTGGATAGCTCGGTTGATTTGGTGCTGGCAATTGGCGACCATCAAAAGCAGGTCAGCGCTCTGCATTACGAGCGGGTGGGGACTACGCGTTTGATCGCGGTTTATGGCGCGCCATTGCGTTCACGTCTGGAGAATGCCACAGCGTTGAATTTTGCTGATCTACAGCATTATCAACACATTTACTGTTTGCCGTGGACAAAAGAGAACAATGAACTGGACAGGCAGCAGGCTCGTGCCGGGTTTGAACGTCCGCTGGCGTTTGTTTGTCATGATTACAGTCAACTTGCGCCTGCTGTCCAGTCGGCGCCGCTAATGGCGATTGTACCGCGTCCCTGGTATGAAAATTTATCCGATAAGCGCGGTCTTTTTGTCCTGCCGCTTGCCGGGGAGCAGGCGGAAGGCGCTATTTTTATGCAGTATCGGGCTTCGACGGTAGAGTGGAAGCGGCGCCTTATCGACGCTATCCGCCGGAAATTAAAAACGTACTACCGATAAACGCGAGAGCCCGCATAAGGCGGGCTCTGTGACATATTGAGCGCCAGAATTATTCAATATTCTGGATTTGCTCGCGCATTTGCTCGATCAACACTTTTAATTCAATAGCGGAGTTAGTTACATCAGCGTTGATGGATTTGGAGGCCAGGGTGTTCGACTCACGGTTAAATTCTTGCATCATGAAGTCCAGACGGCGACCTACCGCCTCTTTTTTCTTCAGAATGTTGTAAGTCTCTTTGACGTGCGCTTCCAGACGATCCAGCTCTTCCGCCACATCAATGCGTTGCGCCATCATCACCAGCTCTTGCTCCAGACGGTTGTTTTCCAACTGAACCTGAGCATCTTCCAGCTTCGCGACCAGGCGCTCACGCTGCCATTGCAGGATTTCCGGCATATGCGCGCGGACTTTCGCTACTTCGGCGCTGACGCCTTCCAGCCGTTGTTCAATCAGCGCTTTCAGCGCCTGGCCTTCCGTTTCGCGCGCGACGATAAAGTCATCCAGCGTACCGTCCAGCGCGGCTAAAATTTCTGCGGCAATCGCGTCCAGATCCTGCTCTTGCGCCGCCATGACACCTGGCCAGCGCAAAATATCAACCGGATTGATTTCCCCTTCGTCGCTCTGCATTTTGACCCAGTTTGCGGCGCTAACTAATTGTTTCGCGAGCTTTTCATTCAGAATAAGCTCGCCTTGCGCGCTGGCATCGGGTTCAAAACGCAGCATACATTCGACTTTGCCGCGCGTCAGGCGTGTACGAATGCGTTCGCGCACGACGGGTTCAAGACTACGGAACTGTTCCGGCAGACGAAAGTAAGTTTCCAGATAACGCTGGTTTACCGAGCGCATTTCCCAGGTCGCGCTACCCCATTCACCCTTGATTTCACGCCGGGCGTAGGCGGTCATACTGCGGATCATAGATGTTCCCGTTTTTAAAGGAGAGATGAGGGGATTATAGCTATCCAGGCCTTGTCAGGATAGGAATAACCATCGGAAGTCCGTATAATGCGCAGCCACATTCGTTTTAAGCCGGAGATCTCAATATGCGTCCAGCAGGCCGTAGCGCTAATCAGGTGCGTCCCGTAACCCTGACCCGTAACTATACAAAACACGCTGAAGGCTCGGTACTGGTCGAATTTGGAGATACCAAAGTGTTGTGCACCGCCTCCATTGAAGAAGGCGTCCCACGTTTTCTGAAAGGACAAGGACAGGGGTGGATCACCGCAGAGTATGGCATGTTGCCTCGCGCTACCCATACCCGTAATGCGCGTGAAGCAGCAAAGGGTAAGCAGGGCGGTCGTACTATGGAAATTCAGCGTTTGATCGCGCGTGCGCTGCGTGCGGCGGTCGATCTGAAAACGCTCGGCGAATTTACCATTACGCTGGACTGCGATGTAATCCAGGCCGATGGCGGTACGCGTACAGCGTCTATTACCGGTGCCTGCGTGGCGTTGGCGGATGCGCTGAATAAATTGGTTGCCAACGGTAAGCTGAAAACCAACCCGATGAAAGGCATGGTGGCGGCGGTTTCCGTAGGCATCGTTAACGGCGAAGCGATCTGCGATCTGGAATATGTTGAAGATTCCGCCGCAGAAACCGACATGAACGTCGTGATGACTGAAGACGGCCGCATTATTGAAGTACAGGGTACCGCGGAAGGCGAGCCGTTCAGCCATGAAGAACTTCTCACTTTGTTGGCGCTGGCCCGAGGGGGAATTGAATCCATTGTGGCGACGCAGAAGGCGGCGTTAGAAAATTGATTTTAAGGCGACTGAAAAGTCGCCTTTTTTTTGTCCGTAAATTTCGTAAATGATGAAAGTAAGAAAAGGAGCGAATCCATGAAACCGTATCAGCGCCAGTTTATTGAGTTTGCGCTTAACAAGCAGGTACTAAAGTTTGGCGAGTTTACGCTGAAATCCGGGCGCAAAAGCCCCTATTTCTTCAACGCCGGGCTGTTTAATACCGGGCGCGACCTGGCGTTGTTAGGCCGTTTTTATGCCGAAGCGCTGGTGGATTCCGGTATTGAATTTGATCTGCTGTTTGGCCCCGCGTACAAAGGTATTCCGATCGCGACGACGATGGCGGTTGCGCTGGCGGAACATCACGATAAAGACCTGCCGTACTGCTTTAACCGCAAAGAGGCAAAAGATCATGGCGAAGGCGGGAGTCTGGTGGGCAGCGCGCTACAGGGCCGCGTGATGCTGGTGGATGACGTGATTACCGCAGGTACGGCGATTCGCGAGTCGATGGAGATTATTCAGGCGCACGGGGCTACGCTGGCTGGCGTACTGATTTCGCTGGATCGTCAGGAACGTGGCCGCGGCGAGATTTCCGCGATTCAGGAAGTGGAGCGCGACTATGGTTGTAAGGTTATCTCCATCATTACGCTGAAAGACCTGATTGCCTATCTGGAGGAAAAACCTGATATGGCTGAGCATCTGGCGGCTGTGCGAGCATACCGGGAAGAATTTGGCGTGTAAGCGAATTGCCCGGTGGCGCTTTACCGGGCTTATGTTTCTTTCGCCTGGATAAGGCGTGAGCCTCTATCCAGTCAGCGTTACTGTAGCTGAGCGGCAATGAGCGGCCAGCGGGCGTCGAAATCGTCCGTTGGGCGGTATTTAAATTCGCTACGCACGAACCGTGAAAGCATACCTTCACAGAAGGCTAACAGTTGGCTTGCCAGCAGATTTTCATCCGTCGTGTAGCCTTCGCCTTCACGCATTCTTTTTTCTCGTAGCACCTGGCGGAGCTGCGCTTCGATGCGTTCAAAAAGCTGATTAATGCGCCCCTGCAGGCGATCCTGTTCAAACATCAGCGCGTGCCCGGTAAGAATGCGCGTCAGGCCAGGGTTGCGTTCGCCAAAACCCAGAATCAGCAACACAATCAGGCGCAAACGCGTGCTGGTGTTTTTTTCATCTTTTAAAATCAGATTGATACGGGTAATCAGACTATCTTCGATAAACTCAATCAGGCTATCGAACATGCGGGTCTTGCTGGGAAAATGGCGGTATAGCGCCGCTTCGGAAACGCCGACCGAGGCCGCCAGTTTTGCCGTCGTGATGCGTTGGCTTCCATCGCTGGATTCAAGCATCAGCGCCAGTGACTGAAGTATTTCTTCGCGACGATTCCTTTTCGCAGTTTGTTTTTCTGCCATGTTACAAAATACCCCTGAAAATAAGCACTTGCCAGGCGAGCACCCACGCTATAACCGCAAACTCAGCGCTTGCGGCAGTATTATGACGTTATGGGGATGCGTAAAATTTACTTACGGCCAGAATGACCGAAGCCGCCCTCGCCACGTTCGGTGGCGTCAAATGCTTCCACCAGATTAAATTCGGCCTGAACGACCGGAACAAACACCATTTGCGCGATACGTTCGCCCGGTTCAATGGTAAAACTGTCCTGACCACGGTTCCAGATCGAAACCATCAGCTGCCCCTGATAATCGGAATCAATCAGCCCGACCAGGTTACCCAGCACGATACCATGTTTATGGCCCAGGCCCGAACGCGGCAACATGACTGCCGCCAGTGATGGATCGGCGATATGAATGGCCAGTCCGGTAGGCACCAACGTTGTTGCGCCAGGCGCCAGTTCTACGGCGTCGTCGAGACAGGCGCGCAGGTCAAGCCCGGCAGAACCAGAAGTAGCATAAGTCGGCAGCGGAAACTGCTGACCAACACGCGGGTCCAGAATCTTAACGTCGATTTTTTTCATCATAACGGGTCACGATCTCGTCGAGTAATAATTGGCCCAGGAGTTCTTTTCGCTCAAGCGGTAAGACTTTATCTCCATCCTGCCAGAAAAGGTGTAAAGCGTTTTTATCGCTATTAAATCCCTGATTTAAAAGAGAAACATCATTTGCACAAATCAGGTCAAGGTTCTTACGGATACGTTTTTGCCGGGCGTATTCTTCCACATTATTCGTTTCCGCGGCAAACCCAACAACGTAGGGTCGATTGTCACTGAGTGCGGCCACCCCGGCGACAACGTCCGGGTTTTTGACCATTTTTATTAGTAATTCATCACCTTGCGCCGCCTGTTTTTTGATTTTTTCACTGGCGATAGTCTCTGCGCGATAGTCAGCCACGGCGGCGCAGCTAATGAAAATGTGCTGCTGTTGAACGGCGGCCTGAACAGCGGCTTCCATGTCCAGCGCGGTTATGACATCAACCCGTTTTACAAAAGGCGGCGTTGGTAACGAAACGGGACCGGAGACCAGCGTGACATTTGCGCCGCGACGCGCTGCGGCCGCCGCAATAGCGAAGCCCATTTTACCTGAGCTGTGGTTGGAAATATAACGCACAGGGTCGAGCGGTTCGCGCGTCGGGCCTGCCGTAATCATGATATTAAGATGTCGCAGATCGTTGACGGCAGCGAAATGCGCGGCGGCCTTATCAACGATAACTAATGGGTCCAGCATTCGGCCTGGGCCTACATCGCCGCACGCCTGACTGCCGCTATCCGGCCCCCAAATGAACAGGCCGCGAGAGGCGAGCACCTCCAGATTATGTTGCGTGGCAGCAGCGCGGTACATCTGTTGGTTCATGGCCGGAAGAACGGCCACCGGGGCTGGCGTCGCCAGGCAGATGGTGGAGACTAAATCATTAGCCATACCCGATGCTACACGGGCGATCAGATCGGCGGTCGCGGGGGCAAGAATCACCAGGTCGGCCCATTTCCCCAACTCGATATGCCCCATCGCGGCTTCAGCGGCAGGGTCAAGCAGACTGTCGGATACGGGATAGCCCGACACTGCCTGTAAGCTCAGGGGGGTAATAAAGGCTTTTGCCGCCTCGGTCATTGCCACGCGCACGTCAGCGCCGCGCTCACGTAAACGGCGCACCAGCTCCGGCGTTTTATACGCAGCGATACCGCCGCTAATGCCGAGAACAATTTTTTTACCGGCCAGGCTCATCATGTCTTTCCTGTTGGGTGACTTTGAAAGGCGGCTATTTTATCACAATCTCTACGGCGTCGTGTCGTTGCCTGCGCTCCACTTTGCGAGGCGCTACGCAAGAACAAAATCGGGGCGTCGATCTCTCCCAAAGGCTATGCCACTATGCCGCTTCCTTAAAAAAGGAGGTGCGCGTATGGATACGTTGGACGAATTATTACCGCGTGAAAAAATGCTCAGATCCGGCATTGCTTCCCTCAGCGACGTGGAGCTGCTGGCGCTTTTTTTACGTACCGGCACGCCGGGAAAAGATGTTATGACGTTGGCAAAAGAGATATTGCAGCACTTTGGGTCACTGTATGGCCTGCTGTCGGCGGACTTTGCGCAGTTTCGCGGCGTAAACGGCATCGGCCTGGCGAAATTCGCGCAGTTGAAAGGCATTGCTGAGCTGGCAAGGCGCTATTACAGCGTGCGCATGAATGAGGAAAGTGCGTTGCTGAGTCCGGAAATGACGCGGGAATTTCTGCAAAGCCAACTGACGGGTGAAGAGCGTGAGATCTTTCTGGTGATCTTCCTCGATGCCCAGCACCGGGTGCTTCAGCACAGCCGCCTGTTTTCCGGCACGCTTAACCACGTAGAGGTGCATCCGCGTGAGATTGTTCGGGAAGCGATTAAACTCAATGCTTCAGCGGTCATTCTGGCGCATAACCACCCTTCAGGCTGCGCAGAGCCAAGTAAAGCAGATAAACTTATCACTGAGCGCGTGATAAAGTGTTGCCAGTTTATGGATATCCGGGTGCTCGATCACCTGATAATTGGGCGCGGAGAGTACGTTTCTTTTGCCGAACGCGGCTGGATTTAAGATTCTTTGCGCGATCCATCGGGATCTTTGTCTGTTCGGGACTTGAGCATATCGCCGGGTCAGCGTATACTACGCCACCTTTGAGAATCTCGGGTTTGGCATTTGGGCCTGGCAATCGAGAGTTCAATAGAACTGCGCGATGACCAGGCTGTAAAGCCTGACGAGGCGCCGATACCCCATACGAAGCTCGAGCTAATTTGATTTTTGGAGAATAGACATGTCCCGAGTCTGCCAAGTTACTGGCAAGCGTCCGGTGACCGGTAACAACCGTTCCCACGCACTGAACGCGACTAAACGCCGTTTCCTGCCTAACCTGCACTCTCACCGTTTCTGGGTTGAGAGCGAGAAGCGTTTTGTCACCCTGCGTGTATCTGCTAAAGGTATGCGTATCATCGATAAAAAAGGCATCGAAACAGTTCTGTCTGAACTGCGTGCCCGTGGCGAAAAGTACTAAGTACTAAGAGGAAATAAATCATGGCTAAAGGTATTCGTGAGAAAATCAAGCTGGTTTCTTCTGCTGGTACTGGTCACTTCTATACCACTACGAAGAACAAACGTACTAAACCGGAAAAACTGGAACTGAAAAAATTCGATCCAGTTGTCCGTCAGCACGTGATCTACAAAGAAGCGAAAATCAAATAATTCTCGCTTTGATGTAACAAAAACCTCGCTTCGGCGGGGTTTTTTGTTTTCTGGCCGTCCCCATATTAATGAGACCTGCCACACAGCCGGAGACGTTATGCCTGAATTACCCGAAGTTGAAACCAGCCGCCGGGGTATTGAACCCCATTTAGTTGGCGCTACTATCCTGCACGCCCATATCCGTAACGGCCGTCTGCGCTGGCCGGTTTCAGACGAAATTTATCGTCTGAGCGATACACCTGTCCTTAGCGTTCAGCGTCGTGCTAAATATTTACTGCTGGAGCTGCCTGACGGCTGGATAATTATTCACCTGGGGATGTCGGGAAGCCTGCGGATATTGTCGGAAGCGCTGCCGGCGGAAAAACACGACCATGTCGATTTGGTGATGAGCAATGGCAAAATTCTACGTTATACCGATCCTCGCCGCTTTGGCGCCTGGTTATGGACCAAAGAGCTGGAAGGGCATAACGTACTGGCGCATCTGGGACCGGAGCCGCTAAGCGATGAGTTTAATGGCGAATATTTGCAGCAGAAATGCGCGAAGAAGAAGACGGCGATTAAACCCTGGCTGATGGATAACAAGCTGGTGGTCGGCGTGGGGAATATCTACGCCAGCGAGTCGCTGTTTGCCGCTGGTATTCACCCTGACCGCCTGGCGTCGTCACTCTCGACAGAGGAGTGCGACCTGCTGGCACGGGTGATTAAAGCCGTTTTGCTGCGTTCTATTGAACAAGGCGGGACAACGCTGAAGGATTTTCTGCAAAGCGATGGGAAACCGGGCTATTTTGCGCAGGAGTTGCAGGTGTACGGGCGCAAAGGCGAGCCGTGTCGGGTATGCGGTACGCCGATAGTCGCAACGAAACACGCACAGCGTGCGACGTTCTATTGCCGTCACTGTCAGAAGTAAAACGCCAGGCCCGGCAAGGAAGGAAACTTATTTCAACTTATCCATTAGCGCCTGATGCACATTGTCCGGCAGAAAGTGGGTCACATCGCCCTGATGGCGTGCCACTTCTTTGACCAGCGACGATGAAATAAACGACCACTCTTTGGACGGCATCAGGAAAACGCTTTCCAGTTGCGGCATCAGATGGCGATTCATATGCGCCAACTGCATTTCATATTCAAAATCCGCCACCGCGCGCAGACCACGAATCAGGATATTCGCCTGTCTGTCGCGGGCGAAATTGGCCATCAGGTCGCTAAAGCCCACCACCTCTACGTTACCCAAGTGTGCGGTCGCTTTTTGCGCCAGCGCCACACGTTCGTCCAGGGTGAACATGGGTTTCTTGCCGGGGCTGGCGGCGATGGCCAGAATGACATGGTCGAACATCTGCGTTGCGCGCGTCACAATATCGAGATGACCGTTAGTAATCGGATCAAACGTGCCTGGATAAATCGCCCGTTTTTGCATGACAGTCCTCAATGCGTTTTCGGTGGCAGATAAGGTTCCAGCAGTTGCAGCAGACGCTGGAGCGCGCCCTGATTTTGATACAGCACTTCAACTGCGTGACGTCCGTAGAAATTACGATAATCAGCGTCGGTCAGTAAAGAGGAAACTTCTTTTGCCAGCGTAGCCGCATCGGTAATCGTGATAAGTCCGCTCGCCTGATCCAGACGAGCGCAAATATCTTTAAAGTTAAAGGTATGCGGACCCATCAGTACCGGAATCGCATGAGCGGCGGCCTCCAGCGGGTTATGACCGCCGCGTTCAACCAGCGAACCACCAACAAAGGCGAGATCGGCAATGCCATAGAGCAACATTAATTCGCCCATGGTATCGCCTACCACGACCTGGGTGCTGGCGGACGGCACTTCGCCCGAAGAGCGAGTGATGTAGCTTAACCCTGCCTGACGCACAAGATTGATAGCATCCGGGAAACGCTCCGGATGGCGGGGCACCAGAATCAGTAATAAATTCGGGAATTGATGTAATAACGCCTGGTGAGCGGCGATAACGATACTCTCTTCGCCATCGTGGGTGCTGGTGGCAATCCAGACCGGACGGTGCGGCGCCCACTGGCGGCGTAGCGTAACGGCTTTAGCCGCCAGCTGCGGCGTAACTGAAATATCAAATTTCAGACTGCCGGTGACCGTGACCTGATTGTTCTTCGCGCCCAATGCCACAAAGCGTTCGCCATCTTCTTCGTTTTGCGCGGCAATCAGGGTGATACGGCGCAGGAGCGTACGGACAAACTTGCCAAGCTTCGCATAACCCGCGGCGGAGCGGGCGGAAAGCCGCGCATTAGCGATAACCAGCGGAATATGACGTTTGTGCAGCGCAGCAATCAGATTTGGCCAGAGCTCAGTCTCCATGATCAATACCAGCTTAGGATCAATCTCATTGAGGAAACGATTGAGCGCATCGGGCAAATCATAAGGCAAGTAAACGTGCTGAACATCGTTGCCAAAGGCGGACTGGACGCGCTCCGAGCCGGTCGGCGTCATGGTCGTTACGGTAATAGGCAGATCGGGATAGCGATGACGTAGAGCGCGGACCAATGGGATGGCCGCCAGAGTTTCGCCCACCGAGACGGAATGCAGCATGATTCCGCCCGGTTTCAACGGACGGCGGTAGAATCCGTAGCGTTCACCCCAGCGTTTACGATAGGCCGGCGCTTTACGTCCACGCACCCAAAGCCGTATCCAGATCAGAGGCTGAATAAGGTAGAGAAGAGCGGTGTAAAGCAATTCGAGCATAGTAAATAGCTGACTTATGGATGTGCTGGGGATTCTATGTATTTAGCCTGGGCTTTACCATTACTTTTCCCATTTTTGCGCCAAATTGGCTCAGAAGCGAGGATTCCAGGCGCTGAACCCCATTATTTTTGCATTTTTACGCAATCCATTGAAATTTGCCGCCCTTGTCGCCCCAGACAATGGGAATGACCATTCACAAGAGAGGGATAAATTAATATCTCTTTGAATTTATGATTAAAAAAATGATTGTGTATAAAAATTATTCGTATCGGATTGCTGCGAAAGAAGTGTTACACTAGCGCATCTAAAATGAGTGCGGTATTAGCCATCGGGTTGCTGTGAAGCCTGGGGCGGTAGCGTGCTTTTTTCTGCTTATTTATCCGGACAATTTCAACCAAAGAGTCGCTTGTGGAAAAGCCATTTCGAAGAATTCTGATTATAAAAATGCGTTTTCATGGAGACATGTTACTTACCACTCCTGTCATCAGCACGCTGAAGCAGAATTATCCCGATGCAAAAATCGATGTGCTTCTTTACCAGAACACCATACCGATATTGTCGGAAAATCCGGAGATTAATGCACTCTACGGCATCAGTAACAAAGGCGCAGGAACAAAAGAGAAGATCAAAAACGCGCTATCGCTAATCAAAAAATTGCGTGCTAACTCGTATGATCTGGTCGTCAATCTCACCGATCAGTGGAGCGTGGCGCTTATTGTGCGTTTTTTAAACGCAAAAATAAAAATCTCGCAGGATTTCGGTAATCGTCAGTCTGCTTTATGGAAAAAAAGCTTTACGCATTTAGTACCTTATGCGGGAGAACATGCTGTTGAGCGCACATTATCCGCGCTAAAGCCGTTAGCGCTAAAACAGTATGTCACGGAAACCACCATGAGCTATCGCCCGGAACATTGGGAAAACATGCGACAACAGCTCAAACAACTTGGTGTGACCCGACAATATGTTGTTATTCAGCCTACGGCACGGCAGCTATTTAAGTGCTGGGATAATGATAAATTCTCTCAGGTTATTGATGCCGTGCAGCGCCGCGGTTATCAGGTTGTACTGACGTCAGGCCCGGCCGCAGACGAGATGGCCTGCGTGGATGCTATTGCACGCGGCTGTGAGACAAAACCGGTTACTGGTCTGGCGGGTAAAACTCGCTTTCCTGAATTGGGCGCGTTGATTGACCATGCGGATCTCTTTATCGGCGTTGATTCGGCCCCTGGTCATATTGCCGCGGCAGTCAAAACGCCGGTCATTTGCCTTTTCGGCGCGACGGATCATGTGTTCTGGCGTCCCTGGACCGACGACATCATTCAGTTTTGGGCAGGAAATTATCAGCCGATGCCTGAACGGCATGAGCTTGATCGTAATAAAAAATACCTTTCTGTGATTCCGGCTGAAGATGTTATCGCCGCGACGGAAAAAATGCTGCCGCATGAGGCACGCACCATAGATTTGGACAGCCTGCTATGAGAGTTGCCTTTTGCTTATATAAATATTTTCCTTTTGGCGGTCTGCAGCGTGATTTTATGCGCATTGCCCAAACCGTGGCGGCGCGAGGTCATCAGGTTCGTGTTTATACTCAGTCATGGGAAGGGGAATGCCCGGATAATTTTGAATTAATCCGCGTGCCGGTTAAATCCCGGACGAACCACGGTCGTAACGCAGAATATTATGCCTGGGTGCAACACCATTTGCGCGACCACCCTGTCGATCGGGTGGTTGGATTCAATAAGATGCCGGGCCTTGATGTGTATTACGCCGCAGACGTGTGTTACGCCGAAAAAGTCGCACAGGAAAAAGGATTTTTCTATCGCCTGACATCACGCTATCGGCATTATGCTGCTTTTGAACGCGCCACGTTTGAACACGGCAAGCAGACGCAACTATTAATGCTGACGAATAAGCAGATTGCTGACTTCCAAAAACATTATCAGACTGAAGCGGAGCGTTTCCATATTCTTCCACCGGGGATTTACCCGGACAGAAAATATAGCCAACAGATCCCAAACAGTCGTCAAATTTATCGTCAGAAAAATGGTATCTCAGAACAGCAAAAATTACTGTTGCAAGTAGGGTCTGACTTCACCCGTAAAGGTGTGGATCGCTCTATTGAAGCGCTGGCATCGCTACCCGAATCTTTACGGCAAAATACGGTGCTCTATGTTGTCGGGCAGGATAAGCCGAAGAAGTTTGCCGCACTGGCTGAAAGAAGCGGCGTTGGCACGAATGTGCATTTTTTCTCCGGACGTAATGATATCGCGGAGTTAATGGCGGCAGCCGACCTTTTACTGCATCCAGCCTATCAGGAAGCTGCTGGTATTGTTTTGCTGGAAGCCATTACTGCTGGTTTGCCGGTGCTGACAACCGCGGTGTGCGGTTATGCACATTATATTGTGGATGCAAACTGTGGCGAAGCGATGACGGAACCTTTTCGCCAGGATGCGCTAAATGAGGTTTTACTCAAAGCGCTGACACAGCCTTCCTTACGCAACGCCTGGGCTGAAAATGCGCGGTATTATGCTGATACCCAGGATTTATACAGCTTACCGGAGAAGGCCGCAGATATTATTACAGGTGATTTAGATGGTTGAGCTGAAAGCGCCGTTAACCACACTATGGCGCGGTAAAGATGCTTTTGAGGAAGTGAAAACGTTACAGGGCGAAGTGTTCAGAGAGCTGGAGACGCGTCGAACATTGCGGTTTGAGCTGGACGGCAAAAGCTACTTCCTGAAGTGGCATAAAGGCACTTCGCTGAAAGAAATTGTGAAGAACCTGATTTCGTTACGTATGCCTGTTCTGGGCGCTGACAGAGAATGGCACGCCATTCATCGTCTACATGAGCTGGGCGTTGATACGATGCACGGCGTTGGTTTTGGTGAAAAAGGCGTAAACCCGCTAACCAGAACATCATTTATTATCACCGAAGATTTAACGCCCACCATTAGCCTTGAAGACTACTGTGCTGACTGGGCTGTTAATCCACCGGACGCGCAGGTGAAGTGGATGATCATTAAGCGTGTTGCGACTATGGTACGTAAAATGCACGCCGGGGGAATTAACCATCGTGACTGTTATATTTGCCACTTTCTTCTGCATTTACCTTTCACAGGTCGTGAAGAGGATTTAAAAATCTCCGTAATCGACCTGCATCGCGCGCAGATACGTCAGCACGTTCCCCTTCGCTGGCGTGACAAAGATTTAATTGGGCTTTATTTTTCTTCAATGAATATTGGCCTGACTCAGCGAGATATATTCCGGTTTATGCGTGAGTATTTCTCACTCCCCCTGCGAGAGATTTTACAAAAAGAATCGGGGTTGATTCACCTGGCGGATGTTAAAGCCGCTCGAATCAAAGAAAGAACAATAAGAAAAAATCTTTAATATAAAAATTATATTTTTAAATAGCTTAGAGGCTATATGTTTCTATTCATATGCATGACTAATTTGCAATTATTGATTGCACGGTCAATTATAGAAAAAGAGCGGTTGAAAAAAGTTGATGTTTTATTTATCGGCGATGTAGATAACGTAAAAAATCAGTACTATTTAAAAAAAATTCAGCCGTTATGTCGGCACTCAGAGATCGTCCCGCAGGTAGCAAAATTTTCGACATTTAAAACGATTCAAAGAACACGGTATGCTAAAAAAATCATGGAAAAGTATGCCAGAGAATATCATACCGTTTTCTTCGCGAATTTTCATGTCCCGCTTATACACCATATTTTATCTTGTATCATTTTTTCTGAAATAAAAACCTTTGATGATGGTACAAATAATATCAATCAGAAAAGTATAATGTATGAAAATAAGAATATAAACGCCACATCGAAGTTAATACGAAAGCTGATGGGGCGTAAATATCATAAAGATGAAATATTAAAGTTAGACGCAAAACATTATACTCTATTTCCTAATAGAACCAACATAATTGAAAAGACCGAAGGAATTATATTGGTACACCATAGCGGTCTTCCTGATACGAATAATGGCTTTAAAAAAGTATTATTGGGAACTGTATATACTGATGCGTTAAAAAATAAAGAAGATGAGTGTGTTTTTCTTCAGCATCTTCAGCGGTTTATTAAAAAAGAAACGGTTGATATATATATTCCTCACCCTCGATATGACTCTCATCAGTTTAATGGTGTATTGAATGTTAACTCTGAAATGATAGCCGAGGACATTATTTTAGAATATCTGGAACAAGGGGTATCATTAGAGATATATGGATTTAATAGCACAGTTCAGTATAACCTAAATAATATCTCAACTATCAAAAACTATAAAATAACCAGCCCTTTTCTAAAAGATAGCTTTAATCATGGACTGGGGTTCGATTTTAATCAGGTCTCAGTATAAATATAGTGTTGATTGGGTTTGTTCTTACAGAATTTTAAAAGTGAAGGAAGCCGAATAACATGAGTGTCAGCAAATGGTGACTTCATTGAAAATAGCATTTATAGGCGAAGCGGTATCTGGTTTTGGAGGGATGGAAACCGTTATTAGCAACGTTATCCATACGTTTGAAAATAGCTCTCCGAAAATCAACTGTGAAATGTTTTTCTTTTGTCGTAATGACAAAATGGATAAAGCATGGCTAAAAGAGATTAAATATGCGCAATCATTCTCAAATATAAAATTAAGTTTTCTTCGTCGAGCTAAGCATATTTATAATTTTAGTCAGTGGCTGAAAGAAACGTCACCGGATATTGTGATATGTATTGATGTCATCTCATGTCTTTATGCCAATAAAGCACAAAAGAAAAGTGGTAAACAGTTTCTTATTTTCTCGTGGCCGCATTTTTCGCTCGACCATAAAAAACATGCAGAATGTATAACGTACGCGGATTATCATCTGGCCATCAGTAGTGGTATTAAAGAACAGATGATGGCACGGGGGATCTCAGCGCAAGATATTAGCGTCGTTTATAATCCTGTCTCTATTAAAACAATCATTGTGCCACCGCCTGAGCGCGATAAACCCGCTGTATTTCTCTATGTAGGGCGTCTTAAATTTGAAGGGCAGAAAAGAGTTAAAGATTTATTTGATGGCTTAGCTCGTACGACAGGGGAATGGCAGCTACATATTATTGGTGATGGCTCAGATTTTGAAAAGTGCCAGGCCTATAGTCGGGAGCTTGGTATTGAGCAGAGTGTGATCTGGTATGGTTGGCAAAGCGCGCCGTGGCAAGTCGTACAGCAAAAAATAAAAAATGTCACCGCGTTACTACTTACCTCTGCATTTGAGGGATTTCCTATGACCCTGCTGGAAGCAATGTCATATGGAATTCCGTGTATTAGTTCTGATTGTATGTCTGGTCCGCGCGATATGATTAAACCCGGTTTGAATGGTGAGCTTTACACCCCGGGGGCTATAGATGATTTTGTAGGACACCTTAATCGTGTTATTTCTGGTGAAGTAAAATATCAGCATGATATTATTCCCGGCACGATTGAGAGATTTTACGATGTGCTATATTTTAAAAATTTTAATAATGCAATATTCTCGAAATTACAAAAGTGATCACTATGAGCAGAAAATATTTTGAAGAAGAAGTCATTCAACAGACTTTAGATTATAACTATGCACAACATAGTGATGCTGATAAATTTAATATAGCTTATGGGATTGATAAAAACTTTCTTTTTGGCTGTGGTGTCTCTATTGCATCGGTTCTCCTCGCTAACCCAGAGAAGGCGTTAGCTTTCCATGTTTTTACCGATTTCTTTGACTCTGAAGACCAGCAGCGATTTGAGGCATTAGCAAAACAGTACGCTACGCAGATTGTTGTTTACCTAATCGACTGTGAGCGCTTAAAATCGCTACCCAGTACCAAAAACTGGACCTATGCAACATACTTTAGATTCATTATCGCCGATTATTTTTCAGATAAAACAGATAGAGTACTTTATCTGGATGCAGATATTGCATGTAAGGGGAGTATTCAGGAACTTATTGATCTTAACTTCGCTGAAAATGTGATTGCGGCTGTCGTTGCTGAAGGCGAGTTGGAATGGTGGACTAAGCGCTCGGTTAGCCTGGCAACGCCTGGGCTGGTTTCTGGCTATTTTAATGCCGGTTTTATTTTAATTAACATACCTCTTTGGACCGCAGAAAATATCTCTAAGAAAGCGATTGAAATGCTAAAAGATCCGGAGGTAGTACAGCGCATAACGCACCTTGATCAGGATGTATTAAATATATTGTTAGTGAATAAAGCACGTTTTGTTGATAAAAAATTTAATACACAATTTAGTCTTAACTATGAATTAAAAGATTCAGTTATTAATCCAGTTGATGCTGAGACTGTATTTGTTCATTATATCGGACCAACGAAGCCCTGGCATAGTTGGGGGGCTTATCCTGTGTCACAATATTTTTTACAGGCTAAGACCAACTCACCATGGTCTCATTGTGCGCTTTTAAATCCAGTGACTAGCCATCAGTTACGTTATGCGGCAAAGCATATGTTTAATCAGAAGCATTATACTTCGGGTATAAATTATTATATAGCCTACTTTAAACGTAAACTTCTTGAATAAAACCCATAGGTGATGTAATGGATTCATTTCCTGAGATAGAAATAGCTGAATATAAAGTTTTTGATGAAAGTAATAATAATGATGATAACGTATTAAACATTTCTTATGGCGTTGATGAAAACTATCTTGATGGTGTGGGGGTATCAATTGCTTCAGTTGTACTAAACAATAATATCCCGCTCGCTTTTCACATTATTTGTGATTCATACTCTCCGTGTTTTGTAAAATATATAGAGCGTTTAGCCGTACAGCATCACATAAAAATTTCTCTTTATCTTATTAAAGTAGAAAGCCTTGAGGTATTGCCTCAAACTAAAGTATGGTCGAGAGCAATGTATTTTCGTTTATTTGCTTTCGATTATCTCAGCAAGAAGGTAAACACCTTACTTTATTTGGATGCCGATGTTGTATGCAAAGGATCTTTGCAAGATCTTCTACAGCTTGATTTGACAGAGAAGATTGCTGCGGTCGTAAAAGATGTTGATTCCATCCAGAATAAGGTAAATGAGAGATTAAGAGCATTTAATTTACAAGGTGGTTATTTTAACTCCGGCGTGGTTTTTGTTAACCTGAAATTATGGAAAGAGAATGCCTTAACCAAAAAGGCATTTTTACTTTTGGCAGGTAAAGAGGCTGACTCTTTTAAATATCCCGATCAGGATGTTTTGAATATTCTCCTACAGGACAAAGTCATTTTTCTCCCACGACCGTATAATACCATTTATACTATCAAAAGTGAGTTGAAAGATAAGTCACATAAAAAGTATAGCAATATAATTAATGATAATACTATTTTAATTCATTATACGGGCGCTACAAAACCATGGCATGCCTGGGCAAATTATCCTTCAGTTATCTATTATAAAAATGCACGGTTGAATTCGCCCTGGAAAGATTTTCCCGCAAAAGATGCGCGTACCATAGTTGAATTTAAGAAGCGATATAAACATCTTCTCGTGCAGGGTCATTACTTTAAAGGCCTTTTGGCTGGAAGCGCATATCTTTATCGTAAACTTTTCCACAAATAATTCCCTTCCCTAAATCTCCATTATGATTATTGAAAAAAAGGTTAAAAACTATACCGTCTTTGTCAAAAAAGACGGTGAAAAATACATTGAGATATTCAAAGATTTTCTATCTTATAATCATCAGGTTATTAAAGTCTTCCGTAATATAGAAGATACAAAAGTTGTATTGATTAATACAGACTACGGAAAATATATTCTCAAAGTATTTAGTCCAAAAGTAAAAAATACTGAACGATTTTTCAAATCGTTAGTAAAAGGAGATTACTACGAAAAGCTTTTTCATCAGACAGATCGTGTACGGCGTGAAGGGTTTGCGGCGCTTAATGATTTTTACCTGCTGGCGGAAATTAAAACATTACGCTATGTAAAAACATACGTGATGATAATTGAATATATTGAAGGTATTGAACTTGTTGATATGCCAGAAATTTCTGACGAGGTGAGAGGGAAAATCAAACAGTCGATATATTCTCTGCATCAGCATGGTATGGTTTCGGGCGATCCCCATAAAGGTAACTTTATCCTGCAAGGCAATGAGATCAGAATTATCGATTTGTCCGGAAAAAGACCTTCCAGGCAACGAAAAGCAAAGGATCGTATTGATTTAGAAAGACATTATGGTATCAAAAATAATGTGAGAGATATC
This sequence comes from Salmonella sp. A1325, assembly GCF_056991255.1. Classification (NCBI taxonomy): domain Bacteria; kingdom Pseudomonadati; phylum Pseudomonadota; class Gammaproteobacteria; order Enterobacterales; family Enterobacteriaceae; genus Salmonella; species Salmonella sp. A1325. The sequence continues at coordinate 297,304 of NZ_JAMLWO010000004.1, read as the reverse complement.
GGATTTTACTTATTGATTTATAAGAAAAAACTTCGAAATTTCCTTCGTCGTATTAAGGGTAAGGAAAAGCGCTGATCAATGTAGCACGTTTAGTTTAATTTAAGGGGCTGACTGACTTTTATTTGCTGCAGCGTTATGACATACTTGAGAGAATTTGAGATGTAATATTAGTTATTGAATATAACATTTATTTATAGGTTGCATGATAAACATACGAGTTTTTTATGGGCAGCGTTAACTTCATAACTCACGCCGATGTTCTGCAACTTATTGCGAAAAGAACGGCTGAAGATTGTATTATTTTTCTTTCTGGTCCTACGTCCAGAAAGACGCCGCTGTCCTTGTTACGAATGAAAGATGTCATTGCAGTCAATGGTTCTGTTCAATATTTGCTAAACAATAACGTCAAGCCATTTTTGTACCTTCTGACGGATGTTCGCTTCCTCCATCGTCGGCGCGAAGATTTTTATAACTTTAGCCGTAACAGTCAGTTCACTATCGTCAATCTTGATGTGTATGAACAGGCTTCAGTGGATGATCAAAAATATATTGAAGAAAACTGTTTAATTATTCGCTCCTTTTATCGCCGAGAAAAAGGGGGCTTTTTAAAGAAAATTAAATTTAATATCCTCAAGCGGGTTCATAAAGCATTACTTATTTCAGTTCCCCTTTCGAAAAGAGGGCGACTGGCTGGATTTTGCAAGGATATCAGCATCGGGTATTGCTCTTGCCATACTATTGCTTATACCGCTATTCAGGTTGCCTATTCCCTTAAGTATGGTCGTATTATATGTTCTGGGCTTGACTTAACAGGGAGTTGCCCACGTTTCTATGACGAATCTACCAGCCCTATGCCATCTGAGCTTAGTAAAGACCTGTTTAAAATACTGCCATTTTTTACTTTTATGAGAAAAAATGTGAGTGATTTAAATATCTTTAATTTATCAGATGATACTGCAATTCATTACGATATTATTCCATATATTACAGCCTCGGAACTTGAGGATGAAATATATTACGATAAAATTGTCTAGACACTAGATAAATCATTATTTTACGTTGCTTCGGCACGCATTTCTTTTTCTATAAAGTTAACTATTCTGGATTATAGCTATTATGATTAAAAAAATCATATTTACTGTTACTCCTATATTTTCAATTCCTCCACGTGGTGCGGCTGCGGTAGAAACCTGGATTTACCAGGTTGCAAAACGACTATCAATACCGAGTGCTATTGCTTGTATAAAGAATGCTGGCTATCCTGAATATAATAAAATAAACGATAACTGTGATATTCATTACATTGGGTTTGGTAAAGTTTATAAGCGTCTTTTTCAGAAATGGACTCGTCTCGACCCACTACCCTATTCCCAGCGCGTCCTTAATATTAGAGATAAAGTGACTACCCAGGAAGATAGCGTCATTGTTATTCATAATAGTATGAAACTGTATCGGCAGATCAGAGAGCGCAATCCGAATGCAAAACTGGTTATGCACATGCATAATGCATTTGAACCAGAACTTCCTGATAAGGATGCAAAAATTATCGTACCCAGTCAGTTTCTTAAAGCGTTTTATGAAGAAAGATTGCCTGCCGCTGCTGTTAGTATTGTGCCTAATGGTTTTTGCGCTGAGACTTATAAAAAAAAACCACAAGATAATCTTCGTCAGCAATTAAATATTGCGGAAGATGCCACCGTTCTCTTATATGCCGGGAGAGTTTCGCCTGATAAAGGCATCCTGTTGCTTTTGCAGGCGTTCAAAAAATTACGTACCTTAAGAAGTAATATTAAACTTGTCGTTGTTGGCGACCCTTATGCAAGCCGCAAGGGTGAAAAAGCAGAGTATCAAAAGAAAGTACTGGACGCCGCAAAAGAGATTGGAACGGATTGTATTATGGCTGGGGGGCAATCTCCCGACCAGATGCATAACTTCTATCATATAGCCGATCTGGTTATTGTGCCGTCTCAGGTTGAAGAAGCATTTTGCATGGTGGCTGTAGAAGCGATGGCAGCAGGAAAAGCGGTTCTTGCCAGCAAAAAAGGGGGGATTAGCGAATTTGTGTTAGATGGCATAACGGGCTATCACCTCGCAGAACCTATGTCGAGCGACAGTATAATTAATGATATTAACCGTGCGCTTGCTGATAAGGATCGCCACCAGATTGCCGAAAAAGCAAAATCTCTGGTGTTTTCAAAATACAGTTGGGAAAATGTAGCGCAGCGTTTCGAGGAACAAATGAAAAGCTGGTTTGATAAGTGATTGAGTCCGGATGATGAAAAACGCGCTGATACCGTAATAAGTATCAGCGCGTTTTTTTATCTATTTCTTAGCGCCAGCAGAAAACCGGTAATGATACCAATTTGATCAATATCGACCTGTTCAAAATTGCCACGAACGATATAAAAACCGACGAAAGATAAAAATAGCAAGAGATGAGCATTGTAGGGGCTTATCTCTGCTTTCCTGAAGATAGAGCTGGCTGTTTCCCTGATGATAGCGCCATATAAATAGGCCAGGCTCGCCAGACCCAATATGCCAGCACTAAACCAGATGTACAGAATGGTATTATGCGGACCGATAGATTCTTTAAAGGTCCACGTTGGATAATCGACAACGCGTTTATTATAAACACTATCATAAACATCATTACTATAGCCGTAGCCCTTGATCGGGTTTTCCTGAATCAGTATCCACGCGGTGCCCTGGGTTCCGTTAGTATAACGATATGAGCTATCTGTCTGCTGTAATTTATACAGTAGTCGCTCCTGATCCGGTTTATGGCTTTGCTGAGTGATAACTAAAACGCCAGCAATAACCAGGATAGCAGCGCCAATTCCCATTAGTTTCCACTGGCGGTTCAAAATCGCCCATAAAACGCCCACCACTAAAACTGCCAGCCATGCTCCCCGTGACAAGGTGCCTAACATTAAGAATAAGTAGACGGCGCTCAGCGCAAAGAAAGCGAGTTTGAGCGATGTTTTTCTGAATAGCCAGATATTCAACAATGCCGGGAACAGAAATACCATTGAATCAGATATATGTCGATGGTCATAGTTTGTAAATGGCATCACCCCCCTGGAATAGTCCTGAATATAAAAGACAATTTCAACCAGTGAACGTAATCCTAAACTTGTTAAAAAGGAGAAAAGTACTATTTTCGCAACCGTTTCTTTTGTTTCATCTTTTAATAGTACGGGAATTAATAAAGTATATAATAAGAAACCCTCCAGTACCGTATTTTCAAATTCCTTGAAACTTTCTTTCATATCTGGCGATATGAGTATGGAATAAACAAGGATTAATGATAATACTGCTACGCTATAAAATACGCTATTTTTGAAAAGAGGAGAAAAACTTTTCGGTGAGCGTGAAACCTGATAAATCGCGGTGATAACCATAAGTATGATTATCAAATGTTTATAACGCGTAATACCATCCAGAAAATACGTAGCAACAAAAAGAAAAACCAGCGCTTTATTCCAGATCGGCTTCCATTTCTCTTTATTTAACGTTAATGATGTGGTTAGCATCTTTTCTCCACAATAGGTTTGGGATGAGACAGAGTCTCTTTAATGAATCTTTCCAAATACGCTTGTGGCATCTAAATTCGCCAGGTTCTGTTCTGGTGAGCAGCATGCCATTTGGTTCTTCCCATAACCTCCAATTAACCCAGGGTCCGTTGGGCCATATAGCGTAATATTCGGTCTGTCGAGCGCGGCGGTGAGATGGCTCAGGCCGGTATCAACCGATACGACAAATTTTGCGCCAGCCAGCACTCTGGCGACCTCCTCCAGGCTCATACGCGGTAACACATCCACATAGTCAAAGCCTTCGGCCAGTCGTTTAGCCCGGGCCTCCTCATGAGGCGCGCCCCAGGGAAGTTTTATCCGTAATCCGGTGTTGCCCACCAGGCCGATAAGCTCGCGCCAGTTTGCTTCCGGCCAGTGTTTATCATCGCGGGTCGTGGCATGTAAAAACACCGCATACGGATCGCTAACCGTCTGCTGGCAATGCAGAAAATGTTTTGCGATGGCATAATCGCCCTGCGACTGCGGTTTATCGTATCCCAGGCTTTTGGCGAACAGCTCGCGCGTCCGTTCAACCGCATGTTGTTGCTTTGCGATATGGTGTTTACGGTTATAGAACAGGCTGGCCAGCGGTTCGCGGGCGGTACTCCAGTCCATACCGTGCTTTATCCCATGCGCCAGACGCGTCACCAGCGCCGCGCTTTTCACCAGCCCCTGCGCATCAATCACAGCGTCGTATTGGTATGCGCATACCGCCCGATGAAAGGCTGTGCGTTCCGCTTTGATGGGCGCGGAAAACCAGGCCTTGCGCCAACGGCGAATAGCGACGGGAATCACGCGATCGACAGCACTGTGCCAGGACGGAATTTGCGCAAACCCTTCTTCGACAACCCAATCAAATTGAATCCCTGGAATCGCCTGTTGCGCGTCGGTAAGCGCAGGCAGGGTATGTAATACGTCGCCCATCGATGATGTTTTAACGATCAAAACCCGCATTAAACGCCCTCTTCCGACAACAGCGAATGAAGCTCTTCTAGAACCCGCTGCGGCGTGATATCGATCAGGCTCTGGTGATAGCCTTGCGCCGTATCGCCTTTACGCACTTTGTGATAACCCGTAATAAGACGAATCACCCGCGCCTTATGAGACAGCGGCGGCGTGAAATCCGGGCTACTTGGGCCATACAAGGCGACCAGCGGGCGGTCGAGCGCCGCCGCGACGTGCATCAGCCCGGAATCGTTGGTGACGATGGCTTTACAGGCGGCTATCAGAATGACGGCCTGTTCCAGCTGGGTTTCCCCCGCCAGGTTGCGACACCATGCCTGCTGCTCGCTATTCAGCGCCGCCAGGATCTCATTTCCGGCTTCATGGTCTTTTGCCGAGCCAAACAGTACGACCTGATACCCTTCGTTAATGAGCTGTTTTGCCAGTTCGGCGTAGTGATAGTGCGGCCAACGTTTTGCCGGGCCAAATTCCGCGCCGGGGCAAAAGCCAATCAGAGGACGTTCAGAAGATAGCGAAAAATCGCTGCACATCAGCGACTTTTCACCCTCGCTAACCTGGAGCTGTGGCCAGAGTAGCGGCTGCGGCAGATCTTTCGCCGTGCGCATCACGCCCTTGTCATAGGCCAGCGCCACGTAGCGCTCCACCATCAGCGGCCAGGCGTCTTTATCAAGGACGCGCGCATCGTTCAGCAGGCCATAGCGCATTTCGCCGCGCCAGCCGGTACGGTGCGGGATATTGGCAAAGAAAGGAATCAGCGCCGATTTAAACGAATTTGGCAGCACCCAGGCGCGATCGTAGCGCTTCTCTCGCAGGCTATGGCCCAATCTGCGGCGCTCGCCGATTTCCAGCGCGCCGTGGCCCAGCGGCATGGGTATCGCCTCGTTAACTTCCGGCATACGCGATAACAGCGGACGGCACCAGGCGGGCGCCATCACGTCGATTATCGCCTGGGGATAGCGCGCTTTAAGCGTGCGATAGAGACTTTGCGACATCATCATGTCGCCCACCCAAGACGGGCCAATGACCAAAATTTTCATACTTACGCGTCGCGGTTCAGCCAGGCCATATACTCCGTGACGCCTTCGGCGACGGTCTTAAAGGGTTTGTCGTAGCCCGCGTTGCGCAGATTGGTTAAATCCGCCTGCGTAAACGCCTGATAGCGACCTTTCAGCTTATCCGGGAACGGAATGTATTCAATGCTGCCTTTTTTATGGTATGCCAGCGTCGCGTCGGCGACGGCCTGGAAAGATTCCGCACGGCCTGTGCCCAGGTTAAAGATGCCGGACTTGCCGCTTTCCAGGAACCACAGGTTAACGGCGGCCACATCGCCCACGTAAACGAAGTCGCGCTTGAAGTTTTCGCTGCCTTCAAACAGTTTCGGGCTTTCGCCGTTGTTTAACTGTGTATTCAAATGAAATGCCACGCTTGCCATGCTGCCTTTATGGCCTTCACGTGGTCCATAGACGTTGAAATAGCGGAAACCGACAATCTGCGAGTTCGCTTCTGGCAGGATCTGGCGCACATATTCATCAAACAGGAATTTAGAATAGCCGTAAACGTTAAGCGGTTTTTCGTATTCGCGCGATTCGATGAAATCAGACGTGCGACCGCCATAGGTGGCGGCAGAAGAGGCGTAGAGGAACGGGATTTCGCGCTCAAGACAATAGTGCAGCAGCTCTTTGGAGTATTGATAGTTATTATCCATCATATACTTGCCGTCCCACTCGGTGGTGGAAGAGCAGGCGCCTTCATGGAAAATAGCTTCGATATCGCCGAGCTCTTCTCCGGACATAATCTGGATCAGGAAATCTTCCTTATCCATATAGTCAGCAATGTTCAGATCCACCAGGTTTACAAACTTGGTGCCGTCTTTCAGGTTATCCACCACCAGAATATCGGTGATACCTTTATCATTCAGGGCCTTAACGATATTGCTGCCGATAAAGCCCGCGCCGCCGGTAACGATGATCATAACTGTAACCTTTGAATTATGGTGTCAGAGACTGTCTCAGACATGAATGCTCTTATCATAACACTATTCATCCATTCACTGATAACCCGTGAGGATACGCGTGATTTATGCTGCATTTTAAAGAAGTGATGACGCGTCATCTCGTATCAACGTATCGCTTTGGGTAATATGTGCTGAAATTTGCCCAGTCTGGAGAATCGCAATGCGTGGGGATTTTTACAAACAGTTAACCAACGATCTGGAAACCGCCCGGGCGGAAGGATTGTTTAAAGAAGAGCGCATTATTACGTCTGCGCAGCAGGCGGATATCACCGTGGCGGATGGAAGCCACGTTATTAACTTTTGCGCCAATAACTATCTCGGGCTGGCGAATCACCCTGAGCTGATTAATGCCGCAAAAGCGGGCATGGACAGCCACGGTTTCGGTATGGCGTCCGTGCGTTTTATCTGCGGCACCCAGGACAGCCACAAAGCGCTGGAGCAAAAGCTGGCAAGCTTCCTCGGCATGGAAGATGCGATTCTGTATTCCTCCTGTTTCGACGCTAACGGCGGCTTGTTTGAGACGTTGCTGGGCGCGGAAGACGCCATTATCTCCGACGCGCTGAACCACGCGTCTATCATTGACGGCGTGCGTTTGTGTAAAGCGAAGCGCTATCGCTATGCCAACAACGATATGGCTGAGCTGGAAGCGCGGCTGAAAGAGGCGCGTGAGGCCGGCGCGCGTCATGTCCTGATCGCTACCGACGGGGTGTTCTCAATGGATGGCGTCATCGCCAATCTGAAAGGTGTCTGTGATCTGGCCGATAAATACGATGCGCTGGTGATGGTTGATGATTCTCACGCGGTAGGCTTTGTCGGCGAAAACGGTCGCGGTTCCCATGAATACTGCGACGTAATGGGCCGCGTAGATATTATTACCGGTACGCTGGGCAAAGCGTTAGGCGGCGCATCCGGCGGTTATACCGCGGCGCGCAAAGAGGTCGTTGAGTGGTTGCGTCAGCGTTCCCGCCCATATCTGTTCTCCAATTCACTGGCGCCGGCGATCGTGGCGGCTTCTATTAAAGTGTTAGAGATGGTGGAAGCGGGCGCAGAACTGCGCGATCGCTTGTGGGCGAACGCCCGGCAGTTCCGTGAGCAGATGTCTGCCGCGGGATTTACGCTGGCAGGCGCGGATCACGCCATCATCCCGGTAATGCTGGGAGATGCGGTTGTCGCGCAGAAATTTGCCCGCGAACTGCAAAAAGAGGGCATTTACGTTACCGGTTTCTTCTATCCGGTCGTACCAAAAGGTCAGGCGCGTATTCGTACCCAGATGTCTGCGGCGCATACGCCTGAGCAAATTACGCGTGCGGTAGACGCGTTCACGCGTATTGGTAAACAACTGGGCGTGATTGCCTGAGGATGTAAGATGAAAGCGTTATCCAAACTGAAAGCGGAAGAGGGCATCTGGATGACCGACGTTCCGGAACCGGAAGTCGGCCATAACGATTTGCTGATTAAAATCCGTAAAACAGCCATCTGCGGCACTGACGTTCACATCTATAACTGGGATGACTGGTCGCAAAAAACCATCCCGGTTCCGATGGTCGTGGGGCATGAATATGTCGGCGAAGTGGTCGGCATCGGTCAGGAAGTGAAAGGCTTTAAAATCGGCGATCGCGTCTCCGGCGAAGGTCATATCACCTGCGGTCATTGCCGCAACTGCCGTGGCGGTCGTACTCACCTGTGTCGCAACACCACCGGCGTGGGCGTCAACCGTCCCGGCTGCTTCGCGGAATACCTGGTCATCCCGGCGTTCAATGCGTTTAAAATCCCGGATAACATTTCTGATGATTTAGCCTCTATTTTCGACCCGTTTGGTAATGCGGTGCATACGGCGCTGTCTTTCGATCTGGTCGGCGAAGATGTACTGGTATCGGGGGCGGGGCCAATCGGCGTAATGGCCGCCGCGGTGGCGAAACATGTCGGCGCGCGTCATGTGGTGATTACTGACGTCAATGAATACCGTCTGGAGCTGGCGCGTAAAATGGGCGTCACCCGCGCGGTCAACGTCGCGAAAGAGAGCCTGAACGACGTCATGGCGGAGCTGGGAATGACCGAAGGGTTCGATGTGGGTCTGGAGATGTCCGGCGCGCCGCCGGCGTTTCGTACCATGCTGGACACCATGAATCACGGCGGTCGTATTGCGATGCTGGGGATTCCGCCATCAGATATGTCTATCGACTGGACAAAAGTTATCTTTAAGGGCTTGTTCATTAAAGGTATTTATGGTCGTGAGATGTTCGAAACGTGGTACAAAATGGCGGCGCTGATCCAGTCCGGTCTGGATCTGTCACCGATTATCACCCATCGTTTCTCTATTGATGATTTCCAGAAAGGTTTTGACGCCATGCGTTCAGGCCAGTCAGGAAAAGTTATTCTGAGCTGGGATTAATATGTATAGAGACCCGATGATATTTATCGGGTCTGATATACGTTTCATCGTAAAAGGTTGGTGTCATTCGCCAACCTTTTTTGTTAGGGAAAATCTGGAAAGCCGTAAAGAATTGTCATAGACATCAAGCATTCGTAATTGCGCTTTACTCTTATTTTACTCGCTAACGTCACGCTCTACTCTGAGTTTTGTGCTTGCTTTTTACTGTAAAAATTAATTATGGCGGCTTAATAGTTTCTTAATAGAGCCACAGTATAAAGGCAGGGTAAATTAAGGTTTTTCTGGTAATCGTTATGAAAAATAGTAAAACCAAAGTGAGTATCATTATCCCGTTATATAATGCGGGAGCGGATTTTAATGCTTGCATGGCGTCGTTAATCGCGCAAACGTGGTCGGCGCTGGAAATTATTATTGTGAATGATGGATCGACAGATCATTCCGTTGAGATAGCAAAACATTACGCGGAACATTACCCGCATGTTCGACTGCTTCATCAGGCCAATGCTGGCGCATCTGTCGCCCGTAATCTTGGCCTGCAAGCGGCGACCGGCGATTATGTCGCCTTTGTCGATGCGGATGACCTGGTCTACCCGAAGATGTATGAAACGCTGATGACCATGGCGCTTAACGATGATCTGGACGTTGCGCAGTGTAATGCGGACTGGTGCGTCCGAAAAACCGGGCACGCCTGGCAATCTATTCCGACCGATCGTCTGCGTTCCACCGGGGTATTAAGCGGACCGGATTGGTTGCGTATGGCGCTGGCCTCGCGGCGCTGGACGCATGTTGTCTGGATGGGCGTGTATCGACGTGCGTTAATTACCGATAACAATATTACTTTCGTTCCCGGACTACATCATCAGGACATATTATGGTCGACGGAAGTTATGTTTAATGCCACGCGCGTACGTTATACCGAACAAACATTATATAAATATTTCCTGCATGATAATTCGGTAAGCCGTTTGCAAAGACAAGGCAATAAAAATCTTAATTATCAGCGGCATTATATTAAAATTACGCGATTATTAGAAAAGCTCAATCGTGATTATGCCCATCGTATTCCGATTTACCCGGAGTTTCGCCAGCAAATTACCTGGGAAGCGTTACGCGTTTGTCATGCGGTACGTAAAGAGCCTGATATTTTGACCCGCCAGCGTATGATTGCCGAAATTTTTACTTCTGGCATGTATAGACGGATGATGGCTAACGTCCGCAGCGCGAAAGCGGCTTATCAGACGCTGCTCTGGTCTTTCCGGCTGTGGCAATGGCGCGACAAAACCTTGTCGCACCGTCGTATGGCGCGTAAGGCGCTCAATCTGTCTTAGCGCCCACGTTTTTAGGCGCGGCGATTTTCCCCCAGCCTTGCCACTGGTGCTGAAACCAGACAATCACGGAACTTTGCGTAATGCTCTCGCCGATGACGCTGAAAAAGCGCGTAGCGTAGACCGGTTGCAGCGGTTTTTTCGGCTTGCACATCTTCACGCCGCGAAAGGGATTGCGCGGCGCGTCAATTTTCTGCGGCGTCAAATCAGGTCGGGACGTATCTACCTGCGGTTCGTTGAGCAGGCTGCCTGGGCGTACCAGGGTGATATCCGCCGGCAGGCGATAAACCATCTGTTGCAGCACGCGAACCGTTGCGGGATGCGGATGACCAATCGCGATAGCGGAACCGTTGCGACGGGCCAGTTCGATAGCGCGATTAAACTGACGGCGGATATCCGCCTCGTTTTGCGTATCGTCGAGGAACACTTTGCGCTTGATCACTTTCACACCCGTACCGGATGCCGCGCGCATCGCCTGGCTATTGCCAATCGTCATGCTGTCGAGAAAATAGAGATTGTAATGTTCCAGCGCCTGCATAACTTTTTGCATACCGAACAGGCTGGAAGTCATTGCGCTGCCCATGTGGTTATTAAGCCCGACGGCATACGGCACGTTGTTTACCGCCTCGCGGATAATGCGCTCGATCTCATCGCTGCTCATATCTGGTCGCAGCGTATCCTTCTCCAGCGGCTGTTTGCTTAGCGGCGCCATCGGCAGATGGATTAACACCTCATGCCCGCTATTGTGCGCTTTAGTTGCCATTTCGCGCGCGTGCGGCGCGTTGGGCAGCACGGCGACGGAGATGTTTGGCGGCAGCGCCAGAACCTGGTTTTCCGTGTGCGGGCGATAGCCAAAATCATCAATCACGATGGCGAGCTTGCCAGCGAAAACGGGATGTGCAAACGCCAGCAAAGTGGCCAGCGTGAGAATGGAGCGACGAAACTGAGGCAAAACTTATCTTCCCAACCACGGCTGTGGATTGACGGCCTGACCCTGGCGACGAATTTCGAAATAAAGCGAGGGTCTGCCCTGACCGCCGCTACTGCCCACAAGGGCGATAGGTTGTCCGGCGCGCACCTGCGCGCCTACGCTGACCAGCGCGCTCTGGTTATAGCCGTAAAGGCTCATATCGCCTTTACCATGCTCCACGACCACCACCAGGCCATAGCCTTGCAGCCAGTCTGCCAGAATCACCCTGCCGTCGGCGATGGCTTTGACCTCGGTGCCTTCCGACGCGCCGATCACCATCCCCTTCCAACGTAGCTCACCCTGCAGCCGTTCGCCATAGCGATGCAATATCGGGCCGCGTACCGGCCAGTATGCCTGACCGCGAGGCGCGCCCAGACCGCCGGTGCGGGACATTAGCGAACGCTCGCTTTCCGTCGGCTTATAGGTGCTGCCTTTACGCGAGGCTTCCTGCTGCTTATCGCGTACCGCCTGCGCTTCGCGGGCTTCACGCTCCGCTCGCGCTTTGGCCGCCGCTTCCGCCCGCGCGATACTGTTGCGTAGGCGTGATTCGTTGGCGCGTAGTTCGCTTAACTGTTGCTGGCCTTGCTGAATAGACGACTCCAGTCCGGCAAGCGTTTTCTTACGTTCATTACGCGCCTGCTCCAGCTTCGCCTGCTGAGCGCGCTGTTCATACAGCAACGTTTGTTGTTGGCTTTGCTTCTCTTCCAGCTCGGCTTTTTGTGTGGCGACCTGTTCGCGAGTCTGTTTCAGTTCGGCGATAGTCTCCTGGCGCGCCTGGTTCAGATAGCCGAAGTAGGCCTGCAGGCGTTGCCCACGCTGGCTTTCTTCTCCGCTAAGAATAAGCTGAATGCCGGTGTGTTCGCCCTGGCGGAAAGCGGCGTCCAACTGCGCGGCAAGATTACGCTCCTGGCTGGCTTTTTGCTGCTCCAGTTTGGCAATTGAGGCGTTCATCTCATCAATTTGCGCGTTTAACTGATCCAGAGTGCTTTGCGTTTCGCGCAGCTTACGCGCTGCGGCCGAGATGGCCTCTTCCTGGGCTTTCAGTTGTGCCAGGAGGCTGGCGCGCTGTTGCTGCTGCTGGCGTACGTCGCGTTCTTTCGCGGCGATATCGGCCTGAATAGATTTGAGTTGATCACGGTCATCCGCGTGGGCGGAAAAGGCGCACAACAATACGCCAGCGCTAAGTACGCTGGCGTAGAACAAAGGCCTGACTGAAAACGTTCTTGGTTTCACGGCCTGTTGAATGGTGTTAATCGCCTTTCCCCTCATGGGGAGGGATTATTCCACGATGAACAGCGGCTTACCAGTCATCTCTTGCGGGATTTCCATCCCCATCAGCGACAGCATGGTAGGCGCAATGTCTGAAAGTTTGCCGCCTTCGACCGCCTTCACGTTTTTCTCGCCGACATAAATCAGCGGCACCGGCAGGTTGGTGTGGGCGGTATGCGCCTGACCGGTCGCCGGATCGCGCATCTGCTCCGCGTTGCCGTGGTCCGCGGTAATCAACAGTTGTCCACCAACGGACCCAACCGCTTTTGTTACCTGTTCAATGCAGTTATCCAACGCTTCCACCGCTTTGATGGCGGCTTCCATCACGCCGGTATGACCGACCATATCGCCGTTTGGATAGTTACAAATGATGGTGTCGTACTTACCGCTTTCGATCGCCGCGACCAATTTTTCAGTCAATTCTGCAGAGCTCATTTCCGGTTGCAGGTCATAAGTGGCCACTTTCGGGGAGTTGATCAGAATGCGCTCTTCGCCAGCAAACGGTTCTTCTACGCCGCCGTTAAAGAAAAAGGTTACGTGCGCATATTTTTCCGTTTCGGAAATACGCAGTTGGGTTTTATCGTTTTTCGCCATCCACTCGCCGAACGTGTTCGCCAGCGACGCTGGTGGGTAGGCAACGGCAGTTTTGATGTCGGCGGCGTATTCGGTCAGCATCACGAAGTTCAGATTAACCACTTTCTTACGCGCAAAGCCGTCGAAATCAGCATTAACGAAAGCGCGGGTAATTTCGCGCGCGCGGTCAGCGCGGAAGTTCATGAAAATCAGCGTGTCGCCGTCTTCCATCGCCGCATCAGCCTGGCCCTCGGCGCGGATAACGGTCGCTTTGACAAACTCATCGTTTTCATCACGAGCGTAAGCGGCCTGCAGGCCAGCCACAGCGGTATCCGCCTGGAATTCGCCCTGGGCCAGGGTCATCAGATCATACGCTTTTTCCACGCGATCCCAACGGTTGTCGCGGTCCATAGCGTAGTAACGACCGACGATGGACGCCACGCGGCCTTTGCCCAGCGCGGCGAATTTGTCTTCGAATTTTTTCAGCGAGGCTTCAGCGCTGCGCGGCGGCGTGTCGCGACCGTCGAGGAAGGCGTGCAGATAGATTTTTTCTGCGCCGCGCTCTGCGGCCAGCTCCACCATCGCCATAATGTGATCTTCGTGGCTGTGGACGCCGCCCGCGGACAGCAGACCCATAATATGAACCGCTTTACCGGCGTTTTTCGCCTGGTCTACCGCATTGGTCAGGACTGGGTTAGCAAAGAAAGTACGTTCTTTAATTTCAACGTCCAGACGCGTCAGGTCCTGATAAACGATGCGGCCTGCGCCCAGGTTAACGTGGCCCACTTCGGAGTTGCCCATCTGGCGGTCAGGCAGACCCACTTCCAGACCGGATGCGTCGATCAGGGTATGCGGACGTTTTGCCCACAGAGCATCCATCACCGGGGTTTTGGCGTTTAAGATAGCGTTATCCTGCTGTTCTTCACGGTAGCCGTAGCCATCCAGAATCACCAGTACCATAGGTTTTTTAGAAACCGACATTGCGACAACCTCATACTCAATAGACAAAATAATTGCGTAATTTTACTACAGCTGAATCGATAAAATAGCCTCAGAAGATCAAAGAAAGGGATCGCGCTGGCGTGAGAAGGCAAGTAATAGCGTGATTTTTTTTCGTAGCGCCCCGCAAAAATGCATTCCAGTGCACGCTCTGGCTGTATTTGCGCCACTGCACAGGTATACTCCTTTCCTGGTTTTTTAATCACTACGTCGGGAGTTGTTACCCCCCATGCAAGAAATTATGCAATTTGTTGGCCGTCATCCCATACTGAGTATCGCCTGGATTGCGTTACTGGTGGCGGTTTTATTTACCACGTTCAAAGGTCTGACTTCAAAAGTTAAGGTGATTACACGCGGCGAAGCCACGCGCCTTATCAACAAAGAGGACGCCGTTGTTGTGGATTTACGTCAACGTGACGATTTCCGTAAAGGCCATATCGCTGGCGCGACCAATTTGCTGCCGAGCGAAATCAAAGCCAACAATGTTGGCGAACTGGAAAAGCACAAAGACAAGCCGATTATCGTGGTCGACGGTTCTGGTATGCAGTGCCAGGAATCCGCTAACGCGCTGACAAAAGCCGGCTTTGAAAAGGTCTTTGTGTTGAAAGAAGGCGTAGCAGGCTGGAGCGGCGAGAATCTGCCTCTGGTGCGCGGTAAGTGATTACCCGTCGTTTTCATGACGTAAGGGGAATGACTTGCCCTTGCGTCGACATGAAATCCATCGGGTAAAAAACAGGAGCGAAGTCATGGCCAATATTGAAATCTACACCAAAGCAACCTGTCCGTTTTGCCATCGTGCAAAGGCGCTGTTAAACAGCAAGGGCGTGAGTTTCCAGGAAATTGCGATTGACGGCGACGCCGTGAAGCGTGAAGAGATGATCAAACGTAGTGGCCGAACGACGGTTCCGCAAATTTTTATTGATGCACAGCACATTGGCGGTTGTGACGACTTGTATGCGCTGGATGCGCGTGGTGGACTGGATCCGCTGTTGCGTTAAGGCGTACTCAAGTATTTAAGGACAACACTAAAGGGTTTTACACATGTCAGAACAAAATAACACTGAAATGGCTTTCCAGATCCAACGTATCTATACCAAGGATGTTTCTTTCGAAGCGCCAAACGCACCGCATGTTTTCCAGAAAGATTGGCAGCCAGAGGTTAAACTGGATCTTGATACGGCATCTTCCCAACTGGCGGATGACGTTTATGAAGTTGTGCTGCGTGTTACCGTAACGGCTTCCCTGGGGGAAGAAACCGCGTTCCTGTGCGAAGTTCAGCAGGCCGGTATTTTCTCCATCAGCGGTATTGAAGGTACTCAGATGGCGCATTGCCTGGGTGCATACTGCCCGAACATTCTGTTCCCGTATGCTCGCGAGTGCATCACCAGCCTGGTTTCACGCGGTACGTTCCCGCAACTGAACCTTGCGCCGGTCAACTTTGATGCGCTGTTCATGAACTATTTGCAGCAGCAGGCTGGCGAAGGTACTGAAGAACATCAGGATGCCTGATGAACCAAAGTAATGCGTCAATGACAGTCATCGGTGCCGGCTCGTACGGCACCGCTCTTGCCATCACTCTGGCGAGAAACGGCCACCAGGTTGTCCTGTGGGGCCACGACCCAAAACATATCGCGACCCTGGAGCACGATCGCTGCAACGTCGCGTTCCTTCCCGATGTGCCTTTTCCCGATACGTTACACCTGGAAAGCGACTTAGCAACCGCGCTGGCGGCCAGTCGTAACATTCTGGTGGTGGTGCCAAGCCATGTTTTCAGCGACGTGCTGCGGCAGATTAAACCGCTGATGCGTCCGGATGCGCGTCTGGTATGGGCGACCAAAGGCCTGGAAGCGGAAACGGGGCGCCTGTTGCAGGATGTCGCTCGCGAAGCGTTAGGCGATCAAATCCCGCTGGCGGTGATTTCCGGCCCGACGTTCGCTAAAGAGCTGGCGGCGGGTTTGCCGACGGCAATCTCTCTGGCCTCAACCGATGAGACCTTTGCCGACGATCTCCAGCAACTGTTGCACTGCGGAAAAAGTTTTCGCGTCTATATCAATGCGGATTTTATCGGCGTGCAGCTTGGCGGCGCGGTGAAAAACGTGATTGCGATTGGCGCGGGGATGTCTGACGGCATCGGCTTCGGCGCGAACGCCCGCACGGCGCTAATCACGCGTGGACTGACCGAAATGTCGCGGCTTGGCGCAGCGCTTGGCGCCGATCCCGCCACCTTTATGGGGATGGCGGGCTTAGGCGATCTGGTGCTGACCTGTACCGACAACCAGTCGCGCAACCGTCGTTTTGGCATGATGCTTGGCCAGGGCATGGACGTTAAAGGCGCGCAGGATAAGATTGGCCAGGTGGTCGAAGGCTATCGCAATACGAAAGAAGTTCGTGAATTGGCGCACCGTTTTGGTGTTGAAATGCCAATAACCGAGGAAATTTATCAAGTATTGTATTGCGGAAAAAACGCGCGCGAGGCAGCATTAACGTTATTAGGTCGCGCCCGCAAGGAAGAGCTGAGTCGCCACTAGCCGTAAGGAACTGTTTGCATAAACGACCCAACCCGCACAGAACGGGTTGGTCGTTTTCTGCCCGTCTGGAGTAAGCCATGCCGTGTGAAGAACTGGAAATCGTCTGGAAGAATATTAAAGCTGAAGCCCGCGCTTTAGCTGACTGTGAGCCTATGTTGGCCAGTTTTTATCACGCCACGCTACTCAAGCATGAAAATCTGGGCAGTGCGCTGAGCTATATGCTGGCAAATAAACTGGCTTCGCCCATCATGCCCGCTATCGCTATCCGTGAAGTAGTTGAAGAAGCCTATGCCGCCGACCCGGAAATGATCGCGTCGGCAGCCTGCGATATTCAGGCCGTGCGCACTCGCGATCCGGCGGTGGATAAATACTCCACGCCGCTGTTATATCTGAAAGGCTTTCATGCGCTACAGGCCTACCGCATTGGTCACT
The DNA here is from genome assembly GCF_056991255.1 of Salmonella sp. A1325. Lineage (NCBI taxonomy): Bacteria > Pseudomonadati > Pseudomonadota > Gammaproteobacteria > Enterobacterales > Enterobacteriaceae > Salmonella > Salmonella sp. A1325. Next base: position 280,267 of record NZ_JAMLWO010000004.1, on the reverse strand, counting down.
GGTTGTGGAATAAAGGTCGCCGCGCGCTGGCTATCTTCCTGCAAAATCAGGTTTCGGTCTCGTTTCAGGTGGATATTCACCCGGCAGCGAAAATTGGCCGCGGGATTATGCTCGACCATGCCACCGGTATTGTGGTGGGGGAGACGGCGGTTATTGAAGATGATGTGTCGATTCTGCAATCCGTCACCCTGGGCGGTACCGGGAAAACGAGCGGCGATCGCCATCCTAAAATCCGCGAAGGCGTGATGATTGGCGCGGGCGCGAAAATTCTTGGCAATATCGAGGTGGGGCGCGGCGCGAAAATTGGCGCAGGTTCCGTCGTTTTACAGCCTGTCCCGCCGCACACTACCGCCGCAGGCGTTCCGGCGCGTATTGTCGGCAAGCCTGGCAGCGATAAGCCGTCGATGGATATGGATCAGCATTTCAACGGGCTACATCATACGTTTGAGTATGGCGACGGCATCTGATTTCGAGCTATCTTACTTGCCATATTGAACCTGGGCTATGCTCGTCATCCTCTTGTATTGCGTGTACGCTCAGGTAGACAAGCGCAGTCCGTGTCCAATCTGGCTGCGCCGATAACGCTCGAAACGAATATTATCAATATTAATGTAGGCCGGATAAGGCGTCAGCCGCCATCCGCACAAATCAACTGCGCAATACCGCGCCGGGATATCCTAACTGGCGCCACGCTTCATACACCACTACCGACACCGCATTCGACAGGTTCATGCTACGGCTATCCGGCATCATCGGAATGCGAATCTTCTGCTCTTTAGGCAACGCATCGAGAATGCTGGCGGGCAGGCCGCGCGTTTCCGGGCCAAACATCAAATAATCGCCATCCTGATAGCTTACGGCGCTATGGGCGGGCGTCCCCTTTGTCGTCAACGCAAACAGGCGCTGCGGATTTTCAGCGGCGACAAAAGCGGCATAATCGTGATGGCGCTGAACCGCGGCGAATTCGTGATAGTCCAGCCCTGCGCGGCGTAAGCGCTTATCATCCCAGGTAAACCCCATCGGTTCGATGATGTGCAGACGAAAGCCGGTATTGGCGCAAAGACGAATGATGTTGCCGGTATTCGGCGGGATTTCTGGTTCGAAGAGTACGATGTTAAGCATGATGCCCCCTTAAATGCGGGGGGCAGAATAGCAGAAATTTACCGGGCTCTCACGCGCCAGGCGTTCAGGCGGCATCGCCTTTGCTCATTGGCGCCAGCGCGGCGGGCAAACTTTTCCCCAGTTCCTGCACCAGTGAATCGCCACTGATTTCGCTAATGGATTTCGCGCCGGTCAGGGTCATGGCGACCTTCATCTCTTTCTCAATCAGGTCCAGCAGGTTGGCGACACCCGCTTTTCCTGCCGTCGCCAGCGCGTAGAGATAGGCCCGACCCAGCAGTACGGTATCGGCCCCCAACGCAATCATACGCACGACATCCAGCCCGTTACGAATCCCGCTATCCGCCAGAATGGCGATATCACCTTTCACCGCATCGGCAATGGCGGGCAGGGCGCGGGCGGAAGAGAGCACGCCATCGAGCTGGCGGCCGCCGTGATTCGACACCACGATACCGTCAGCGCCGAAACGTACCGCATCGCGGGCATCTTCTGGATCGAGGATCCCTTTGATCACCATTGGGCCGTCCCAGAATTCGCGTATCCACTCCAGATCTTTCCAGGAGATGGACGGATCGAAGTTATTTGCCAGCCAGCCGATATAGTCCTCAAGGCCGGTCGGTTTACCCAGATAGGCGGAAATATTGCCTAAATCATGCGGGCGACCGTTCAGGCCGACATCCCACGCCCATTTAGGGTGCATCACCGCCTGCCAGTAACGGCGCATGGCCGCGTTTGGGCCGCTCATCCCGGAGTGGGCGTCACGGTAGCGCGCGCCCGGCGTCGGCATATCCACGGTAAAGACCAGCGTGGAGCAGCCCGCCGCTTTTGCTCGTTCCAGCGCATTACGCATAAAGCCCCGGTCACGCAGCACATAAAGCTGGAACCACATCGGGCGCTTAATGGTTGGTGCAACTTCTTCAATCGGACAGACGGAGACGGTGGAAAGGGTGAACGGAATGCCCTTTGCGTCTGCGGCGGCGGCGGCCTGTACTTCGCCGCGACGGGCGTACATGCCGCACAGGCCTACCGGCGCTAATGCCACCGGCATCGACAACGTTTCGTTAAACAGGGTCGTTTCCAGGCTTAAATCGGACATATTTTTCAGCACACGTTGGCGCAGAGCGACTTGCGACAGGTCTTCCACATTTCGGCGCAGGGTATATTCCGCATACGCGCCGCCGTCGATGTAGTGGAAGAGGAAAGGAGGCAGTGTGCGCTGAGCTGCGGCGCGATAATCGCTGGCTGCTGAAATAATCATGATTTATTCTCCCTGGTCATCTCATTATGGTCGCCGGGCAGGCGGGTAATACGCGCCTGGCGGGCCTGGTCTTCATCAAATCGTTTAATCGTAGTGTGGACAAAACTGAGGTGCGCCATCATCGCTTTACGCGCGCCCTCGGCGTTACCGTCCAGAATGGCGTCCATCACCGCCTGGTGTTGTTCCGTCAGCTTTGAGAATACGGGCGGAACGAGATACATACGCTGGCGACTCTGTTTGACGGAGGATTGCAGGACGTCGAAGAAACCGCGCATGGTTTGCAACAGCACCACATTGTGCGAGGCTTCCGCGATCGCCAGATGAAAGCGCACGTCGGCCTGGGAGGCGAGATCCGGGTCTTCGCTGAGCGTCGCATCAAAGCAGAGTCTGATTTTCTCTTTGTCGGCAGCGGTGGCACGCATGGCGGCGTGCCAGGCCGTACTGGCTTCAATGGCGTGGCGGGCTTCCAGAATGTCGAAACTGTAGTCCGGATCGTTCGCCATCAGCATTTTCAGCGGCTGAACGATGTTTTGTTCAGACCAGGCTTCATGCTGCCAGCGAACAAACGTCCCGCCGCCGCGACGGCTCACCAGCACGCCTTCGCTGACCAGCTTCGCCAGCGCTTCGCGTAAAGAGTTGCGTGATACGCCAAGCTGTTGAGCCAACTGGCGCTCGGCGGGCAATTTCATGCCCGCTTCCAGGTTTTGTTCTTCAATCAGCGCCCGCACGCGAGAGGCAATCTCGTCTGACAGGCGTTTTGACATCACAATCACGGAATCATCCAGGTTAAAACATAGGCCTGAAGCGTAGTGATCACGCCCACCATACAGGTGAAGATCAGGCTGTGTTTGACGGTAAAACGGAACAGATCGGACTCTTTCCCTACCAGTCCCACCGCCGCGCAGGCGATGGCGATAGACTGCGGCGAGATCATCTTCCCGGTTACGCCTCCAGTGGTATTCGCCGCCACCATCAGCACATCAGAGACGCCGATTTGCTGCGCCGCGGTAGCCTGTAGAGAGGCAAACAGCGCGTTAGATGAGGTATCCGAGCCGGTCAGGAATACCCCCAGCCAGCCGAGGAACGGCGAGAAGAACGTGAAGGCGCTGCCGGTGTGCGCCAGCGCTAACGCCAGCGTGGAGGAAAGCCCGGAATAGTTCGAGATAAACGCGAACGCCAGCACCATGCCGATGGAGTAAATCGGCAACGCCAGCTCTTTCAGCGTGCTGCCAAAGGTCTGGATTGCGGCTGAGGGTTTCATTTTCAGCCAGACGATAGACAACAGCGCGGCAAACAGGATCGCCGTGCCGGTGGCGGAGAACCAGTCAAATTTATACACCGCCGCGTAAGCGGTCGCTTCGTGTACGACCGGCGGCATACGGGCGACCAGTTTATCGAGATACGGTACCGGAACGTTAATTACCCAGTCATACAGCGCGCCGCCGGGGGCAAACAGCGCTTTGAACGGCGGTATGCTCCAGAGAGTGACCGTGGCGGTCAGAAACAGGAACGGCGACCAGGCGCGAACAATTTGTCCTGTCGTATAGCGGGTACGGGCCAGCGTCTGATCGACCTGCGACGCGCCCATATCGCCGAAGCGGAAGATGCGTACCGGCTGCCAACGTTTGAGGAACAGCGTCAGACACACCAGAGACACCAGAGAAGAGATAATGTCCGGCAGTTCCGGCCCGATAAAGTTGGAGCTGAGATACTGGGCGATAGCAAATGAACCGCCAGAGACCATCACCGCAGGCCAGGTTTCTTTCACGCCGCGCCAGCCGTCCATAATCGCCATAATCCAGAACAGCACGATAATGGTCAGGAATGGCAACTGGCGGCCTACCATCTGACCGATTTCAAAGCTGTCCAGGCCCGTAACCTGTCCGGCAACCAGAATCGGAATACCCATCGCGCCAAAGGCGACCGGCGCGGTATTTACAATCAGACACAGCCCTGCCGCATACAGCGGATTAAAGCCCAGACCCACCAGCAGCGCGGCGGTTATCGCCACCGGCGCGCCGAAACCCGCCGCGCCTTCAAGGAACGCGCCGAAGCAGAAGCCGACAATCAGCATTTGCAGACGTTGATCGGGGGTAATCGACAGAATTGACGAGCGGATAATGTCAAACTGCCCGGTCTTTACCGAGATTTTATAGACGAAGACCGCGGCGATGATTATCCAGGCAATCGGCCATAGCCCGTAGAAGAAGCCATACACGACCGATGCCAGTGCGTGATCGACCGGCATTTTATAGAACAGCAGCGCGACGGCGAGCGCGATAACCACCGTCCACGAAGCGGCAACGTAGCCTTTCAGCTTGAGTTTAATCAGGGCGAAAAAGAAGAACAGGATTGGGAGCGATGCGATCAGGCTGGAAAGCCAGATATTACCCGCCGGGTCATAGTTTTGTTGCCAGAGGTTCATTGCAGGTCTCCTGAGAACCACACGCATAATGGGATGAATCTTTGCTCATCTCGTTGGGGTCACATTATGTGTAAAAGTGGTCCTGCCAATATTGTTGTGTATGGATAATGACAACAAATAGTTAACCAGATGTTATTTATTGGCAACGGTATTGTAGTGGTAATTTAATGAAATGTGAACATGTGGCCGGATTTAGCGGGAATTGGTAGGGCCAATTAAGGGGTGAGTACAACAAAGGGAAGTGAAAAGGCAATGGCATTATGCCATTGCCTTTGATGTCGGGAGTATTGTTACTCCATTACCACTGGAAGCCAGCGCCAATAGCTGCAGAGTAATCGCCCTGGCTGTTGCTGGTTCCTTGCAATTTATACACCCAGCCCCCGCTTTCACTTACCATGGAGACACCAATGGCGACGGCACTTTCACCATTAAATGTACCGCCAGCAATCGAAGTCATGTTGGCGCCTGGGGCGTAGGCTTGTGGCAGACCGGCCATGGCCATCGCTGAGGCGATACCGCCGCTCATCTTGTTTTCTACACCTTTGATTTTGCTGTTCATTTCACCCATTTTCTGGTCGGTATAGGTGTTTGCTTCTTCGACGCTGCGTTTCAATTGCGCATAGTTAACCGCATCCGTATCGTTCACCGCCGCTGAAACATTGCCGATCCGAGTAGTACCGCCACTCCCGTCTCCCAGGTTGAGCACGCTATAGTTAACCGAGCCATCTGCATTGGTTTCATAACGAACGGAGCCTGCTTCTGAAGCTTTCAGTTGCGCCACATTAACCGCGTCAGTGTTGTTCACCCCTGCGGCAACGTTGGTAATACGGCGTTGTTGGGTAGAAGAGCCGACAGACACAGTATTAGCTTCATCTGCGACTGAATTTGTGCCTAACGCTACGCTGTTTTCAGCGGCAGCAATAGAGCCAGAGCCAATCGCAACACTGTCTTTACCCTGCGCATTAGCATCTACGCCATCGGTGTTGGTCTTGAAGTACTTGGTGCTACCGGTAGTGACAATATCGCCGACAGAGTTTTCGATATTGGTGACGCGGGTATCAAGACTACTCACCTGCGTGTTCAGGTTATTGATACTTTCGGTATTTGCGGCAACACGGCTGTCGGTGACTTTCAATTGACTAACGTTTACGGCATCGGTGTCTGCCGAACCCGCCGCGACGTTAGTGATCTGACGTTGACCGTCTTCACTGCCGACAGAGAACTCACCGACAGAGTTCTGCGGTGCGTCCATGTTGTAGGCGGTGTAGTCAGTCTGTGCGCCGCGAGTGGTCTGAGAACCATTACCCATTGCAATACTGTTTGCATGGTTGGCGCGTGCGTTAGAACCGATAGCAATACCGTTGATGGCATCAGCCATCACCAGTGTATTCAGACCAATACCAATACCTGCATCAGCATTGACGATGGTTTTCGCACCCATTGCCAGTGAGTCAGTCCCGACAGCCAGTGAATCTTCTTCCGTTGAGTTTGCGTGGTAGTACTTGGTCGGTGTAGTGGCGACCGCACCAATGGCATTTTGTAACTGACGAACTGTTACCGCATCTTGCGCTTCAGAGCCGTCCGCAACGTTGGTAATTTGACGATAGCTTACTCCATCCGTCCCCAATGACAATGCGCCCAGCAACTCTCTGTCTGTTGTATTGTAGCCAATGACGACGCCATCGCTTGTTACGCTCGTTGCTCGTATACCTGATGAAATAGCGCGGTTAGAGGTGGAGCCACTGCCCAAAGCGATGCTGCCATCAATGCTGCTGCTGCTGTTCTCTCCAAGCGCCAGACTCGAAGCACCGGATGCGACGGCGTTGTAACCCACTGCCGTTGCGCCGTTACCCGTTGCGTATGCATCCTGGCCTTCAAGCCCGCTATCATTCGTACGGATGTATTTCACGCCAGTACCATTTTCCGTGATATAGGTTTCGCTGGTATCGCCGGCTAGTTGGCTAATAGACTCATTATACTGAGAAATCAGCATGTTAGTTTCATAGAGCTGAGAGCCATTAACGGCGTCAGTACTGTCACTGGCGATTTCACCTGCTGCTACATTGGTTATCTTATTGGTACCGCTGGTACCGTGGCTGGCGCTGAACGCACTCTCTTCGTCATCCCAGCTCAGTGCATCGGCACCAAGATTGGTGATGGACGTATTGATATCTGCGATAGCAGAGGTGTTTTGATCTACCTTCTGGTTGGTTTCATACAACTGTGAGCCGTTTACTGCGTCTGTACTGTCCTCAGAAAGCGCCCCGGCGGCGACATTGGTTATTTTACTGATGCTTCCACCGTGGTTTGCGCTGAAAGCGTCGATGTCTTCGTCCCATAACAGAGCGTTATCAGTGAGGCCGGTAATGGACGTATTAATGTCGGAGACAGAAGTATTCAGGTTCTCAATCGCGGTGCTGTTCTGAGTGATGTTAGTGGTATTGGCGGCGATATCGGTCGTGTTCTGATCCACTTTTTCATTGGTTTCGAACAGCTGCGATCCGTTAACGGCGTCGGTACTTCCTTCAGACAGCTCCCCGGCGGCAACGTTGGTAATTTTGTTTGTCGTACTACTTCCGTGGCTGGCAGAGAACGAACTTGTTGTCTCATTCCAGCTCAGGTTGTCAGAGCTAAGGTTAGTGATGGACGTATTAATATCTGCGATAGCAGAGGTGTTTTGATCCACCTTCTGGTTGGTTTCATACAACTGGGAGCCGTTCACCGCGTCTGTACTGTCCTCAGAAAGGTCCCCGGCGGCGACATTGATGATTTTACTGGCGCTTCCGTTGCGGTTAGCGTTGAATGCGCCAGAGACTGCATCCCACAACAGGGCATCGTCAGTGAGCGTGGTGACGGAATTGTTCAGGTTGTTGATGCTGGTGGTGTTGGTGGCGATATCAGTGGTGTTCTGATTGATGCTGGTTGTATTGGCAGCGATATCAGTGGTGTTCTGAGACACATTTTCATTGGTGGCAAACAATTGTGAGCCGTTAACGGCGTCGGTGCTGTCCGAAGCCAGGGTACCCGCCGCCAGATTGGTGATTTTGCTGTCGCTTCCGTTGTGCTTAGCGCTGAATGCGCCAGAGGCTGCATCCCACAACAGGGCATCGTCGGTGAGCGTGGTGACGGAGTTGCTCAGACTGTTGATACTGGTGGTGTTGGTGGCGATATCAGTGGTGTTCTGGTTAATGCTGGCCGTATTGGTGGCAATATCAGTGGTGTTCTGATTGATGCTGGTGGTATTGGCGGCGATATCGGTAGTGTTCTGGTTAATGCTGTCGGTATTGGCAGCGATATTAGTGGTGTTCTGGGACACATTTTCATTGGTGGTAAACAGCTGGGAGCCGTTAACGGCATCGGTGCTGTCTGCGGCCAGGGTGCCT
>NZ_JAMLWO010000004.1:0-271982 GCF_056991255.1 Salmonella sp. A1325 | reverse complement strand
GCCGCCAGATTGGTAATCTTGCTGTCGCTTCCGCTGTGGTTAGCGCTGAATGCGCTTGTGTTGCCATCCCACAACAGGGCATCGTCGGTGAGCGTGGTAACGGAGTTGCTCAGACTGTTGATACTGGTGGTGTTGGTGGCGATATCAGTGGTGTTCTGATTAATGCTGGCCGTATTGGCGGCGATATCGGTTGTGTTCTGGTTAATGCTGTCGGTATTGGTAGTGATGTCAGCGGTGTTCTGATCCACTTTTGCATTCGTATCAAACAGCTGTGAGCCGTTAACGGCGTCGGTGCTGTCTGCGGCCAGGGTGCCTGCCGCCAGATTGGTAATCTTGCTGTCGCTTCCGCTGTGGTTAGCGCTGAATGCGCTTGTGTTGCCATCCCACAACAGCGCGTCTTCGGCTAATCCTGCGACAGAGGCCCCTGTGTTAGTGATAGAAGTGTTAAGTGCGCTTAATGCACTGCCTACGTTATTGTAGATGCCTGTGCCTACCTCGTAGAGGGGCGCATTCACTGTACCATCACTATTAACGGAAGCCCCTCCGCCGAGTCGGTCGGCGACGGATTGACTTAAAGAGTAAATTTGCGCACCTGTAACGGCATCGGTACTGTTGGCATTAATGTCGCCTTTAGCAACGTAGGTGATCTGCCGCTGAGTGGTGCTGTTACCCACGGCGATGGAATTATCTTCCTGGGCGATAGAGCCCGAGCCAAGGGCAACTGAGTTGGTGCCTATCGCTTTTGCGCCATTACCAAATGCAGCGCTGCCGTCGCCGCTCGCAGTGGCTTGATAACCTAATGCAGAGGAAGTTGCTCCGCTCGCGACAGATTTATAACCCAGTGCTACGGAGTTCTCTCCGCTGGCACTGGAGAGAACCCCCATTGCCATAGCAAAATTTCCAGCAGCGGATGATGAGGCTCCCATCGCAATAGCCCGGTCACCGGCTGAAGTCGATTTTACGCCAAGCGCTAGCGAAGAGTCGCCGGTGGACTGGCTGTATGAACCAATGGCGGTACTCCATTTCCCCATCGCAGAGGCTTTATAACCCATCGCGGCGCTTGCGCCATCAACGTTGGTGTAAGTATTGGCTGTGGCATCGGTACCAATTGCAATCCACCCTTTTCCTCCAGTCTGGGTACCCGTTGGAGTAACGCCGTCGCCAGTATCGTTTCCTGCGTTGGCCAGCGCATCTGCAGAGGCCATAATACTGCTAAGACCGATGAGTGCGGAAACCGCCAGCTTTCTGCGGCCGCTTTTTTTGCCGCGGCTTTTTGCGGTTTCGCTGGTGACAATAAATGTTCCCGTAGCGGCATTCCAGAGGACTTTAAATATTCTGTTCATGGATAAGTGCTTTCCTTTTCTAAAATAGTTGTATCAATGGCTATTATTTTTTTGGCTTCTTTTTCGTATCATTAATAGGTTGTATGCTGTCGAATATGACATTCTCCATGTTAATACCTATTTTTAGATACTTAAGATTATTGGGCGATACGCCTTTTAATGTTAGCGTGACGTTTGTCCATGTTCCCGGTAAAAGTTCGATTGTCGAATCCATTTTCGTGTTAAGCAGGAGTTGTTTCCAGCGAGGCAGATCTTTTGCCTCGGAAGGTTTTTTCGTACCCCATGTCATATTAAACGCAAGGTTTGATACGGGAATGCTGAGTAAGTTAACTAAATCAAGATGAATAACACTTCCATCATCTATTGGCTCAATAGATAGAATACGCCCGGCTAATCCGATATTGCCGTTGTTAATAATAAAATAGCGCGTTTGTGATGGATCCAGTTCTGTGTAGTCGAATAGCCGTTGTTTGCGTTCAATGCGACCAACGACTTCGGCGACCTTTTGAGTCGTGTTGATAACTGTAGCTTGTTGTTTTTCTAGCAAATTTATCTTTGCTTCTTGTTCTTTTTGTTGTTTTTTCAGTTCTTCAACAAGGTGCTTATCTGCGAAGTAATCACAACCAGATAAAAAAAATGTGAATCCCAAAACAAGCAGGGGAATAAATTTTCCATTTTTGTGCATATAAAATATCCTTGTTTATAATTTATATGATATAAATAGTTAAACTATTATTTATACAGCTAACTCACCGCTCTGCGGGGTTACGGCATTGTCGATAATCAATTAATGTATGATTACAACGAAAATATTCATTGTCTCTATGAATTTGTATAAATGCCCGAAATTCATTATCAATTACCCATGGCAATACCTTATAAAAATATAATCATGATATTTATGTATAGATGCATTACCTTGTAGATAATAATGTTATTTAATTTAGTGGGTCAATTATATTCTGCGGGTCATGAGAACAGTCGATGAAAAAATTCATTGTATAAATACAAATAGGCCTGATAGTGGTATTTATATTCCTGAAAAATCGAGATTACCGTTAAAAATGAACTCGTATATAAGCGGTGTAAATACGTCTGGATAAAAATTCGGAATATAGCCCGATGCTCTCAAGGCCCCGTCGAACGACAGGTACCTTGAGAGCCTGTGATGCGGAAGTGTTTAGAACTCGCTCTTCGCGAAGCCTGTCATCTCTTTGAGCCCCATTTCCCGGCCCAGCGCCGTCATCGGGTGCACCACGATCAGGCCGCGTACGCTTTTTTTGAGTTTGCCCATATCGGCCTGCTCTTTTTTAGTGATCGCGCGGCGAAACGGCAGGTTCATCAGCTTCTGCGCTTCTTTACTCAGTTTCTGGCTGTGTACTTCGCGCAGACGGATAATTTCTGCTTCCAGCGTCTCTTTTTCTTTTTCCAGCTCCGCGTATTTATCGGCGGATTCAACCAGAGAAAGACCTGCCTGCTGGTGGCGAATAGCGTCAAGACGATCGCTCAGGCGTTTAATTTCGTTTTTTTCAACTTCTTTCATGGGATAGCTTCTGATAGAAATGGGATAGATACCCTATAGTATGCGCGCAGTGAGTGATTCTTCACAACTTATGACGTAAAGATAATCAATTATGGCAAGTATTACACCGCTAATTATTTAGTTATCTCTTTGAGAATAAAATCTTTTTTTCGAAAGAAAAGATGAAGCGCCTTTTTTGCCGGCAAGAAAAGCGATTAAGCACATTTTCCTCAATGACAACGCTAAAGTGATCCTAAACTCAAATAAGCGACCGCGGGAGTCAGACGCGGGTCACACATGGAGGATCTATCATGGCAAAAATAGGTGAGAACGTACCACTTCTTATTGATAAAGCCGTCGATTTTATGGCGTCCAGCCAGGCGTTCCGTGAATACTTGAATAAAACGCCGCCGCGTGATTATGTTCCTTCCGAAGTGCCGTCGGAGAGCGCGCCCATTTATTTGCAGCGTCTGGAATATTACCGGCGGCTGTACCGACCAAAAGAAGAAGAAAGAGGTTAACGGCGGGATTTACTTTTGAAAGGCCTTTTTTAAGCTGATTTTAGAAATCAGCTCGGTCAGGGAGAGAACCATCGTCGAACGCACCGCCTGCTGGTAGCGCTGAATTTGCATGGCGTAGAGCGCCGCGTCGGACGTATCAAAATGCGGCGGCGGCGGCAGCGCCATGACGCAGTGCAGTTCGCCAAACGGCCCGAGGATTTCATCGTCGGTAAAGGCGTATTCATTGCCGTCGTGATTCAGCTCTTCGCGCAGCGCCATTAACAGCTCCGCATCTTCATATTCGGTGCGGCTGAGTACGCCCAGGCCATAGATAAGTTTCAGACGTACCGAAAGATCGCCCAGCGGTCCGTCGCCGTCCAGCAACGGTTCCACAGCGTATTTCACCGCATAGTCGTCTTTGCGAAACACCTGGAGCACCAGAATATTCACCGCCTCGGTCAATAACTCGACGGCAGTAATCAGGAAGCTCCGTACGGTTTTGCCAGCATTCAGACGCTCAAGCACACGATTTTCAAAGGCCTGGGTTTGTTCCATTATTGCCTGCATATCTGACAATCTGTTATTTGGGCGCAGGCTAACCTGCGCCGGGTTCTGCGTCATTTGGTCGCGTTATAAGCGTTAACCGCCTCCGCCACCACATCGCTATTGGCATCCAGCCCGGAAATTTGCGCCAGAGCGGCCTGTGGACCTTTTTCGTCAATCAGCGCGGCCAGTTCCTGTGCCTGCGGATCTTCTTCACTGCGGAAATGCATCGCCGCCGCGATCCCTTTGACCAGATTCACATGCGGCAGACCATATTCCAGGGTGCCCAGCAGCGGTTTGATCAGACGGTCGCCCGCGCTGAGTTTGCGTAGCGGCTGACGTCCAACGCGCTCAACATCATCTTTCAGATACGGGTTTTCAAAACGACCGAGGATTTTCTGAATGTATGCCGCATGTTTGTCGGCATCAAAACCGTAGCGTTTGATCAGCACCGCGCCGCTTTCTTCCATCGCGCCTTTCACCACCGCGCGAATACTCTCATCGAGAATGGCGTCGCGAATGGTTTGATGACCGGCTAATTTGCCGAGGTACGCGGTTATAGCATGACCTGTGTTCAGCGTGAAGAGTTTACGTTCGACAAATGCCATCAGGTTATCCGTTAACTCCATCCCCGGAATGGTCGGCAACGCGCCTTTGAACTGGGTTTTATCGACGATCCACTCGCTGAAGGTTTCTACCGTCACTTCCAGCGGATCGTTGGTTGCAGAAGCAGATGGCGGCACAATACGGTCAACGGCGGAATCCACAAAACCGACGTGCTGTTCAACCCAGGCTTTATCGCCATCCGCCAGCGCGTTCATCACATGACCTTTGAGCTGTGTGGTGCCGCGCACCATATTTTCACAGGCGATGATATTCAGCGGGGCATCCACGCCCTGCGCCTTACGTTTTACCAGCCCTTTAGCGATGGCCGGAGCGATACGCTCAAGCACAACCGGACCCACGGCAGTAGTGATTAAATCAACGTGGGCAATCAGGTCGACAACATCATCGCCGATGCTGCTGACAGCGTTGACGCCGGAAACGGTATCAACCTGCTCATTTTCACCCACAACATGAACCTGATAGCTATGACGGGCATTCAGGGCATCGAGTACGACCTGATTTACATCCGCAAACGTCAGTTGTATCCCCGCGTCAGCCAGCAGTTTGCCTATAAAGCCACGACCGATATTACCTGCGCCAAAATGTAATGCTTTCATAGTATTAACCTTCATTAATGTTTTTACCCGAGAGGGCTGGGGTGAGGGACTGCATAGATTTCCCCTCAACCTAACCCTCTCCACAAGGGAGAGGATATCGCCTTCATATTTCGAACTGCAGATGCGTTGGCTCTCCTCGCTCACCCCAGTCACGTACTTATGTACGCTCCTGGGGATTCACTGCGTTGCCGCCCTTCCTGCAGCTCGAACTATTTTGGGGATACTTAACTGTTAAGCTTTTTTACCTGCCAGCAGTTCCAGCACTTCATCCACGCTGGTGGTGTGCGCCAGACGTTCGATCACGGATTCATCATCCAGCGCGTTAGTCAGGCTGGTGATGACCTGGATGTGCTCATTGTTACGTGCGGCGATACCAATAACCAGACGGGCAATATCGTCTTCTTCTTCACCGAAGCGTACGCCTTCCGGATACTGGCAGAACACCACGCCGGTTTTCAGCACGCGATCTTTCGCTTCTACTGTACCGTGCGGTACTGCGATGGATTCACCGAGGTAAGTCGGCGTCAGCTTTTCGCGGTCCAGCATCGCCTCGACGTATTCCGGCTCAACATAGCCGCCTTTCACCAGCTGTTCACCGGCAAAGCGAATCGCCTCTTCTTTCGTGGCCGCTTTACGTCCGAGGAAGATATTCTCCGCACCCAGTTTGAACAGGTTGTTATCACCCTCCTCAAAGCTGTCTTTCAGATGGTCGCGTACTTTCTCTTCATTAGTATTGTGGCGCTGTGCGGCAACCAGACGTTCGGTCAGGCTGGTGTACAGGCCGCTATCCAGGAAGTTGGTCAGCGAAATATGCTGCGCCTGCGGTACCTGACGCATTGCGCGCTCGGTCAGGTCGCGGTGAGTAATGACCAGATCCACATCCGGCGGCAGATTGTTAATGGCGCTGTTGGTGACGGAGATCTGGCTCAGGCCCGCATCCTGTACTTTCTTACGCAGTACCCCTGCGCCCATCGCGCTGGAACCCATACCGGCATCGCAAGCCACGATGATTTTACGCACATGGCTCAGGTCGTTAGTCACGTCGCCAGCCGCCAGCGGAGAGGCGCCTTTAGATTCCGCTTTCATGTCCTGCATACGACGGGTGGCCGCTTCAATGTCATCTTCTTCTTTCACTTTGCTGGTTTTCAGCAGAATTGCAGACACCACGAAGGAGACCGCCATTGCCGCCACGATGGCAGCGATGTTAGCGAAGTAAGCGCCTTTTGGCGTCATCGCCAGTACCGCCAGAATGGAACCTGGAGATGCCGGAGAGACCAAACCGCCGTTCAGGATGGTCAGGGTGAATACGCCGGTCATACCGCCGAGAATCACCGCCAGAATCAGGCGTGGGTTCATCAGCACGTACGGGAAGTAGATCTCATGGATACCGCCCAGGAAGTGGATAATTGCCGCGCCGCCCGCAGACTGTTTAGCGCTGCCGCGACCGAAGAACATGTACGCCAGCAGGACGCCCATCCCTGGACCCGGGTTAGCTTCAATCAGGAAGAAGATGGATTTACCCATCTCATGAGACTGCTGAATACCCAGCGGCGAGAAGATACCGTGGTTGATGGCGTTGTTGAGGAACAGGATTTTCGCCGGTTCAACAAAAATGGACGCCAGCGGCAGCATATCGTGCGCCACCATGAAGTTAACGCCCGCCGCCAGAATTTTGGACAGGACTTCAACCGCCGGACCAATACCGAGGAACGCCAGGATGGCGAGGATCATACCGATGATGCCAGCGGAGAAGTTGTTCACCAGCATCTCAAAACCGGATTTGATCTTACCGTCTACCCAACTGTCGAATTTCTTAATGCAGTAGCCGCCTAATGGACCGGCGATCATTGAGCCGAGGAACATCGGCATATCCGCGCCGACAATAACGCCCATGGTAGTGATAGCGCCCACTACGCCGCCGCGTTCGCCGCCAACCAGACGACCGCCGGTATAACCGATGAGCAGCGGCAGCAGGTAGGTGATCATCGGACCAACCAGTTTCGCCAGCGTTTCGTTAGGCAACCACCCTGTTGGAATAAATAATGCGGTGATAATACCCCACGCGATAAACGCGCCGATATTAGGCATCACCATATTGCTGAGGAATCGACCAAAGCTTTGCACTTTGATCTTAATATCGGATGACATAAAAACACCCCTTCTTATGTTGCTGTCGCGCAGGCTGAAAGCCCGAGGTTTGTTAATGTAGCGGCAGAGGTAGCCGGACCCTGTAGTGTAGATACTGCGCAATCTGGCACTGAATCGTTCAACTGTCCAGACAGGGACAATTTATGTGATTTGTGTCACATTAATATAGGGGGTAGAGAGGTAATTGATGTGATATTGATCACAAAGTGGCTGTGTAAAAAAACAACGAATCTAATTTTTAGCCCTTAAAAGACCATGTTATGTGAGATATTTCACATTTTTATTTTGGTGCTTTGTTGAATTTTTGTGATCCTCTTCACAAGAAATTTTAAGCCCGGGTAACGCCAATACGATCCGGCAAACATTTTGTCGCGAGCTCACTCACGTTATGTCATTCAGCAACCTCCTTTTGCGTCTCCTTTCGTCTTATTTGAGCCATACTATGATTTTTACTGGTTGGCAAAAAGGACACGGCATGAAACTCATCGGTAGCTACACCAGCCCTTTTGTGCGCAAAATCTCTGTTCTGCTGCTCGAAAAAGGCATTACCTTCGAATTTATTAATGAACTACCCTACGAGGCGGATAACGGCGTGGCGCAATACAACCCTCTGGGTAAGGTGCCAGCGCTGGTGACGGAGAAAGGCGAGTACTGGTTCGATTCGCCGATCATCGCGGAATATATTGAGTTGCTGGATATCGCGCCAGCGATGCTCCCGCGTGACCCGATGGCAGCGCTTAAAGTTCGCCAGCTTGAAGCGTTGGCTGACGGCATTATGGATGCAGCGTTGGTTTCTGTACGCGAACAGGCGCGTCCGGCGGCGCAACAATCGGAAACGGAACTGCTGCGCCAGCGGGAAAAAATCAACCGCAGCCTGGATATGCTCGAAAGTTATCTGAGCGACGGGACGCTAAAAACGGATACGGTCAATCTGGCGACTATCGCGATTGCCTGTGCGGTAGGCTATCTCAACTTCCGCCGGGTCGCGCCCGGCTGGTGTGTTAGCCGCCCCCACCTGGTCAAACTGGTCGAAACGCTTTTTCAACGCGAAAGCTTTGCCCGCACCGAAGCGCCAAAGGCTTGACGCGCATTATGTCCGCCTGAGCAAACTCACGTTACAATCCCCCTTATGTCGATATCCCTCTCCCGCCAGGAGAGGGCCACCAACAGCCAGGCATTTTCATGACAAGCGAAACGCGTACACTCTACAGCCAGCTTCCTGCTATCGATCGCTTATTGCACGATAGCGCTTTTCTTTCTCTGCGCGATCGGTATGGCCATACCCAGGTGGTTGATCTGCTTAGGCGGATGCTTGACGACGCGCGCGACGTCATCCGGAATACGCAAACACTTCCCGACTGGTACGCAGACTGGGCGCAAGAGGCGAAACTCCGGCTGGAAAATGCGGCGCAAAGCGCGCTGCGCCCGGTGATTAACCTGACGGGGACGGTGCTGCACACCAACCTTGGCCGCGCATTGCAGGCGCAAGAAGCGATTGAGGCGGTAACGCAGGCGATGCGCGCGCCGGTGACGCTGGAATACGATTTGGATGGCGCCGGGCGGGGGCATCGCGACCGGGCGCTGGCGACGCTGTTATGCCGTATCACCGGGGCGGAGGACGCCTGTATCGTCAATAACAATGCGGGGGCGGTATTGCTGATGCTGGCGGCGACCGCCAGCGGCAAAGAGGTGGTGGTTTCGCGTGGCGAGCTGGTCGAAATCGGCGGCGCGTTTCGTATTCCGGATGTTATGCGTCAGGCGGGCTGTACGCTGCATGAAGTGGGCACCACCAACCGGACGCACGCGAAAGATTACCGTCAGGCGGTAAATGAAAATACCGGGCTGTTGATGAAGGTGCATACCAGTAATTACAGCATTGAGGGCTTTACCAAAACGGTAGAGGAAGCGGAACTGGCGGAAATCGGGCGAGAGCTGGATATTCCGTTGGTGGCGGATCTGGGCAGCGGTTCACTGGTGGATTTAAGTCAATATGGCTTACCCAAAGAGCCGATGCCGCAGCAGCTCATTGCCGCAGGCGTCAGCCTGGTAAGCTTCTCCGGCGATAAGTTGCTGGGCGGGCCGCAGGCCGGGATCATCGTCGGCAAAAAAGCGATGATTGCCCAACTGCAAAGCCATCCGCTGAAACGCGCTCTGCGCGCGGATAAAATGACGCTGGCGGCGCTGGAGGCAACGTTACGTCTGTATCTGCACCCGGAAGCGTTGGCGGAGAAATTACCCACCCTGCGTCTGTTAACCCGCAGTGAAGCGTCGATTCGCGAACAAGCGCAGCGGTTACAGGCGCGGCTGGTGGCACGTTACGGCGATGAATTTGCGCTGGAGGTTAAACCCTGCCTGTCGCAAATCGGCAGCGGTTCATTACCGGTAGACCGCCTCCCCAGCGCCGCCATGACATTTACCCCGCACGACGGGCGCGGTAGTCGGCTGGAGGCGCTGGCGGCTCGCTGGCGCACGCTGCCTGTACCGGTCATTGGCCGAATTTATGATGGCCGTTTATGGCTGGATATGCGCTGTCTTGAAGACGAAAGCCGGTTTATGGAGATGATGCTGAAATGATTATTGCAACTGCCGGACACGTAGACCACGGTAAAACGACGTTGCTCCAGGCGATTACCGGAGTCAATGCCGATCGCCTGCCGGAAGAGAAAAAACGCGGGATGACTATCGATCTGGGCTACGCCTATTGGCCGCAGCCGGATGGTCGTGTGCTGGGCTTTATCGATGTGCCTGGGCATGAAAAATTCCTCTCTAACATGCTGGCGGGCGTAGGCGGTATCGATCACGCTTTGCTGGTGGTCGCCTGTGATGACGGCGTTATGGCGCAAACGCGCGAGCATTTACAGATCCTGCAACTGACGGGCAATCTCCAGCTCACCGTCGCGCTGACCAAAGCCGATCGCGTGGACGAGGCGCGTATCGGTGAAGTACGAGAAGAGGTACTGGCGGCGCTCGACAACTATGGCTTCGCCGATACCGTTTTATTTGTCACCGCTGCCAATGAAGGACGCGGTATTGCAGAACTTCGCGCTCATTTACAGCAGCTTCCTGCACGTTTGCACGCCGCGCAGCATCGCTTCCGTCTGGCTATCGACCGTGCGTTTACGGTGAAAGGGGCGGGACTGGTGGTGACCGGAACGGCGCTGAGCGGAGAGGTGAAGGTAGGTGATACGCTGTGGTTAACCGGAGTAAATAAACCGATGCGGGTGCGTAGCCTGCACGCACAAAATCAGCCTACCGACCATGCGCACGCCGGGCAACGTATTGCTCTCAATATTGCGGGCGATGCGGAGAAGGAACAGCTTAACCGCGGCGACTGGCTGCTTTCCGATGCGCCGGTGGGGGAAGCTTTTTCCCGGGTGATCGTTTCTCTGGCGCTTCATGCGCCGCTTTCCCAATGGCAGCCGCTACATATTCACCATGCCGCCAGCCATGTGACCGGTCGCGTCTCTTTGCTGGAAGGCGGGCTGGCCGAGCTGATCTTCGATACGCCGTTGTGGCTGGCCGATAATGACAGACTGGTGCTGCGTGATATTTCCGCACGTGCCACCCTTGCCGGCGCACGCGTGGTGACGCTTAAGGCGCCGCGTCGCGGTAAACGTAAACCAGATTATTTGCACTGGCTTTCAACGCTTGCCGACGCGCAGGACGATAGCGCGGCGTTGGCCATTCATCTGGAACGCGGCGCCGTCAACCTGCCGGATTTCGGTTGGGCGCGTCAGCTTAATCCTCTCGGTATGCGTCAGCTTATTGAGCAACATGGTTTTATCCAGGCCGGAGACAATCTGTTAAGTGCGCCCGTCGCCGCCCGCTGGCAGCGTAAGATTCTTGATACGCTGGCGACCTACCACGAACAGCACCGCGATGAACCGGGGCCGGGACGCGAGCGTTTACGCCGCATGGCCCTGCCAATGGAAGATGAAGCGCTGGTCCTGATGCTGATCGAGCGGATGCGCGATGACGGCCTGATTCATAGCCATCACGGTTGGTTGCATCTGCCGGATCATAAAGCGGGATTTAGCGATGAGCAGCAGGCCGTCTGGCAAAAAGTCGAACCGCTATTTGGCGATGAGCCCTGGTGGGTACGCGATCTGGCGAAAGAGACCGGAACGGAGGAACAATTGATGCGGCTGGTGCTGCGGCAGGCGGCACAGCAAGGCATCATTACCGCGATCGTAAAAGATCGGTACTATCGTAACGATCGGATTGTCGCTTTCGCCAATATGATCCGCGAGCTGGATCAAGAGAGAGGATCAACGTGTGCGGCGGATTTTCGCGACAGGCTGAATGTAGGGCGGAAACTGGCCATTCAGATCCTTGAATATTTTGACCGGATTGGATTTACACGACGTCGTGGGAATGATCATTTATTACGTGATGCGTTATTATTTCCGCAAAAAGAATGAAATGGTTAAATTAAATCAGAAATGAATCAATACAATTATTGAGTTGATTTATAAAAGCACATCAGGAAATTAACCTAATGTGCTTTTTATTTTTCTGACTTCTTAAAATAGTCATCGTGATCATATTATTAGGATAATTTCACCCGTATTCTTCGCACCTTATTCTGGTAATTAAGGACAGTATAATGGCAGCTTCAACGTTTTTTATTCCTTCCGTGAATGTAATTGGTGCCGATTCATTAAAGAACGCAATGAATACGATGGCGGAATATGGTTTTCGCCGTACATTAATTGTTACGGATGCTATGCTGACAAAATTAGGGATGGCGGGTGATATTCAAAAAGCGCTACAGGAACGTGATATTTTTAGCGTGATTTATGATGGTACGCAGCCTAACCCTACCACCAGCAATGTGGCAGCTGGGTTGAAGCTTCTGAAAGAAAATGGCTGCGACAGCGTTATCTCGCTGGGCGGCGGTTCCCCGCACGACTGTGCGAAAGGTATCGCTCTGGTGGCGGCGAATGGCGGCGATATTCGTGACTATGAAGGCGTTGACCGCTCCGCGAAACCGCAGTTGCCGATGATTGCGATTAATACGACCGCCGGCACCGCGTCTGAAATGACCCGTTTTTGTATCATCACCGACGAAGAACGTCATATTAAAATGGCTATCGTCGATAAACACGTTACGCCGCTGCTCTCTGTCAACGACTCCTCTTTAATGGTTGGTATGCCGAAATCCCTGACGGCGGCAACCGGTATGGATGCGTTAACCCACGCGATTGAAGCTTATGTTTCCGTTGCGGCAACGCCTATTACCGATGCCTGCGCGCTGAAAGCGGTAACGATGATTGCGGAAAATCTGGTTGTTGCGGTTGAAGAGGGGAGCAATGTCCAGGCGCGTGAAGCGATGGCTTATGCTCAGTTCCTGGCGGGAATGGCGTTTAACAATGCGTCGCTGGGCTACGTTCATGCTATGGCGCATCAACTTGGCGGTTTCTACAACCTACCGCACGGCGTATGTAACGCGGTTCTGCTGCCGCATGTGCAGGTATTCAACAGCCAGGTAGCGGCGGCTCGCCTGCGTGATTGCGCTGCGGCGATGGGCGTCGATGTATCAGGTATGAGCGAGGCGGAAGGCGCGCAGGCGTGTGTGGCGGCCATTCGCCAACTGTCGCAGAAAGTCAACATTCCGGCGGGACTGCGCGAGCTAAACGTGAAGGAAGAAGATATCCCGGTTTTGGCGACTAATGCTCTTAAAGATGCCTGTGGTCTGACGAACCCGATTCAGGCGACTCACGACGAGATTGTGGAAATTTATCGCGCGGCGATGTAACGCCTTTGCCCGGTGGCGCGGACGCTTACCGGGCCTGCGTAGACGATGCAGGCCGGATAAGGCGTAACACGTTAGCTTCGATCGAGCTTTTGCTGCGCCAGCCAGACGGCGCCCAGCCTGCCCGCCTGATTTCCCAGTTGGCAGGGCTGAATCGGCACCTGGAGCGCCTCCCACATTTCAAACGTTTCAAGATGCCGCGTCAGGAGCGGGTAGAGCTTTTCCTGTTCGCTTATTCCTCCGCCGATCAGCACCACGCCCGGATCAAACATAGAGATTACGCTGTAAACGCCGCGTGACAGATAACGCGCCCAGTCATTGACCGCCTCACGCAGATGAACATCGGTCGCCATTCGTTCGAAGATCACATCCGCAGGCGGCATCTCTTCGGCAGGCAGCGCCAGCGCCTGGCGGCACGACGCCATTAATCCGCTGGTTGACGCGATTTTGTGCATACTTTCGCCATTATTCCCGACCGGCATGACGCCGAATTCACCGGCATGGAAATGTGCGCCGCGATACAGTTCTCGTCCGACGATAATACCGCCACCAATGCCTGTTCCAATGGTGATACAGACCAGATTGTCATAATGCTGCCCGGCGCCTCGCCACATTTCGCCCAGCGCCGCGCAGTTCGCGTCGTTCTCCACGACCAGCGGCAGATCGGTCAGCCCGCTGAACAACTCCATCAGGTTGACGTCATCCAGATAAGCCAGCGCGCCCGCTTTTGCCGCATGACCGTTATGGGGATTAATATGGCCGGGGAAACTGACCCCGATTGCCGCAATGTCATAGTCCTGTTGGCAACGCGCCACCACATCCTGCCATTTGCGGGTAAACGTGGAGGCGTCCTCTGGCGTATCGAATTGATGATGGGTTAATTCTTCGCCGTCACTGTTAATCACGCCATATTTGACGTGAGTTCCTCCCACATCAATACCGATATATTGCTGCATAGTGTTCTCCGTACGTTAAACAGGCACCTGTTTAGTATGGCTAAAACCAGACGGAGAAACGTAAAGGAAAGTAATTCGTGATTGCTGTCGTAAAGCGGAAAACCATTGGCGAAAAATTCACCAGTACCGTCTACCCTTGTGGAGTACCTTTACAATAAGGAGTTGGTCATGACGAACAATCCCCCTTCAACACGTATTCAGCCAGGTGAATACGGGTACCCACTGAAGTTAAAAGCCCGCTATGACAATTTTATTGGCGGTGACTGGGTTGCGCCCGCCGACGGCGAATATTATCAAAACCTGACGCCAGTGACCGGCCAGCCGCTATGTGAAGTCGCTTCCTCCGGTAAAAAAGATATCGATTTAGCGCTCGACGCCGCGCATAAGGCGAAAGATAAGTGGGCGCATACGTCAGTACAAGACCGTGCCGCTATCTTGTTTAAGATCGCCGATCGGATGGAACAAAACCTCGAACTGTTGGCGACAGCGGAAACCTGGGATAACGGTAAACCGATTCGTGAAACCAGCGCCGCCGACGTACCGCTGGCGATCGATCATTTCCGCTATTTCGCCTCCTGTATACGTGCGCAGGAGGGCGGGATCAGCGAAGTTGATAGCGAAACCGTGGCCTACCATTTTCACGAACCGCTTGGCGTCGTGGGGCAGATAATCCCGTGGAACTTTCCGTTGTTGATGGCAAGCTGGAAAATGGCGCCAGCGCTGGCGGCGGGTAACTGCGTGGTGCTTAAACCGGCACGCCTGACGCCGCTTTCCGTTCTGCTGTTAATGGAAGTCATTGGCGATCTGTTACCGCCGGGCGTCGTCAACGTCGTGAACGGCGCGGGCGGCGAGATCGGCGAATATCTGGCGACCTCGAAACGTATCGCGAAGGTGGCGTTTACCGGTTCGACGGAAGTGGGTCAACAGATCATGCAGTACGCCACGCAGAATATTATTCCAGTGACGCTGGAGTTAGGCGGCAAGTCGCCCAATATCTTCTTCGCCGACGTGATGGATGAGGAAGATGCGTTCTTTGATAAAGCGCTGGAGGGATTTGCCCTGTTTGCCTTTAACCAGGGCGAGGTGTGTACCTGTCCAAGCCGTGCGCTGGTCCAGGAGTCCATCTATGAGCGCTTTATGGAGCGCGCTATTCGCCGGGTAGAGAGCATTCGCAGCGGGAACCCGCTAGATAGCGGTACACAGATGGGGGCGCAGGTCTCCCACGGCCAGCTTGAGACTATCCTCAATTATATCGATATCGGTAAAAAAGAGGGGGCCGATATTCTGACCGGTGGGCGACGCAAGGAGCTGGATGGCGAACTTAAAGAGGGCTATTACCTTGAGCCTACCATTCTGTTTGGTAAGAATAATATGCGCGTCTTTCAGGAGGAGATCTTTGGCCCGGTGCTGGCGGTAACCACCTTTAAAACCATGGAGGAGGCGCTGGAAATCGCTAACGATACGCAGTATGGCCTCGGCGCCGGCGTCTGGAGCCGCAACGGCAATCTGGCCTATAAGATGGGGCGCGGCATTCAGGCCGGGCGCGTATGGACCAACTGCTATCACGCCTATCCGGCACACGCGGCGTTTGGCGGCTATAAGCAGTCTGGCATCGGGCGCGAAACGCATAAGATGATGCTGGAACACTACCAGCAAACCAAGTGTCTGCTGGTGAGCTATTCCGATAAGCCGCTGGGGCTGTTCTGACGCAAGAGGTAATGCCCGATGGCGCTGCGCTTATCGGGCCTACCGCATTGATATCAGCCTGGTGGTAATGCCCGATGGCGCTTCGCTTATCGGGCCTACCGCATTGATATCAGCCTGGTGGTAATGCCCGATGGCGCTGCGCTTATCGGGCCTACCGCATTGATATCAGCCTGGTGGTAATGCCCGATGGCGCTTCGCTTATCGGGCCTACCGCATTGATATCAGCCTGGTGGTAATGCCCGATGGCGCTGCGCTTATCGGGCCTACCGCATTGATATCAGCCTGACGGTAATGCCCGATGGCGCTTCGCTTATCGGGCCTACCGCGTTGATATTAGCTTGGTGGTAATGCCCGATGGCACTTCGCTTATCGGGCCTACCGCGTTGATATTAGCCTGGTGGTAATGTCTGATGGCGCTTCGCTTATCAGGCCTACAAAAATTCATCGCAATATACTGATATTGCAAATCTTGTAGGCCGGATAAGGCGCAGCCGCCATCCGGCACAGTATTACCGCTCGTTGACCCAAATCCGCATTTCGCCCTCGCCACGGTTGGCCCAGCTAAACCACGGAATGAACGTTAGCGTCTGCGGCTGGCGCGATGACGGCGCGTTATCGTAGTGCCACAACGCCTGATGCTGCGCATCTGGGGCACTTTGCTTCTCGCCTTCAGCCTGAATCAGCATCTTATGCGCAAAAAGCCCTTTGCCCTCAAAGACCCGGAATTCACTCTCTTTCGGTAGCCACAGATTATGCAGTTCTTCGCCGTTATCGGCCTGCTCAAGGCAATAGACCAACGGCCCGCGCTGAATGGCGACCTTACCGGCGACGTGACGCGCCAGCGGATTGCCATACACGCGGCGAACCGGCATCGGCAGCGTCAGGGTTATCGTATCGCCCTCCTGCCAGGTTCGACGGATATGCAGATAACCTTTGCGAATATCCTGCTCCACTTCCAGCCCGTTGAGCGTCACTTTTGCCTCAGGGCACCAGTCCGGCAGACGTAGCGCCAGCGTGTGACGTACCGGCTGCACAGAGTCGATGGCGATCTTCACCTGCTCATGCCACGGGTAGTTCCCGCCAATCCGCAGTTTGAGCGCGCCATTTTCAACCGGTATTTCCATGCTGTTACCCACGTACATATTGATGTACAGCGCATCCGCACGCGGCGTGTAGATGTAGTGACCAAGGGAGGTGAGCACGCGGGCGATGTTCGGCGGGCAGCAGGCGCAGCCAAACCAGCGCTGGCGAATGGGCTTAACGTGATCGTAAATATGGTTGAATTTTAACGATTTTGGATGCACTTCCAGCGGGTTGACGTAGAAGAAATGCTTGCCGTCGAGCGCCATACCGCCGAGGACGGTGTTGTACAGCGCGCGCTCCATCACGTCGGCGTACTGGCTATCGGCTTCCATTTCCAGCATCCGGCGGGCGAACATCATCAGGCCGATTGAAGCGCAGCTTTCCGCATAGACCGAATCATTCGGTAAATCGTAATCGCTGCTAAAGGCTTCGCCGCTGCTCTGCGAGCCAATCCCGCCGGTGATATACAGCTGACGCTGCGCCATATTTTTCCACAGGCGCAGGCAGTCCTGGCGTTTGCCTTCATCGTTGCTCAGGCGAGCGAGATGCGCCACGCCAGTCATCAGATAGACAAAACGTACCGCGTGGCCAATGGCCGTCTGCTGCTGTGAAATTGGCAGATGCGCCTGGCTGTAGGCTTTGTCTTTGACCATCCACGCCGGGCCGTAGGTATGCCAGTAAGAGGTTTGGCCGCGTTTTTCGTACTCTTCGTCGTAGAAGTGCGGTTGGGTGCCGCGCTGTCCGATAAAGTAGCTTGCCAGCATCATATAGCGCGGCTGCTCTGTTACCTCATACAGACGCATCAGCGCCAGCTCAATTTCCGGGTGGCCCGGATAGCCGTGCAGCTGATTTTCGCCAGGGCCGAAAGTGCTGTCGATATGATCGGCCAGGCGACAAACGACGTCTAGCAGCCGACGCTTGCCGGTGGCCTGAAAGAAGGCGACGCCCGCTTCAATCAGGTGCCCGGCGCAATAAAGCTCGTGGCACTCCGCCAGGTTGCTCCAGCGTTCTTGCGGGGCTTTTGCCGTAAAGTACGTATTGAGATAGCCATCGTCACACTGCGCGGCGGCCACCAGTTCAATCACCTCATCGGCGGTTTTCTCAAGCGCGGGATCGGGTTTCTGGCACAGTGACCAGGCAACCGCTTCCAGCCATTTCGCCACGTCGCTGTCCTGAAAGACCATGCCGTAAAAGTCGCCCGTCTGCTGGCCTGCGGCAATGCGGAAATTTTCAATGGCATGGCTGGGTTCAGCCTCTGGAATACGATCGTTTAACGCATCCCACTGGTAAGGAATAACCACATCGCGAACCAGTTGTTGATACTGTCCGAGGAACGGATCGCTGACCGTCAGTTTATGCAGATCGACTTCCAGTACGTTCATTTCGTGCTCCTTAAGGCTGTAGAGGTCATAGATATTCCTCGCTGACGGGGTATTTTATGGCAGTAATTTTTATTTTCGCGTTATGACCTGATTCATTTTGCCCGGATAGCGGTGAGCGACAAGGCGATAAAAGAGTAAAAAAAGATGACGATTCCGACCCGTATTTAAAAATGTGAGATGGATCGAGTGAAATGACTATTTTTAGTTAATAATCAAAAGCTAATATGAAATACGGTGCTGAATGAGCGGGAAATGACATATTAATGCTCGAATTATCCATAACATTACCGATTAAAGTCCAAAACGGCGGATTATTTATTTCTCGCGGCATTGGGCGTCATCCTGCCAGGCGTCTGCAATCGTGGGAAATTATATTTGTGGAAAAAGGCTGCCTGAAAATTCAGGAAGAAGAATGTGTTTTCTGTGTCGAAGCCGGGGAAAGCCTGTTGCTTTGGCCGCATCGCCGTCATATTGGCGTTGAGGAGTTTCCCGCCGATCTTAAATTTTACTGGCTCCATTTTGAGGTCAAAGCGCCGGACAGCGACCCGCGCTGGCTGACGCATCTTTCCGTGCCGCAGCATACCCAGGTTGCCGATCCGCAGGCGCTGATTGCGCTTTTTCGCCAGTTTATGAACGAGCAGGAAAAGCACCAGCGCAGCCCGGCGCTGGAGTTCATCGTGCTGCTGATTTTGCAGCAGCTCACCGTTGACGCCCGGCAGAATGAAAACGCCGAGGCCGCTGGCGTGTCGCTGGCCTGGAAAGTACAGCAGCTGATTCGAACGCACTATCACCTGCCGCTTTCCAGCTCAGTTCTGGCGAAAGAACTGCATTGCAATGTGGATTATCTGGGACGCGTTTATCGGCGGGTATTTCACCTTACGCTAACGGAGGCCATCCACCGCCAGCGGGTGCGCGAGGCGGAAAAGTTGCTGATTAGCGACGCGCGTTCGTTAAAAGAGGTGGCGGAGCGGTGCGGTTTTAATGATGTTGGTTACTTTCGCCAGATCTTCCGCAAGCACACCGGCCTGACGCCTACCGCCTGGAAGCGGCGCTACAGTAAGGAACACGTTAATTCTTGAGTATAATCTTTGGCCCTCTGACAAAACGGTTGCAAACTGAATGCCCGATGGCGCTTTGCTTATCGGGCCCACAAGAGTTCATCACAACGTATTGATATTGCAAATCTTGTAGGTCGGATAAGGCGCAGTCGCCATCTGACACAGGCTGTGGCTGCCGGCATTACTGCCCGTAATAGGCATTCGCGCCGTGTTTACGCAGATAGTGTTTATCGAGCAGTTCAGGCTGCATATCCGGCAACTGCGGGGCCAGCTGGCGCGAGAACAGCCCCATATAGGCGCACTCCTCAAGCACCACGGCGTTGTGGACGGCATCGGCGGCATTTTTACCCCAGGCAAACGGGCCGTGCGAATGAACCAATACCGCCGGGATTTGCGCCGGATCCAGACCGCGCTCTTCAAAGGTTTTAATAATCACCTCGCCGGTCTGATACTCGTACTCGCCGTTAATTTCCTCAACGGTCATCAGTCGGGTACAGGGGATCGCGCCATAGAAATAGTCGGCGTGGGTGGTGCCCCAGGCGGGCAGATCGAGCCCGGCCTGCGACCAGATCGTCGCATGGCGGGAATGGGTATGAACGATCCCGCCGATCTGCGGATAGCGGCGATAGAGCGCCAGATGGGTCGCGGTATCGGACGACGGTTTTTTGTTGCCTTCAACGACCTTACCGCTGGCGATCTCTACCACCACCATATCGTCGGCGGTCATCACCTCATATTCAACGCCGGAAGGCTTGATGACCATCAGTTTGCGCGTCTCATCGACCGCGCTGACGTTGCCCCAGGTAAAGGTGACCAGCCCGTGCGCCGGGAGGGCCAGGTTTGCCGCCAGCACCTCGGCTTTCAGTTGCTCTAACATGTGAAACCTCCTTCCTGCATCCGTGATTCAATCCAGCGGCGGGCCTGGATAATTTCCAGCACCGGCTCACTGGATTTCTCTGTCCACATCTCAATCAGAAATGAACCGCGATAATTCAGCTCATGCAGCGTTTTAAAAATGCCCAC
The DNA here is from genome assembly GCF_056991255.1 of Salmonella sp. A1325. Classification (NCBI taxonomy): domain Bacteria; kingdom Pseudomonadati; phylum Pseudomonadota; class Gammaproteobacteria; order Enterobacterales; family Enterobacteriaceae; genus Salmonella; species Salmonella sp. A1325. The sequence goes on along the minus strand of NZ_JAMLWO010000004.1, from coordinate 251,739 downwards.
AAAATCAACGCATCCTTCGCCAAACGGCACGTCGCGGAACTGGCCGGGGCTATCGCCGGTCACCGGCAGCGTATCTTTCAGATGAATTGCGGCGATACGGTCAATCCCCAGCTTCAGCTCGGCGGTCACGTCGTTCCCCCAGGCGCTGAGGTTGCCGACGTCTGGATAAACGGTGAACCACGGTGACGAAAGCATCTCGTCCCACTTTTTCCACTTGCTGATGGAGTTCATAAACGCGGTATCCATGATCTCCACCGCCAGCATCACCTGCGCCGCTGCGGCCTGTTCCACCGCCCACGCCAGCCCTTCGGCGAAACGTTGCTGGGTGCCTTCGTCGTGTTCTTCGTAATAGACGTCGTAACCCGCCAGCTGGATGGTGCGGATCCCCAGGTCGCGCGCCAGGCGAATGGCTTTGGTCATGATTTCACGCGCCCGCTCGCGTACCGCTTCGTCGCGGCTGCCAAAAGGGAATCGACGATGGGCGGAGAGGCACATCGACGGGATGGCGACGCCGCTTTCCAGCATCGCGTTCACCAGCGATGCGCGTTGGGCTGGCGTCCACTCCAGGCGAGAAAGGCGTTCATCCGTTTCGTCCACCGACATCTCGACAAAATCAAAACCGCAGCTTTTTGCCAGCACCAACCGCTCTGGCCAACTGAGATCTTTCGCCAGTGCTTTTTCGTAAATACCTAATGGATGATTACGCATGCTTTTCTCCCCAAATGGCGTCAATTTGGGCGTGGAATTCGGCGGCGACCTGCGCCGGATGGGCAGCACCTGCCAGCGCGCGTCCGGCGATAAACGCCTTGACGTTAATGTCGCGGAACAGCGGCAGATCGGCCGGGGTAATACCGCCGGTAATTGACAGCTCAAGGCCGATGTCGGACAACGCTTTCATACGCGTCAGGTCCGCTTCGCCCCACTGCTGCCCGCTGGCCTGCGCATCGCGTCCGCGGTGGTAAATCGCCTGGCGAACCCCGACGCGATACCAGTCTCGGGCGTCGTCCAGCGTCCAGTTGCCGAACAGCTCCATTTGAATTTCACCGCCACAGGATTGCGCGACGGCGTGGCCTTTTTCGACCGTGGCGAGCGGTGCGGCGCAGATGATAGTCATCCAGTTGGCGCCAGCGCCAAAAGCCTGCTGCGCCAGGGTTTCACCGGCATCGGCCACTTTCCAGTCGGCGACGATGATTTTTTCCGGGCACTGCGCTCGCAGGGCTTTCACCGCGCTAAGGCCTTCGGTTAAACAAAGGATGGTTCCGGCCTCAACGATATCGACATGATCCTGTAGCAGGGCGACATCGCGTTGGGCTGCTTCCAGACTGGTGTGGTCGAGCGCCAGTTGCAGTAATGGTCGGCTCATAATGCGTGCTCCTTAATACGGGCGTGATAGCCCTGTAGTGCGGTAATCAAATCCTGGTATTGGCGGTATTTGCGCTGGTAGAGGGCGTGTGCGGTCATGTCCGGCAGCAGCGTGCGCACCGGGTGCTGCAGGTCGCGTTGGGCCTCGCGGAAATCGCGATATACGCCAGTGCCGACGCGGGCAGCCAGCGCCGCGCCGAAGCAGCCGGTCTCCTCCACCTGCGGCAGTTCAATGCGTAAACCGCTGACGTCCGCCAGCATCTGCATCCAGACGTCGGAGTGGGCCGGGCCGCCGGTAACGCGCAGGGCGCAAACGTCGGTAAAACGTTCACGCATGCGGTTGAGGTGGGTCATATGGCTGAAGACCACGCCTTCATAAATCGCCTGCAGCAGGTGCGCGCGGGTGTGCAGCGCCTGCATGCCGTAAAAGCCGCAGGTCATCTCCAGTCCGGCATTGCTGCCGTAGAGAAACGGCAGAAAAAAGAGGTCGCTACCGGCTTTCGGCAGGCTGGCGACCGCCTGATTTATCTCGTCAAAAGAGAGGTCGTCCCACTGGGCGGTGAACCATTCAAGGTTGCCGGAGGAGGTCGGGCTGGCTTCGTGAACGATATACTGCCCGTCATTGACGTAGCGGCCATAGACGTAAGGGTGGGCCTCATGGTCGCGCAGGCCGTGAGCGATGCCGCTGGTTACGGCCCAGGTACCCATCACCGCATTGAGCGTTGATTCATCCTCAATACCGGCGCAAATGGCGGTGGAAACCACGTCAAACAGGCCGCCGACGACGGGGGTACCCGCGGTCAGACCGGTGATGGCGGCTGCCTGAGCGGTGATCTCCCCGCATATTTCGGCTGAACCCACCACGGGGGGCAGCGCGCTGTCGATTTCACTGATGTCTAGCCACTCGGTCAGGCGCGGGTCGTACTGGCCCGTCGCCATGTTGTAGAGGTTGGACTCGGAGATGTTGCTCTCTTCACAGCCCTTCACGCCGGTTAAGCACCAGCGCAGATAGTCATGCGTCATCATGACGCAGCCTATCTGCGCGTAGCGCTGCGGCTCATTTTCTTTTACCCAGCGTAAAAGGGAGACTGGATGCCCGGTCCACAGGGTTTGCCGAGTCAGCGGGTAGAGTTTTTGCGGAACCGCTTCTTTTTGCCAGCGCTGGACAATTTCCATGGCGCGACGGTCGGAAGAGAGTATCGCTTTACCTAATGGCCGATCGCTTTTATCTAACAGGAATAGGCCCTTACCCTGAGCGGAAATACCCAGACCGCGGATTTGTGAACCATTCACCCCCGTGTGCGCCAGCAGTTTGCTGATGACCGAGGCGCACTGTTGCCACAGTTCGGTCATATCGCGTTCAACCCAGCCTGGCTGCGGGCTTAAAGCGTGCAGCGGCAGGCGTTGCACCGCTACTTCCCGGCCTGCGCCATCGTACAATCCGGCTTTTAGCCAACTCCCACCACAATCTAACCCCAGCCAGTAATTGCTCATGACTTATTGCACCTCATCCACGGCTTTCAGGAGGTCGGCGCCCTGTGGGTTGTCTTTCAGGAACATATCGCGCACCTGGCTGCCCAGCGCATCGCTAAAGGCTTTACGGTCGATATCGGTCAGGACTTCAACTCCGGCTTCTTTCATGCCATCGATAATTTTTTGCTGATCTTCGGCGACCAGTTTGCGCTGATAGTCACCCGCTTCTTTGGCGGAACTCAGCAGTGCCTCCTGGAACTGCGGGCTTAAAGCGTCGAATTTGGCTTTATTGATCACCAGCAGCAGAGGCGAATAGGCGTGATGAGTGAGGGAGAGGTATTTCTGTACCTCATAGAATTTCGCTGACCACACGACGTTGATAGGGTGTTCCTGGGCATCAATCGTACGGGTTTCGAGGCCGGTATAGACTTCGGAGAACGGCATCGGAATAGGGTTCGCGCCGAAGATTTTAAAGGCCGCGATATTCATTGGGCTGTTGTTAGTGCGGATTTTTAAGCCTTTCAAATCGCCCGGCGTTTTTACCGGCGCGCGGGAGTTGGTGACGTCGCGCCAGCCGTTTTCCCAGTAGGCGAGGACTTTTAACCCTTTTGAATCGAGTGATTTTTTCAGTTCATCGCCGACTTTGCCGTCGAGCGTTTTATGCGCATGCGGGGTATCGCGAAACAGGAATGGGACATCAAGTAAGTTGAATACAGGGGCCAGGCCGGTGAAATTGTTCGAACCGGACATTTCCATATCAATAGTTCCGCCGCGCACCCCGCTGATCATTGCCTGGGCGTTACCTAATGTGCTGTCAGGAAAGAGTTTTAGCGTTAATTCGCCGTTGGTTTTTTCTTTTAATAGTTCGTTAAATTTTTTCGCGGCAATATGTTGGGAGTCAGATTGCGGTGTTTCATAACCAAAACGTAAAGATTGCGCCGCCAGAGACGACACGCTGAAAACCGTCAGACCAGCTATCAATAATGAACGAGCAATAACGTGTAATTTCATAATATTATCCTTTAATTAATCCATTTAAGCGGTGTGATAATTAGCTCGGGAATAAAAATAAATAAAACCAGCAGCGACATCAGTACGACAACGTAAGGGAATACGCCTCTTACCGCGTCATCAAATTTCAATTTTGCTACCCCGGAAATAACGTTGAGGACGTTGCCAACGGGCGGTGTGATTAATCCAATAGAGCAGTTAATAATGAACATGACGCCGAAATAAATCGGGTCAATATTGGCTTCTTTAACTAATGGTAATAATACAGGGGTAAGAATTAACACCGTTGGCGTTAAATCCATCACCATACCGACGACCATAATTGAGATCATAATGACGATAAATAAGAGTCGCGGAGAGTCGACCAGCGGCTGCAGCAAATCTGACACCATCATGGGTAATTCCGCGATCGTAATCAGCCAGGCGGATACCTGGGCCGCGGCCACCAGAAACATGACGACTGACGTCGTTTTGGCGGCATTGACCAGCACGTGGTAGAGACTGGAAAACGTTAATTCCCGATAGATAACAACAGCGACAAAGAGGGCGTAAAACGCGGCAACCGCCCCTGCCTCCGTTGGCGTGAAAAGTCCGGAACGGAAGCCGCCGATAATAATCACCGGTAAAAACAGCGCCCAGATACCTGAAACCAATGATTGCCAGATTTCACGCGGTGTTGCTTTGGGCTGAGAAGGGAGATTTAATCGCCCGGCCTGCCACCACCAGGTGAGCATAAGCGCCGCGCCCATCATGATGCCCGGTGCGATCCCGGCCATAAACAGCTTGCTGATCGACAAGCCGCTGGAAACGCCGAAGATAATAAAAGGAATCGAGGGCGGAATAATTGGCGCAATGATCCCGCCGGAAGCGATTAACCCAACGGAGCGGTTGATCGGGTAGTTTGCGGAGCGCATCATCGGCACCAGCAGCGCGGCGACCGCAGCGGTATCTGCTACCGCAGAGCCGGAAAGGCTGGCCATAATCATTGCCGCAATAACGCCCACGTAGCCCAGGCCGCCGGGCTTATGGCCGACCAGCTTCATCGGCAGGTCGACAATTCGCTTTGACAGGCCGCCCGCGTTCATGATTTCACCGGCCAAAACAAAAAAGGGAATGGCCAGCAGGGAGAAACTGTCCGCGCCGTTAACCAGGGTTTGCGCCATAATCTGCACGTCAAACATATCCAGGTATGCCATCAGAGCAGCGCCGCAAAGCAGCAGCGACCAGGCGATGGGTAAACCTATCGCGATCCCGCCGAGCAGGCAGCAGAGAAATATCACCACGGCCATGATTAGGCTCCTTGCTGTGGTTGTTGAAAGGAATCGTTACGCGTTATTAAGTGATAAAGCCGACGCAGCTCGATTAACGCGATGGCAACGCTTGTGGGCAGACAGGCGATATACATCAGGCCGATCGGTAAACCGAGGATTGGCGAGTGATCGCTCCAGTCCTGCAACGCTTTTTGCAGGCTGCCCCAGCCTAATGCGAGGCATAACAATAAAATCAGCGAATGCGTCAGCAGCGAAAGTCGACGTTGATTCGCTGGCGAAAGTTTTTCCACCACAAAAGTAACCTGAACGTGAGCGTTATCCATAAATGCAACGATGGCGCCAATAAACGTCAGCCATACAAATAGATAACGTGATAGTTCATCTACCGACAAAATACTGCTCTCAAAACCGTAACGTAAAATAACATTAATAAATACAATGCAGGAAAGTACGGCAATTAATACCGCAAGTATGCCCTCAAGTACCCGCTTCATAACGACTCCATCAGGTTATAGAAACTTATTTCTTTCGATGCTGAATAGTGGAACTTAATTTCTTATGTTTGGTTTATATTAGGTCGGCGCAACGTTGAGTTGCAGGCCGAGAATTAAGGTGATGATGTTTAATTCAGGTTAGCGGCGTGTGGCCTTTTCATCATGTTAATACCATCGCGTAATATATTGATGCGGTGATTAATATCGGCGCTGGCATTGATTTCCAACAATTTAATACCGGTAAACTGCAACAGATCGGGAGCTGCGGCGGTAATGAGTTCTTTAACATGTTTCTCCGTCATCAGGCTTTGTGGACAGAAAGGTGCAAACGGAGCATGGAGGTCCTGCCATTCGCCGTATTCTCCGCTTTGTGTCGTGCCGGAGAACATCAGCGCACCGAGTTTTCCAGCCTGTTTGGCCTGCTGCGTGTGGATCAGCGGTAGAGAGGTATCCCGTCCTTCAATAGCCGAGCGCGCCCAGTTAATGCAGACGCTTATGTCATAGTCGGCAATAGTTTCCAGTACGTTTACTAACGGTAAGAATCCTTTGCGCGGTGCGGGGCCGGTCATCGCGTCGCAGTGTTCAAGCACCAGGTCGCAGGACCAGTCCCAGTTGGCAATCTCTTTTAATGAGCGCGCAAAGGCATCGGTTGCCTGCGCTACGTTCGGATTGCCCGCCAGCGGAGCGGCATGAAGCTCAAGGGCTATGACTTTGCCGGGGGTTTTCGCATTGAGTTTATTTATCTTCTGATAAAGATGACGGTAGTATTCCACGCAGGCTTTACGCTGTTCCTCGTCACTGGACGCTAATCCAAAACCGCCGTTTTCGCTACGGCGGCGCATGGTTTCCATTATCGCGGTGACCACGATTTGCCAGTTCCCTGGTGTATGGCGCAATAACCACTCGTCGCCGAGCGGGTGAAGATGTTCAAGACAAGGCTGCTCCAGCCCCAGGATATCCGGAGTATCAGAGAGTTGCCGCCAGAATTCCGTCTCTTCCTCTTCACTCTTCTGGTGAAATGAGGGTGCACAAGGGTACGCACCGATAATATAACCGGTATTATTTTTCATTTTGTGCTCCAGTAAACTCTATTTTATAAAACGTCTATGGCGACTTTTACGACTATTTTCCGTATCGGCGTAGCAATACTTTTATTACAACCTGGACGATGAACATCCTGCGGGAAAAACAGGGCATAACTTCCCGGTATCATTTCAATGAATGATTCATGTTCACTGTCGTGATAAAAAATAATATCGCGCTGTTCTAATAATGACTCGCTGATTTGATTATTACCGGTATCAATGGCAACCCCAATTTTCTCTTCGCCCCATGCCAGAAACTGAATATCCAGATAGCGGCGATGAACCTCCGGACGATTTTCAGCAGCATCGCGGGTGGTCATATCGATAATCTGCGCGAAGATATTTTGGCCGTCGATTTCCACTACGCCGGGTTCAAGCGTGCGAAAGTCCGTATTGCGCAGGAAATCGAGCGCCTGCTCTATGGCCGACGGTAGCCGGCACGGATTAGGCTGCGCGATATGTCCAAAAATCATGATGTGGCTCCTTACAGCGCCTGAATTTTAGCCCAGACGCTGTCGTCAACGGTGATACCGTGACGGCGGTTGTCATCCAGCAGTTTGGTAAATTCGTGGCCTGGCAGCCGGATAGCGACGTTGTCGTCGGCGCGTTCAGCGGTGGTGATGAAATCCATAATCCGCTGCAGTTTGGCATCGCGGGTTGCGCCATCGATCAGCTTATCCACTTCTATGGCGATGAAAATCTGCGAAACGCCATATTCATCGCTGTTTTCCTGGGTCACTTCGGCAACGGAAGAGCCGTTGGAAAGCAGGGTGGCAATCATGTCCAGCACAATCGACAGACCAGATCCTTTCCAGTAACCCATTGGTAAAATGCGGCGATTTTTCTCGATAACGCCCGGTTCTTTGGTCAACTGACCGTTATCGTCGAAACCGCCGTCCACCGGCAGTTCGCGGCCCGCCAGACGGTTAACTTCTAACATCCCGTAGGAGAACATAGACATCGACATATCTACCATCGTGATCGGCGTGGAAGGGATGGCGACGATCAGCGGATTGGTACCGATACGGCACTCTTTCGCGCCCCACGGCGGCATGACGGCGATGGAGTTGGTCCAGCAAATGCCGATATAGCCTTTTTCCGCCGCCTGCCAGCCGTAGCTGCCGCCGCGCATCCAGTGGTTAGCATTACGTAACGCCACCAGGCCAATACCATGATCGGAAGCCAGCTCGATGGCCCGGTCCATCATCTTTTTCGCCGTCAGGTTGCCGATAGCGCGCTGAGCATCCCACTGTTCGATGGCGCCGAGGCTGGTAACCCGCTGCGGTTTAGCATCAGGAATAATGTCGCCGTTATCCAGTTGCTGGATGAAGCGGGGAAAGCGGTTCACGCCGTGGGAATAGACACCGGACTCAGTGGTGCGAGCGAACATTTCCGCGCAGGCGTCGGCGGTATCTTCCGCAATATTCCGCGACCGCAAGACGCGGTAGAAGGCCCCTTTTAACTCTTCGAAAGTTACTTTCATCCCTGTTCTCCTGGTCGATTGTTAGAAATTTTAGTATGTTTTTTTGTCGATAAATTTCATAATGCGAAATCTAGTTCCAAATATATAGATCAAAAATTGACATGGCAACGCCAGAGAAGGTTTTTAAAAACGATTAAAATCATTGGGTTATGTTTTTTATGCTGATATCGTGAACTGCAACACACTTTGAGCTACCATCTGATCGCCCAAGAAAGGAGAGAGTTTTCTGATGAGCCAGAACAACGATAAAGAGAAGCCTGCGGGGAGTCAGAGCCTGTTTCGTGGCCTGATGTTGATAGAAATTTTGAGTAACTACCCGAACGGTTGCCCGCTGGCGCACCTGTCGGAGCTGGCGGGGTTGAACAAGAGTACCGTCCATCGGTTGTTGCAGGGGCTTCAATCCTGCGGATACGTGACGCCAGCGCCGGCGGCCGGAAGCTACCGTCTGACGACAAAGTTTATTGCCGTCGGCCAAAAAGCCCTGTCATCGCTGAATATCATCCACGTTGCGGCACCGCACCTTGAGGCGCTCAACCTGGCCACCGGCGAGACGGTGAATTTTTCCAGCCGTGAAGATGACCACGCTATCCTGATTTATAAGCTGGAACCGACCACCGGTATGCTGCGCACGCGTGCCTACATTGGCCAGCATATGCCGCTGTACTGCTCGGCGATGGGGAAAATTTATATGGCGTTTGGTCAGCCGGATTATGTGGCGTCTTACTGGGAAAGCCATAAAGATCAGATCCAGCCGCTGACTCGTAATACCATTACCGATTTACCAGTAATGTACGATGAGCTGGCGCAAATTCGTGAAACCAGCATGGCGATGGATCGCGAAGAAAATGAACTGGGCGTTTCCTGTATTGCTGTGCCTGTGTTTGATATTCACCATCGAGTGCCTTACGCCATTTCTATTTCACTGTCGACGTCACGGCTAAAACAGATCGGCGAGAAAAATCTGCTCAAACCGTTGCGTGAAACCGCACAGGCTATCTCTAATGAGCTGGGATTTACCATTCGCGAATAAGACAGCTCGCCAGGTTTTATCAGGCATCTGACAAAATTTGTCCGTTTGCGTAGTGGGATCAAAGCGGCGGGGAATGGCTCTCTGGCATTCTGGCGTTTTAACGCAGGGGGAGAACAATGAACCGGTTTATTATGGCGGATGCGTCGGCGTGTATCGGGTGTCGTACCTGCGAGGTCGCCTGCGTGGTGTCGCACCAGGAACAGCAGAATAGCGCGGCGGTGACGACGGCGGACTTTGTGCCGCGTATCCGGGTGATAAAAGAGGATAGCTTCACCACGGCCACGGTCTGCCATCAGTGTGAGGACGCGCCGTGCGCGAATGTCTGCCCGGTACAGGCGATTCGCCGTGATCGGGGGCATATCTTCGTGACGCCATCGCGCTGCATTGGTTGTAAAAGCTGTATGCTGGCTTGCCCGTTTGGTGCGATGACCGTGGTGGCGTCCGCGTCAGGCGCGCAGGCGATTAAATGCGATCTTTGCTGGCATCGGGAAGCGGGGCCGGCGTGCGTGGAAGCCTGCCCGACCAGTGCGTTACAGTGCGTTGACGCAACACACGTGCAGCGCCAGCGCCTCTATTCTCAACCTTTATGAATGTCGTTCCGGCTTGCATGATGGCCGGAATAGCCGTCAGCCTTCACGCCAGGCGCGTTCTATCTCTTCTGCCAGAATTTTTACGCCCGCCTCGATTTTATCCGGTTCAGGCACGTAGTTCATCCGCATACATTGGTGTGTGTGCGGCCAGGGTTTATCCAGTCCGGGAAAGAAATAGTGGCCCGGCACCATCAGCACGCCGCGCGCTTTCAAGCGTTGATAGAGTAGCTCGGTGGTTATCGGCAGATCTTTAAACCACAGCCACAAAAATATTGCGCCTTCCGGTTTATGAATCAGGCAGCGTTCTTCGGATAAATAGCGACGAATGATCGCGATCGTCTGTTGAACGCGCTGATAGTAGAAAGGTTTGATAACCGTTTCCGACAGCCGCAGCAGATCGTTACGCTTAATCATTTCGCACATCATCGCCGGACCCATGCCGCCGGGCGCAAGGCTGATAATGCCGTTCATGTTGGCAATGGCGGAAATCGTCTTATCATTGGCGATGATAATCCCGCATCGGGAACCGGGCAGCCCCAGCTTCGAGAGGCTCATGCATAGGATAATATTGGGGTTCCACAGCGGGCGCGCCTCGCTAAAGATAATGCCCGGAAACGGTACGCCGTAAGCGTTATCAATCACCAGTGGGATGTTGTGCTGATTCGCCAGTCTGTCCAGCTTCATCAGCTCTTCGTCGGTGATAACGTTACCGGTTGGGTTGGTCGGGCGCGAGACGCAAATCATCCCCGTTTCTTCGCCGATGTGCAGATGCTCAAAATCGACGTGATACTTAAACTGGCCTTCCGGCAGCAGCTCAATATTCGGGCGCGCCGAAACGAAGAGGTCGTCTTCCAGACCGGAATCCGCATAGCCGATGTATTCCGGCGCAAGCGGGAATAGTACCTTTTTCGTACTGCCATCGGCGCGACGTCCGGCGAAGAGATTAAATAAGTAGAAAAACGCGCTCTGACTGCCATTTGTCAGCGCAATATTCTGTGGTTCGATATCCCATCCCAGCGTTTCACGTAGCAGTACGGCCAGTGCATTCAGTAGCGCCGTTTTTCCCTGGGGGCCGTCATAATTACAAAGCGCATCAGCGGCTTTGCCGCTTTCTACCATCTCTGTCAGTAGCGTCTGGAAATAATCCTGCATTGCAGGGATGTGTGCCGGGTTACCGCCGCCAAGCATGATGGCGCCTGGCGTGCGTAAGCCGTCGTTGAGATCCTCCATCAGGCGGGTAATGCCTGAATGGCGGGTAAATTTATCGCCGAAAAGTGAAAATGTCATAACGGGTGATCTATCGAACTGTCTGTCAAAGTGGATAACCATAACGCTACAAATGGCGGGGCGCAAATGGGGGTCAGGCGGTAGTGTTGATGTTTTATGCTACAAATTTTTATCAGGTTAGTTTTTTATTTTGAAGGGGCTACCGGTACGCGAGGAGACCGGTAGCGCCACGATTAGCGGCGGCCCGCCCAGACGACCATCACCGTATCGTCGCCGTACTGGCGTACAAAACCGTACCCGTGTTTTAGCGTCAGCGTGGTTTGTTGGCCTGCGCCGATGGCGGGATGTCTGGCGCGGAACTGGCTAATACGCTGCCAGTGCGCGACGGCTGCGGCTGACTTTCCGCTCACGTCCTGCCAGTTCATATCTGAACGGGTGCCTTGCAGCGGGTCGGAGCCGGTGGGGCCGAAGGGACGAGCGGATTCATCGCCGTAAAAGATCTGCACCGCGCCTGGCGAAAGCAGCAGCAGTTCCGCCGCCTTATCACCGCCCTCACGGAAAAGGCGGGTATCATGCGAGGAGAGGTAACTTAATACGTTGAAATCCTGCATTTTATCCGCCATCTGCTGCCAGACTGGCCCCATTTCCGCCAGGCAATCGACCGCTTTCGCGGCCTGCTCCTGATAATCAAAATTGATCATCGCGTCGAAACCATAGCGATAATAATCACTTTTCATGACGCCGTGGCCCCACGCTTCGCCAGTCATCCAGAACGGGCTATCATCCAGCGCTTTGTCCGGATTGGCCTGCTTCCATTCACGTAACGCCGCGCTGGCCTGGGTTTTTAGCTGTTGCCAGGCAGGAAGCTCAACATTTTTGGCAGTATCGACCCGGAACCCGTCAATGCCGTAATCATGCACCCACTGGCTTAACCAGTGAGTCAGATAATCCCGTGGCGTATAGCCCTCAATGAACTTTGCTTTAGTATCAGGTTTGTTGGCATAGAACGCGGGTAGGCCGGAAGGCGTGGTAGATTCCGTTTTTATATCCGGCAGGAAGGCCAGCGACAGGGTTAAATCGTCAAATCCCGGACTGTCGTAGTCGCCAATATCGGTACGAATCCACTTTTTCCCCCACCATTTTTCCCAGGCGGCGCTGTCGCTGAAGTTGATGTAGTCGTTAAAGCTGTGCCAGCTTTGTCCGGCGGCGGGTCGCCAGTTTGTCCAGCGATCGCCGAGAATTTTTTGCCGTTCCGCGCCGGATAAATAGAGCGCGCCGAACTGATACTCCTGCATATCCGCCAGCGTGGCGTAACCGGCATGATTCATTACTACGTCAAATAAAATACGGATGCCGCGCTGGTGCGCGCCGTCGACCAGCGCGCGGAGATCGGCTTCGCTGCCCATATTGGCATCCAGCGTCGTCCAGTCCTGAGTGTAATAGCCGTGATAGGCGTAATGAGGAAAATCGCCTTTTGTTCCGCCGCCGACCCAGCCGTGGATCTGTTCAAACGGCGAGCTTATCCACAAGGCGTTCACGCCTAATTGCTGTAGATAGTCCAGTTGACTCGTCAACCCGCGTAAATCGCCGCCGTGGAAAGTGCCAATCTCTTGCATACCATCCTTATGGCGACCATAGCTGTGGTCGTTGGTTGGATCGCCATTGCGAAAACGATCCGTAAGCACAAAATAAACGGTGGCGTTGCGCCAGTTAAAAGGCGCTGATGCATGGGTTTCCGCGCGTTCCAGCAATAAAAGCCCGTGGCTGTCGGCAGGTCGCAGAGTGATTTGTCCGTTTTGGACGGTATCGGTTTGACCACTGTAATAATCGCGCACTACTGTCCCTTCCGGAAAGGTCTGGCGAACATCCAGCGTGAGCGGCGAACCATCCCAGACGGGACACTGGTAGGCGAGCTGCGCGGTGCGTTCAGGTTCAGTTTTTATCGATAACAGCAGGGTCGGCGTACCGGAGCGGGTATCTACCGTTATTGTATAGTCGCCATCTTTAAACAAACGCCATTGCGGCGGCGCGCCTTCGCAGGGTTTTAACGACAACATCTGGTTGAGTTTTATGGCGCCGGAGGGCTGCCAGCACTGCTGGTCAATATGGAGCGTTAACGCGCGTGTACCTTTTGTTAATGCAGCATGGCTGGTAAAGCGTCCGGTTTCCTGCGTCGAGAACGTCGGAAAACCGGGCGAGGTCCATGATGAGGCGATCGCGATACCGGGTATCAGCGTCAGAGCGAAGGCGGCAAGTTTCATCACGCTATCCTTTGTGGGCAATATTCATCAGCTTGCCTGGTTTTTAGGCGAATGAACTCCTCCCCCGCAGAGAGTCGCGCAGGAGGAGGCGCGAGGGTGAGCGACGAGGCGCAAAAAAACGCCTCTATTTGCGATAAGCACCACATTTTATTGGCATTATTGCTGTCTGTTATCGTTAATAGTTGACATAGTTTCGGATTAAGACTATTCCCTGAGGTGCTTTTTAAGCCTATTTTTGCTAGAATTTGGGGTTCAAACCTTAACTTCGTGAAAAATAAAAGGTGTTGGAATGTATCAATCCGACCAGGAGACCTAATGATATTGACTCCCATGCGACGATATGGGGCAATGATTCTTATGTTACTCACCATCGCATTTTCGGGTGAGGTGCTGGCAAAGACGCACGCAACGCAAACGAGTCAAAAGTCCCACATAACCGAGAAAAGTTATAAACAGGTTAGCAGTAAACAAGAGTATTCTCGCAATAGTGCAAAGAGCAGTTCACTTCCTGATTTGCGAAAATACCCTTCCGGAACCCCCAGAAAAAAAGCGTTTCTCCGGACCGTTATGCCTTACATCACCAGCCAAAATGCCGCGATTACCGCGGACCGTAATTGGCTGATCTCAAAACAGTACCAGAACCGCTGGTCGCCGTCTGAGCGCGCGCGTATGAAAGATATCGCGAAGCGCTATAAAGTGAGCTGGTCCGGCAACACGCGTCGTATTCCGTGGAATACGTTGCTGGAGCGCGTCGACATTATCCCAACCAGCATGGTGGCGACGATGGCGGCGGCGGAAAGCGGCTGGGGAACCTCTAAACTGGCGCGTAGCAACAATAACCTGTTCGGCATGAAGTGCACGAAGGGGCGTTGTACCAATACGCCGGGTAAGGTGAAAGGTTACTCGCAATTCGCGTCGGTTGAGGAGTCGGTGAGCGCGTATGTCACCAACCTGAACACGCATCCGGCTTATTCTTCTTTCCGCAAGTCGCGCGCTCAACTGCGTAAGGCGGATCAGGAAGTCACCGCCACGGCGATGATTCATAAGCTGAAGGGTTACTCTACCCAGGGGTCGCGCTATAACAACTACTTGTTCGCGATGTACCAGGACAACCAGCGTCTGATCGCCGCGCATATGTAATTCTGTGTGCCGGATGGCGCTACGCTATCCGGCTTACAAGGCGTCTGTAGGCTGGATAAACTACAACAACGCTTCACTATGCTGGTCGCGATACTCCTTAGGCGTAGTGACGTACTCCTTTTTAAACACCGAATAGAAATATTGCAGTGACGGGTAGCCGCACATTTGCGAAATTTCGTTTATCGCCAACGTGGTAGAAATCAACAAACTACGCGCTTTTTCCAGCTTTTCGGCGTGGATCAGCGCATGTATCGTCTCGCCAACTTCTTCCTTAAAACGTTTTTCCAGGTTTGAACGTGAAATCCCAACCGCGTCCAGCACCTGCTCGACTTTAATGCCCTTACAGGCATGGTTACGAATAAAGTGCATCGCCTGGATAACCGCCGGATCGGTCAGGGAGCGATAGTCTGTCGAGCGGCGCGCAATGACGCGCACCGGCGGCACCAGAATGCGCTGTAACGGCATCTCTTCGCGCGCCAGCAAACGGTGCAGCAGTTTCGCCGCCTGATAACCCATTTGCCGCGCCCCCTGCGCGACGGAGGAAAGCGCGACGCGCGACAGATAACGGGTTAACTCTTCGTTATCAATACCGATAACGCAGAGTTTTTCCGGCACCGGAATATGCAGGTGTTCACAGGCCTGCAATACGTGACGGGCGCGGGCATCCGTTACGGCAATGATGCCGGTTTGCGGCGGCAGCGTCTGAAGCCAGTCGGCGAGGCGATTTTGCGCGTGCTGCCAGTTTTCCGGCGCGGTTTCCAGCCCCTGATAGACTACGCCGCGGTATTTTTCCTCGGCGACCAGCTGGCGAAAGGCGTATTCCCGTTCCGCCGCCCAATGTTTGCGGCTGGAGTCGGGCAAACCGTAAAACGCGAAGCGGTTAACGCCTTTTTCTTTTAAATGCAGGAAAGCGCTTTCAACGAGCGCATGATTATCGGTGGCGATGTAATGAACGGCGGGATAATTTTCAGCAAGATGGTAAGAACCGCCGACCCCGACAATGGGTACGTCGACATCGGCTAATAATTGCGCGATATCGTCATCATCGTAATCGGCAATAACGCCGTCGCCTAACCACTCTTTAATGTTATCGATACGGGCACGGAAATCTTCCTCAATAAATATATCCCATTCGGATTGCGAGGCTTGTAAATATTCACCCACCCCCTCCACTACCTGACGGTCATAGGCTTTATTCGCGTTAAATAACAGAGTGATGCGGTGACGTTTATCAAACATGAGGATATATCCTGCAAAAGTGAACCTGGACTCATGGATACTATCAAAACGGCTGACATAACGGTCTGGCGAATGATGACAAATTATTTTGCGCCTGAAACGTTATGCGAAATTCATCACAGCAAACGGCGGATGACAATTGTCATTTCTTATCTATATATTACGGTTTTTTGTTTATTTGCCAGGATTCGATCGCGATCGCTTTTTTCTTCTGTGGTTTTCAGCGTTTTTTTGAGAGCCAGAGCACATTTGGGGATTCTCTTAATAGCGGTGTGAAATAACGTAATTGAGCAATAAATCAGGAAATTCCAGTATGACGTTATGTCGTTTACTTGCCGTCTTATCTGATTATGGAGCTCACTATGCAGGCTTATTTTGACCAACTCGATCGTGTTCGCTATGAAGGCCCTCAATCGACTAACCCGCTGGCATTTCGTCATTACAATCCCGACGAGCTGGTTTTAGGTAAACGTATGGAAGATCACCTGCGTTTCGCGGCCTGTTACTGGCATACCTTCTGCTGGAACGGCGCGGATATGTTTGGTGTAGGCGCGTTTAATCGTCCGTGGCAGCAACCGGGCGAAGCGCTGGAGCTGGCGAAACGCAAAGCGGACGTGGCGTTTGAATTTTTCCACAAACTGAATGTGCCTTTTTATTGCTTCCATGACGTGGATGTGTCGCCGGAAGGCGCGTCGCTGAAAGAATATAAAAACAACTTCGCGCAGATGGTGGATGTGCTGGCGGCGAAACAGGAACAGAGCGGCGTAAAACTGCTGTGGGGAACGGCGAACTGCTTTACCAACCCGCGCTATGGCGCAGGCGCCGCCACTAACCCGGATCCGGAAGTCTTTAGCTGGGCAGCGACGCAAGTGGTTACGGCAATGAACGCCACGCATAAACTGGGCGGCGAAAATTACGTGCTGTGGGGCGGGCGCGAAGGTTATGAAACGTTGCTGAATACCGATCTGCGCCAGGAACGCGAACAGATTGGCCGTTTTATGCAAATGGTGGTCGAGCACAAACATAAAATGGGTTTCCAGGGCACGCTGCTGATTGAACCCAAACCACAGGAACCGACAAAACATCAGTATGATTATGACGTTGCAACGGTCTATGGCTTCCTCAAACAGTTCGGCCTGGAAAAAGAGATCAAAGTGAACATTGAGGCGAACCACGCGACGCTGGCGGGCCATTCGTTCCACCATGAAATCGCGACCGCTATCGCGCTGGGTATTTTTGGCTCCGTTGACGCCAACCGCGGCGATGCGCAACTGGGCTGGGATACCGATCAGTTCCCGATTAGCGTTGAAGAGAACGCGCTGGTGATGTACGAAATCCTGAAAGCGGGCGGATTCACAACGGGCGGTCTCAACTTCGACGCCAAAGTTCGTCGCCAGAGCACCGATAAATACGATCTGTTCTACGGTCATATCGGCGCGATGGATACGATGGCGTTGTCGCTGAAAATTGCCGCGCGTATGGTTGAAGACGGCGAGCTGGATAAACGCGTGGCGAAGCGCTATGCCGGCTGGAATGGCGAGCTGGGGCAGCAGATTCTGAAAGGACAACTCTCCTTAGGCGAACTGGCGCAGTATGCGGAGCAGCACAATCTGGCGCCAGTACATCAAAGCGGTCATCAGGAGCTGTTAGAAAATCTGGTTAACCGTTATCTGTTTGATAAATAACCCTATCTACCGGGCGACTCCGCGTTAGCCCGGCCTGTAGTCGTGATTAGCCCGGTAAGCGTAGCGCTGCCGGGCGCTTTCAGTAAAGGAACCCACACTATGTATATCGGGATCGATCTTGGTACATCGGGTGTAAAAGCTATCCTGTTGAATGAGCAGGGCGATGTGCTGGCTACGCATACTGAAAAACTGACCGTATCGCGTCCGCATCCCTTATGGTCGGAACAGGAACCAGAGCAGTGGTGGCAGGCGACGGATCGTGCGGTTAAAGGTTTAGGTCGGCAACAGTCGTTAAGTGGCGTCCGGGCGTTGGGCATCGCCGGACAAATGCATGGCGCGACATTGCTTGATAGCCGTCAGCAGGTTCTGCGACCAGCGATTTTATGGAATGACGGACGCTGTAGCGAAGAGTGCGCCTGGCTGGAAAAACAGGTGCCGCAGTCGCGTGCGATAACTGGTAATCTGATGATGCCCGGTTTTACCGCGCCCAAATTAGTCTGGGTGCAGCGCCACGAACCGGATATTTTCCGCCAGATAGACAAAGTTCTGCTGCCGAAAGATTTTCTGCGGCTGCGAATGACGGGCGTCTTTGCCAGCGATATGTCGGATGCGGCGGGAACGATGTGGCTGGACGTGAAAAAGCGCGACTGGAGCGACGTTATGCTCAACGCCTGTCATTTAACCCGACAGCAGATGCCAGCGTTATTTGAAGGTAGTGACATTACCGGAACGTTGCTGCCAGAGGTAGCCAGCGCATGGGGAATGCCAGCAGTACCTGTGGTGGCGGGCGGCGGCGACAATGCGGCTGGCGCGGTCGGCGTAGGAATGATCGATGCCGGACAGGCGATGCTCTCACTTGGAACATCGGGCGTCTATTTTGCCGTCAGCGATGGCTTTCTGAGTAAACCGGAGAGCGCAGTACACAGTTTTTGCCATGCGCTGCCGGAACGCTGGCATTTAATGTCTGTGATGTTGAGCGCCGCCTCTTGTCTGGACTGGGCGGCTAAACTCACCGGGCAGGAGAACGTCCCGGCGCTGATTGCCGCCGCACAGCAGGCGGATGAGCATGCCGATTCGATCTGGTTTTTGCCGTACCTGTCCGGCGAGCGCACGCCGCACAATAATCCGCAGGCAAAAGGCGTTTTCTTTGGTTTAACCCATCAGCATGGCCCGGCGGAACTGGCGCGGGCGGTACTGGAAGGCGTGGGATATGCTCTGGCGGATGGCATGGATGTGGTTCACGCCTGCGGCGTCAAACCCGCCAGCGTGACGCTTATCGGCGGCGGGGCGCGCAGCGAATACTGGCGTCAGATGCTATCTGATATTAGCGGGCTACAGCTTGATTATCGTACTGGCGGCGATGTGGGGCCAGCGCTGGGCGCGGCGCGTCTGGCGCAAATTGCGGTGAATAAACAGACTCCGCTCGCCGATGTATTGCCGCAGTTGCCGCTGGAGCAGGCGCATTATCCTGATGCGCAGCGTCATGCGGTTTATCAACAACGTCGTGAAACCTTCCGTCGACTCTATCAGCAGCTGTTGCCGTTGATGTCATAAGTCAGAATGCCTTTCGGTTTTGGCTGAAAGGCATTTCCCGTAAATATTAATTCTATTGAATTATATCGAAGTAAGTATGTGTGTTTTCTGATTTTTATATTATTGCTGAGCAGGCGCCTTTTTCATCGCTATTTCTTCGCTTAATGTGTCTCACACAACCACAAGGAGAGTGAGATGGACGATCACGTTGCACGCAGGAAACGGATGTTCGGCCTGGGAATGTTAGTTGTCGGTGCAGTGGTATACCTGGTGGGACTGTGGCCAGGCTGTCATACATTAAGCGAAAAGGGATATTTTTTTGCGGCAATCGTCATGTGCGGTTTTCCAGTCTTAATTCGCCAGGAACACACGGGGAATGACCGCTTGCTTTCTCGTTGCAAATCTTTGCTGTTACTTGGCATCGGCATGGTCGCGGTCGGCGTATTTAACCTGGCGCTGGCGGGCGCGCTGAAAATACTGTGTCTGGTGGCGCTGGGGGTCAGTATATATGGAACCGATCTTTACGCTTCCTACAGTGATGATGAATGATGGCCGGAGCCATCATTCGTTTAGCTAACCCATTTCCGTTTATCAATACGCTGTAACAGCATGGAAAGTAGCAGGCTTCCTGTCACCGTCGCGGCAAAAACCCACACGATGTCTAACGGCGGCCAACGTTTTAGCTCCAGACCATTAGTACGTAGCGCATGGATAATCAGCGCGTGGAAACCATAAATACCCAACGAGTGGCGGGAGATAAGCCCCAGTCCAGGTAACGTCCGCGCATTCAGCTTATTTTTAACTACCGTGAACAGTGAGACAGCGCAAATAAACACCATGGGACCGCAATACAGATACCAGGTATCGGCAAAATTTCCGCGCCAGCGTAATTCATGCAATGTGCCGCGAGAAATAACAAATACCGCGATGATGAACAGGGCAGTGCAGATAAGCGTCAGCGATGGCTTTTGCGTCTCCATCATTCCAATGGCGCGGCCCAGGATACCGTAGAGAATGTAGTAGAACGTGTCGCCGCTGATATACAGATTGATGGGCAACCATTCAACGCCGCCGATTTTTTGCGGCACAGTATTTGGGTTAGCAATAATACCAATGATCACCATCAGCATCAGGAGCATTTTGCCGCTCACGTTTTTTACCTGGATTAATGGCGATACCAGGTAGATCACCGTAATCGCAAAGAAAAACCACAGGTGGTAAAACACGGGTTTTTGCAGCGCATTTTTTAGCGAAAGCTCGACGTTGATCGAAGTAAAAAGAGAAATGTAAGCCAGGGCGACAACGCTGTAAAAGATAAGGCACAGGGCGATACGTAAAAAATGCCGCGGTTGCGCGCAGCGCTCGCCAAAAAAAAGATAGCCTGAAATCATAAAAAACAGGGGAACGCTAACGCGCGAAGCCGAATTCAGGACATTCGCAATATCCCAGTTTAGCGGGCTGACGCTGTGGGCGTTGGTGATGTACCACGTTGTAGTATGGATCATCACTACCATTAAACAGGCGATCCCTCGCAGGTTATCAATCCAGTTAATTTTAGGCTGCATCAGTTCCTCAGCTTCCGTTTGAATAGAGTTCCAGCGCGGTGGCTCACTGGAAAAATCCGACTTTCTACGCTACATCTTGTGATGGCGTAAGGAGATTCGCACAATGTTTCTGTTACCCACAAACCTTAATAATAAGACTGACCAGCAAACCAGACGGTAATAAAAATGATAATGAAGTATTTCTGTACTGTGATGATAGCCATCGCTCTGGTGGGATGCACAGCGACACCGCCACCGACGCAAAAAGCCCAGCAGAGTAAAGTGAGCCCAACACGCACGCTGGATATGGAAGCATTGTGTAAAGCCCAGGCGGCGCAGCGTTACAACACTGGCGCACAGAAAATTGCTGTTACCGGCTTCGAGCAGTTTCAGGGGAGCTATGAGATGCGTGGTAATACCTTCCGTAAAGAGAGTTTTGTCTGCTCTTTTGATGCAGATGGGCAGTTTTTACATCTTTCTATGCGGTAAAAGCCGCGCCTGGTGAGGTGTGATGCCGCGAAATCCGGCAATTTTCGCTAAACAAACCGGTTTCATACTGTATATCTCGCATCCAGCGGGTATACTGGCTCCTTCCTTTAAATCCACACGTATCCAGCACGAAATAATATGCAAAAGTTTGATACCAGGACCTTCCAGGGCTTGATCCTGACCTTACAGGATTACTGGGCTCGCCAGGGCTGCACCATTGTTCAACCATTGGACATGGAAGTCGGCGCGGGAACTTCTCATCCAATGACCTGCCTGCGCGCGCTGGGGCCAGAGCCGATGGCGACTGCCTATGTGCAGCCTTCTCGTCGTCCGACCGATGGCCGCTACGGCGAAAACCCGAACCGCTTACAGCACTACTATCAGTTCCAGGTAGTGATTAAGCCGTCTCCGGAGAATATTCAGGAGCTGTATCTCGGTTCTCTGAAAGAGCTGGGTATGGACCCGACGATCCACGATATCCGTTTCGTGGAAGATAACTGGGAGAACCCGACGCTGGGTGCCTGGGGACTCGGCTGGGAAGTGTGGCTGAATGGCATGGAAGTGACGCAGTTCACCTACTTCCAGCAGGTCGGCGGCCTGGAGTGCAAGCCGGTGACCGGTGAAATCACCTACGGTCTGGAACGTCTGGCGATGTATATCCAGGGCGTGGACAGCGTTTACGACCTGGTCTGGAGCGATGGCCCGCTGGGTAAAACCACCTACGGCGACGTGTTCCATCAGAACGAAGTGGAGCAGTCCACCTATAACTTTGAATACGCCGATGTGGATTTCTTATTCACCTGCTTCGAGCAGTATGAGAAAGAAGCCCAGCAGCTGCTGGCGCTGGAAAACCCGCTGCCGCTGCCGGCCTACGAGCGTATTCTGAAAGCCGCCCATAGCTTCAACCTGCTGGATGCGCGTAAAGCTATCTCCGTCACCGAACGTCAGCGCTACATTTTGCGTATTCGCACCCTGACCAAAGCAGTGGCAGAAGCTTATTATGCTTCCCGTGAAGCCCTCGGCTTCCCGATGTGCAACAAAGACAAGTAAGAGGCGGCCATGTCTGAGAAAACTTTTCTGGTGGAAATCGGCACTGAAGAGCTGCCACCAAAAGCCCTGCGCAGTTTGGCTGAGTCCTTTGCTGCGAACTTCACTGCGGAGCTGGATAACGCCGGCCTCGCGCACGGTAACGTTGAATGGTTTGCCGCCCCGCGTCGTCTGGCGCTGAAAGTGGCGAATCTTGCTGAATCGCAGCCCGATCGCGAAGTCGAAAAACGTGGTCCGGCGATTGCTCAGGCGTTCGACGCCGAAGGCAAACCGAGCAAAGCGGCAGAAGGCTGGGCGCGCGGCTGCGGGATCACCGTTGATCAGGCCGAGCGTCTGAAGACCGACAAAGGCGAATGGCTGCTGTATCGCGCCCACGTGAAGGGCGAAAGTACCGAAGCGCTGGTGCCGAACATGGTAGCCACCTCGCTGGCGAAACTACCGATCCCGAAACTGATGCGCTGGGGCGCGTCTGACGTCCACTTCGTGCGTCCGGTGCACACCGTGACCCTGCTGTTGGGCGATAAGGTCATTCCGGCGACCATCCTGGGCATTCAGTCTGACCGCATCATTCGCGGCCATCGCTTTATGGGTGAGCCGGAGTTCACTATCGACAATGCTGACCAGTACCCGCAAATTCTGCTGGAGCGCGGTAAAGTCATTGCGGACTACGAAGCGCGTAAAGCCAAAATCAAAGCGGACGCTGAAGAAGCAGCACGCAAGATTGGCGGTAATGCCGACCTGAGCGAAAGCCTGCTGGAAGAAGTCGCCTCGCTGGTGGAATGGCCGGTGGTATTGACGGCGAAATTCGAAGAGAAATTCCTCGCCGTGCCTGCCGAAGCGCTGGTGTACACCATGAAGGGCGACCAGAAGTATTTCCCGGTTTATGACAACGCGGGCAAGCTGCTGCCGAACTTTATCTTCGTCGCGAATATCGAATCGAAAGATCCGACCCAGATTATCTCCGGTAACGAGAAAGTGGTGCGTCCGCGTCTGGCGGATGCTGAATTCTTCTTCAATACCGACCGTAAAAAACGTCTGGAAGATCATCTGCCGCGTCTGCAAACCGTGCTGTTCCAGCAACAGCTGGGCACGCTGCGCGACAAGACCGACCGTATTCAGGCACTGGCAGGCTGGATTGCCGGTCAGATTGGCGCTGACGTTAACCACGCCACTCGTGCGGGCCTGCTCTCCAAGTGCGACCTGATGACCAACATGGTCTTCGAGTTCACCGACACCCAGGGCGTGATGGGGATGCACTACGCGCGCCATGATGGTGAAGCGGAAGATGTGGCCGTGGCGCTGAACGAGCAGTATCAGCCACGCTTTGCCGGTGATGACCTGCCGTCTAACCCGGTGGCCTGCGCGTTGGCGATCGCTGACAAGATGGATACTCTGGCGGGTATCTTCGGTATCGGTCAGCATCCGAAAGGCGACAAAGACCCGTTTGCGCTGCGTCGTGCCGCGCTGGGCGTGCTGCGCATCATCGTTGAGAAGAACCTCGCTCTTGATCTGCAAACGCTGACCGAAGAAGCGGCGCGTCTGTATGGCGACAAGCTGACCAATGCTAACGTAGTCGATGATGTGATCGATTTTATGCTGGGTCGCTTCCGCGCCTGGTATCAGGACGAAGGTTACACCGTCGACACCATCCAGGCGGTACTGGCGCGTCGTCCGACCCGTCCGGCAGATTTCGATGCTCGTATGAAAGCGGTATCGCACTTCCGCACCCTGGAAGAAGCCTCTGCGCTGGCGGCGGCGAACAAGCGCGTCTCCAACATCCTGGCGAAAGCCACTGAGCCGCTGAACGATATCGTCCACGCCTCCGTACTGAAAGAAGCGGCGGAAATTGAGTTGGCCAGACATCTGGTTGTGCTGCGTGATAAGCTTCAGCCGTACTTTGCCGATGGTCGTTATCAGGAAGCGTTGATTGAGCTGGCTGCTCTGCGCGCGCCGGTGGATGAATTCTTCGAAAATGTCATGGTTAACGCGGAAGAGAAAGATATCCGTATCAACCGCCTGACGCTGTTGTCGAAACTACGCGAACTGTTCCTGCAGGTTGCGGATATTTCGTTACTGCAATAAGCGTTCAGTTAATTAAACAAAAACCTGCTTTCGGGCAGGTTTTTTTATTTTTAACGTAATGGTAATTCCGTCAGACAGGTCTGGCTGTCATCTCTGGTGGCAATGGCATGTGACGCCGTTTTACCGTTGTAGCTTACTTCCAGCGTCCCTTCCATATTGCGCGGTAGCCAAACACCGATAAATCCGTTTCGATAGCTTTGCATCTCTTTTTGTACGATGACAGCGCCTTTACTGTCTGTCACTTTTACAGTGAACGGTTTATTCGGCATTTCTCCCTGACAGCCGGAAAGGCTGTGGTTAAAACAGGGGTGTGTCCGCCATTCATAGGGCGCAAAAGAGAGATAGAATTTGTCGCCTAACGGCAGCGTATAAATCTGCTCTCCGTCAGATAATTTGAGCTCGGTGCTGGTAATCGACGCGGAGTAAGGCAAAGGACGGCTCTGCGGCGTCTGATCAATCGTATCCACGATCTGCTCAACCGTTTTTCCCGCCAGCCCATGTTGCGCCAGAAAAGCGGATTCTGCGGATGCCGCAAGCGCGGAGCCGCTGGCGCATAAACCCAAAAGTAATAACCATGATGATTTCGACATAACTTCAATTCCTTGTGAACAATCTCCCTGCCTACTATAGGGGTTCCCCTAAGGGAAAGGTCAAAGGAACGCAGGGTAAAGTAATGCAAAGTTATGCTGGGGGAGAGGGGGAATTGGAATAAAAAAAATCCCCGCCATCAGGCAGGGATTCAAAATTCTGAGCTTTTTAAGCTTACAGGCTGGTTACGTTACCAGCTGCCGGGCCTTTAGCGCCGCTTTCGATGGTGAAGGAAACTTTCTGACCTTCGTCCAGAGATTTGTAACCATCGTTCTGAATAGCGGAGAAGTGTACGAACACGTCTTTAGAACCGTCATCAGGAGTAATAAAGCCGAAGCCTTTATCAGCGTTGAACCATTTTACGATACCAGTCATTTTACCGGACATAGTGTATTACCTTTTAAAAAATAAGTGTGCCTTTCGGCGTTATGGCGTGCTTTACAGATTTTTTAAGCGTTAAGGAAATGCGCACTACGAGGGGTATCTAATGGATAACTCTTGAAGGGACTTGCCTTACTAAACTGCTTTAATGGTCTGTACGTCAAACCGTTGAGCACATTAACTCATGTAATGCCGGGCGATGCAACTTTTATTTTACTTTATTTCTCCAGGTCAGGAATCGAGCGGGGAAAACGGTCCTTGCGCAGGACCGTTAAAACAGAAAGGGGTAAAAATTACTCCATCAATTGCTTACTTAAGCGTGGGTTTGCCTGTATCAGGCGCATCAATTTGAGCTCTGCTGGCGTGGGTTTTTCGCGTTTCGATTCCCATTCCTGAACCATGGCAACCGTTACGCCCAGCGCTCTGGCGAATTCATCTGTTTTTAGTCCCGTCCCTCTCCGTAACTGTTCAAATTCGGTAAAAGGATTGGGTTTTTGCGTCAGGGTGATCTTTCGCGTTTCATCTTTAAAAACAATTTGTTCCAGGCTGCTCAGCAGCTCAAACATCGGATCTTTATATTCCATTGAGAACTCCTGTAAATCACACAGCGGGATCGTGAAGTGCATCGAAGCCTCTTAAGAATAGTCGGGAAACTTGCGGGTGGGGGCGACGCGCCGCCAGGAAGCGCTATCGATTCGTTTCGATGCCTTACGCTACGCGACTTTTAGGACACTAACAATTTGATCCAGGAAGGTATATCCGTCTTTCAGAAAATAATTGTAAAGATTAAAAAAATATTACATTCCCCGCTGGAAAGCTTTCTTGCCGCGTTTTTTATCGTAGTGTCAGGTCGAAAATTAACAATAAAATAACAAATTAAGCATTGATGCAGATAAACATAATTTTCCGCTACAAGATCGCGTGGAAAGGGTATCCTGCAAGCCTGACCTGGACTATCCTTGTAAGCCGTCAGGCACGCAGGTGTCGTTGTGCGCATTTTTGGGTGAAAGGAGTATTAACAATGGCGACAGGTAAGTCCTGCTCTCGCTGGTTTGCGCCTGTTGTGGCGTTATTAATGGTGTTTAGCCTGAGCGGGTGTTTTGATAAAGAAGGCGATCAGCGCAAAGCGTTTGTCGATTTCCTGCAGAATACAGCAATGCGTAGCGGAGAGCGTTTACCAACGCTGACGGCCGATCAGAAAAAACAGTTTGGTCCGTTCGTGTCTGATTACGCGATACTGTATGGCTACTCGCAGCAGGTAAACCAGGCGATGGATTCCGGTCTGCGCCCGGTGGTCGATAGCGTTAACGCCATCCGCGTTCCGCAGGATTATATGACGCA
The DNA here is from genome assembly GCF_056991255.1 of Salmonella sp. A1325. Classification (NCBI taxonomy): domain Bacteria; kingdom Pseudomonadati; phylum Pseudomonadota; class Gammaproteobacteria; order Enterobacterales; family Enterobacteriaceae; genus Salmonella; species Salmonella sp. A1325. Next base: position 225,383 of record NZ_JAMLWO010000004.1, on the reverse strand, counting down.
ACGTGAGCCGCTGCGGCAGGCAAATGGTTCGTTAGGCGTGCTGGCGCAACAGTTGCAGAATGCAAAACTGCAGGCTGATGCCGCGCATGGCGCGTTAAAGCAGGCCGATGACCTGAAACCTGTGTTTGATCAGGTCTACAAAAAAGTAGTCACCGTGCCGGCAGATGCTTTGCAGCCGCTGATCCCGGCGGCGCAGATCTTTACGCAGCAGTTGGTACAAGTGGGCGATTATATTGCGCAACAGGGCGAGCAGGTGAGCTTCGTCGCGAACGGCATTCAGTTCCCGACCTCACAGCAGGCCAGCCAATATAATGCGCTGATTGGGCCGTTAGCCTCGCAGCATCAGGCGTTTAATCAGGCCTGGACGGCGGCGGTAAACGCGACCCAGTAATGACAGTCTGCCCGATAAGCGCAAGCCAGCGCTTATCGGGCCTGTAGCGCTATCCCGCCGCCTGCGGATTGACGCAGTTCTTCTCTATTTTTCCCTGCAGCGCATCAATCAAATTATCCACCGCACAGGCCATCATGTTGTAGCGCGTCTCATGCGTTGCCGAGCCAATATGCGGCACCGCGACGACATTAGACATGTTCAGCAGGGGCGAATCCACGGATAGCGGTTCATGCTCAAAGATATCCAGACCTGCCGCATATATTTCACCGTTTTGCAGCGCGGCAATCAGCGCGTTTTCATCGACCACCGGGCCGCGCCCGGCATTAATAAAAATGGCGGACGATTTCATTTTGGCAAACTGTGTTGCGCCAAACAGATGTCGCGTTTCTGCCGTTAGCGGCAGGATCACGCAGACAAAATCAGCCTCCTGCAACAACGTATCCAGATCGCAGTAGCGGGCGTTAAACCGGTCTTCCGCCTCCTGATGCCGCCGACGGGCGTGATAGAGAACCGGCATGGTAAACCCAAAGTGCGCTCGCTGCGCCAGCGCCATCCCGATACGCCCCATCCCAACGATACCGAGTGTTTTGTGATGCACATCGACGCCAAACCATGCCGGGCCAATGCTTTCCGTCCATTCACCCGCTTTAACCCGTTCTGCGACGTCCACCACGCGGCGGGCAGTGGCCAGCATCAACGCCATCACCGTATCGGCAACGGTTTCCGTCAAAACGGCAGGCGTGTGCATCAGGACTATTTTGCGAGCAGTAAGGGCGTCCACCTCGACATTATCGTATCCCACCGAGATGGTCGACGCCGCGCGTAGCGCCGGCATTTTTTCCAGCAGCGCGCGGTTAACGGTTTCGCTGGCGCCCAGAAGGCCTTGCGCGCTGGCAAATGCCTGCGCGTGTCGCGCTACCGTTTCCGGATGCAGGTTCGGTACCTGGTTGACGGTAAAATGCGCCTCCAGGCGATGCAGCAAATCATCAGGCAGGGTTTTGTAGAGAATGATGGACGGCTTCATGCGACTCTCCGTAAATCAAAAGGTAAGCGCGGCATGCGCCAACCGGAACAGGCTTATTATTAACCCGTTTAGCCATCATCGACCAGCCAATTTCCCCGCTGTCGGCAGCCGTGTCGTGGTAAATAATGAATGAATACCGAGTAATGCGCGATGTGTCCGGTTTGGCGAGGGAATGGCGAGGGAGTAATGCAGGCCGGGTAAAGCATACCGCTTTACCCGGTACGGTAGTTTACTGCAATGGACTCAAGGTAATTTCGACGCGGCGGTTTTGCGCCTTACCTTCTGCCGTACTGTTGCTGGCGATCGGGTTCGCCGGACCCATTCCGCTGGTACGGATACGGCTGGCGTCGACGCCCTGGGTGATCAGCGAACTGGCGACGGAGTCAGCACGCTGCTGCGACAGACGCATATTCAGATCGTGGCTACCGGTACTGTCGGTGTAGCCCACCACATTGACGGCGGTCTTGGGATACTCTTTCAGCACCATCGCCACGCCGGTCAGCGTGTTAGCGCCTGCCGGTTTCAGCGTCGCGCTGCTGCTGTCGAAGGTGACATTATTCGGCATATTCAGAATGATATTATCGCCGCTTCGCGTCACGCTAACGCCTGTGCCCCGCATTTTGTCACGCAGTTTCGCTTCTTGTACGTCCATGTAGTAACCCACGCCGCCGCCCAGCGCCGCGCCAGCCGCCGCGCCAATCAGCGCGCCTTTACCGCGATCTTTTTTGGAGGAGGAGAGCGCGCCGATGCCTGCGCCGACCAGCGATCCAATACCCGCGCCAATGCCGGATTTACCTGCTTCGCGTTCGCCGGTGTAAGGGTTTGTTGTGCAGCCAGATACTGCCAGGGCGCCGCTCACGATGGCAGCAATCACAAATACACGTTTTTTCATCTTAAATCCTTATCACTTTTTTATTTTTACCACAGCGACCGTGGCGGTTGATTATGACGTCTGCACATGAAGAAAATTCCAGGGAAAACCCTGAAATTTGTAAGTAACATTGATCGGCAAAATAAATAATCCCAATAATTCAGGAGCGAACCTTGACCCACGTACCATCGCGTCATTCGGTATTGACCGCCGCACACTGGGGGCCAGTCCGCGTTGAAACCGACGGAGAACGCATTTTTGCCTCGTATGGTGAACTCCCGACGGTACACCAGAACTCCCTGCAAACCGTTGTGCATGACCAGGTGCACAGTAAAACGCGGGTTCGCTTCCCGATGGTGCGTAAAGGGTTCCTGGCTTCTCCCGATAAGCCGCAAGGCATACGCGGGCAGGATGAGTTTGTTCGCGTAAGTTGGGATGACGCGCTGGATCTGATCCACGCTCAGCACAAACGTATTCGCGAAAGTTATGGGCCATCGTCCATCTTCGCTGGCTCCTACGGTTGGCGTTCGAACGGCGTATTGCATAAAGCGGCTACGCTATTGCAGCGTTACATGGCGCTGGCGGGAGGGTATACCGGCCATCTTGGCGATTATTCCACCGGCGCGGCGCAGGCTATCATGCCTTATGTAGTGGGTGGCAACGAGGTTTACCAGCAGCAGACTAGCTGGCCGGTGGTGCTGGAACACAGCGAGGTGGTGGTGCTCTGGAGCGCGAACCCGCTGAATACTCTGAAAATTGCCTGGAACGCCTCGGATGAACAGGGGCTCGACTATTTTGCGGCGTTGCGACAAAGCGGCAAGCGCCTGATCTGCATCGATCCGATGCGATCGGAAAGCGTCGACTTTTTTGGCGATAAGATGGAGTGGATCGCCCCACATATGGGCACCGATGTGGCGTTAATGTTGGGAATCGCCCATACGCTGGTGGAAAACGGTTGGCAGGATGAAGCGTTCCTTGCCCGCTGCACAACGGGTTATGACCGCTTCGCCGACTATCTTTTGGGCACGACCGACGGTACGGCCAAAACAGCGGAATGGGCGGCGGAAATTTGCGGCGTTTCTGCGGTGAAAATCCGCGAACTGGCGGAAATATTTCATCATAACACCACCATGTTGATGGCCGGTTGGGGAATGCAGCGTCAGCAGTTCGGCGAGCAAAAGCACTGGATGATCGTCACGCTGGCCGCAATGCTGGGGCAAATTGGTACGCCTGGCGGCGGGTTTGGTTTTTCTTATCATTTTGCTAACGGCGGAAACCCGACGCGCCGCGCCGCCGTGTTAGCCTCGATGCAGGGAAGCATCCCTGGCGGGGTCGATGCGGTAGATAAAATACCGGTGGCGCGTATTGTCGAGGCGCTGGAAAACCCCGGTGGGTTTTACCAACACAATGGGATGGATCGCCGCTTCCCGGATATTCGTTTTATCTGGTGGGCGGGCGGCGCGAACTTTACCCATCATCAGGATACTAACCGTCTGATTCGCGCGTGGCAAAAACCGGAACTGGTCGTTATCTCGGAATGTTTCTGGACGGCCGCCGCGAAACACGCGGATATTGTTCTGCCTGCGACCACCAGCTATGAGCGTAACGATTTAACCATGACCGGCGACTATAGCAATCAACATTTGGCGCCGATGAAGCAGGTCGTGTTGCCCCGGTGGGAGGCGCGGAATGATTTTGACGTTTTTGCTGAACTGAGCGAACGGTGGGAAGCCGGCGGTTACGCTCGGTTCACCGAAGGAAAAAGTGAGCTGGCGTGGCTGGAGACTTTCTACAATATTGCCGCCCAGCGTGGCGCCAGCCAGGGGGTGACGCTGCCGCCGTTTGCCGCATTCTGGCAGGCTAACCGTTTACTGGAGATGCCGGAAAATCCCGCCAACGCGCAGTTTGTGCGCTTCGCGGATTTTCGCCGCGATCCTGATAACCATCCGCTAAAAACGGCTAGCGGCAAAATCGAAATCTATTCTGCGCGCATTGCCAGCTATGGTTACGCGGATTGTCCCGGTCATCCGATGTGGCTGGTACCGGATGAGTGGCACGGGAACGCCGATGCGAGGCAGGTTCAGCTACTTTCCGCGCATCCGGCGCACCGTCTGCATAGCCAGCTTAACTACAGTTCGTTACGGGAGCGGTATGCGGTAGCCGGACGCGAACCGGTGACGATTCATCCGCAGGATGCGACAACGCGCGGAATCGTCGATGGCGATACGGTACGCGTCTGGAATCATCGCGGGCAGGTTCTGGCGGGCGCGGTCGTTACCGACGGAATTCGGCCTGGCGTTATCTGTATTCACGAAGGCGCATGGCCGGACCCTGAACCTACCGCAGGCAGCATATGCAAAAACGGCGCGGTAAACGTCCTGACAAAAGATCTTCCCAGTTCCCGGCTGGGGAACGGTTGTGCGGGCAACACCGCGCTGGTCTGGTTTGAGAAATATACCGGCCCGGCGCTACCGCTTACGGCGTTTGATCCGCCTGCCAACTCATAATCCAGGTGGGGTGGGCGGTATCCTCCTGCCAGGCGCTATCTTCAATACGAAAACCAAGCGCATGGTAGAAGTTTACGGCGGATTGATTTTTCTGGTAAACCTCAAGGCTCAGCAGAGGAAAACGTTGCTGGACATATTCCAGAAGCGCTTTGCCAATGCCGTGTCTTAACGCGTCGGGGGCGACAAACAGCGCCCCGACAAAACGGGCTTCCAGTACGCTGACGAAGCCTTTCAGTTGTCCATTTTCCTCCCATACCCAGGTTTGCGCGGCGGGTAAATAGACATCGCGTACAATTGCTTCGCTCTCGTGCCAGTAACGTTCTTCGATAAAGGGATGGGCATAAATGGTACTTTTCATCCACAGCGCCAGAATAGACGCCATGTCTTCACTCTGGGATTTGCGAATCATGTTTTTCTCCCGGATGGCAAAAACAGCCGGTAATATGGTCGTTGACCAGTCCGCACGCCTGCATAAAGGAGTAACAGATAGTCGTACCGACAAACTTGAAACCGCGTTTTTTCAATGCCTTAGCAAGCGCATCGGACGCAGGTGTTGAGGTAGGGATCTCATCCAGGCTGGCCGCCTGGGTGATCTGCGGCTGGCCATCAACGAATGACCAGACAAAATCGGCGAAAGACTCGCCGTTTTGCTCCATCGCAAGCCAGGCGCGGGCGTTACTGATAATGGCCTGAATTTTACCGCGATGTCGTATGATGCCCGTGTTCTGCAGCAGGCGTTCAACATCCTCCTCCTGCATAGCTGCGATGCGTACCGGGTCAAACTGATGAAAACAGGCGCGGTAGTTCTCCCTCTTTTTAAGCACGGTGATCCAGGATAAACCGGCCTGCTGACCTTCAAGACAGATCATTTCAAACAGCTTTCTGCTATCGGTTTCCGGCACGCCCCACTCGTTATCATGATAGGCAATATAAAGGGGGTCCTGGCTGACCCAGTCGCAACGCTGCATAGACTTCCTCGTTATTGTGGTTACCGCGAAAATTTCCTTCAACCCGCCTTGACGGGCTCGCTAAAAGGACAATAGTTAATACAGGGCTGATGCCCGACATCCTTCATTCAATGACAATAATATCGCCGAATTCGGCTCTACTCTGGAGTCGCGTTGATGATTGTAAGAAAACGCCGTGGTCGCCGGACATTGCGTTGTCTGGCGGGCCTTATGGCCTGCTCGTTTTTTATCAATACCACGTATGCCTGGCAACAAGAATATATCGCTGAAGCGGCTCCGGGGCATACGACGGAACGCTATACCTGGGACAGCGATCACCAACCGAATTACAACGACATACTGGCCGAACGTATTCAGTCTACGCAAAATACGGTGGGGCCGGTGCTTAGCCTGGCGGATGAAACCCCGCTTGATGCGACCAGCGGTATCAGTATGGGCTGGAATTTTCCGCTTTCCCGACGCGTGACCACTGGGCCGGTCGCGGCGCTGCATTACGACGGTTCGACGTCATCAATGTATAACGAATATGGCGATAGCGCGACGATATTAGCGCTTACCGATCCGTTATGGCACGCCAGCGTCAGTACGTTAGGCTGGCGGGTAAACTCGCAGTTCGGCGATGTCCGTCCCTGGGCGCAAATTAGCTATAACCAACAGTTTGGGGAAAATATCTGGAAAGCGCAGTCCGGGTTGAGTCGTATGACCGCAGGAAATCAGGCGGGAAATTGGCTGGATGTCACCGTAGGCGCGGACGTGTTACTTAACCCGTACATGGCGGCGTATGCGGCATTTTCCCAGGCGGAAAATAGCGCTACGGATAGCGATTATTTGTATACCCTGGGGGTGAGCGCTCGCTTTTAACGAGATAAACCGCCGCCTGGACTTATTAGAAGTTCATCTAATACCCTGTCTATATATTTACAAAAATATATAGGTCAATCACATTCTCTATAGACACTTTTTGCGCTTCCTGTGGTCTACTTAGCCGCGCTGGTAGACTTTCTCACATCTGCGTTAGCCGCATATTTACCTGTTTGATTAAAAAATCGTTGTACAGGTCGTTTTTATCCCGATTCCCAGGGTTTGTTTGCATGAGATACATTAAATCGATGACGCAGCAGAAACTTAGTTTCTTGCTTGCGCTCTATATCGGTCTGTTTATGAATTGCGCCGTGTTTTACCGCCGTTTCGGCAGTTATGCGCAAGAATTTACCATTTGGAAAGGCCTCTCCGCAGTTGTCGAACTTGGCGCCACGGTGCTGGTCACTTTCTTCTTACTTCGTCTTCTTTCACTGTTTGGCCGACGCGTCTGGCGTGTGCTGGCCACGCTGGTGGTGCTGTTTTCCGCTGGCGCCAGTTATTACATGACCTTCCTGAACGTGGTGATTGGCTACGGCATTATTGCGTCTGTTATGACCACCGATATCGATCTCTCGAAAGAGGTGGTGGGGCTGCACTTCGTATTGTGGCTGATTGCCGTGAGCGTGCTTCCGCTCATCTTTATCTGGAGTAACCACTGTCGCTACACGTTGTTGCGCCAGCTACGTACGCCGGGGCAGCGTTTTCGCAGCGCCGCTGTAGTGGTACTCGCAGGCGTAATGGTGTGGGCGCCTATCCGCCTGCTGGATATACAGCAAAAAAAGGTTGAACGGGCGACAGGTATCGACTTACCCAGCTATGGCGGCGTGGTGGCGAACTCCTATCTGCCTTCAAACTGGTTATCTGCGTTAGGGCTGTATGCCTGGGCGCAGGTAGATGAGTCGTCGGACAATAATTCGTTAATAAACCCGGCCAGGAAATTTACCTATGTTGCGCCGAAGGATGGGGATGACACCTACGTCGTTTTCATTATCGGTGAGACGACCCGTTGGGATCACATGGGGATTTTCGGCTACGAGCGTAATACCACGCCGAAGCTGGCGCAGGAAAAAAATCTGGCGGCGTTCCGCGGCTATTCCTGCGATACCGCGACGAAGCTTTCTTTACGCTGTATGTTTGTACGGGAAGGCGGGGCGGATAATAACCCGCAGCGTACGTTAAAAGAGCAGAATGTTTTTGCCGTACTCAAACAGCTCGGATTCAGTTCCGATCTGTACGCCATGCAGAGCGAGATGTGGTTCTATAGCAATACCATGGCGGATAATATCTCCTACCGCGAGCAGATCGGCGCCGAGCCGCGTAACCGCGGTAAAACGGTTGATGACATGCTGTTGATTGATGAGATGCAGAACTCGCTTGCCCAGAACCCGGAGGGTAAGCATCTGATTATCCTGCATACTAAGGGGTCGCATTTTAACTATACGCAACGTTATCCGCGCAGCTACGCTCAGTGGAAGCCCGAATGTATTGGGGTCGATAGCGGCTGCACGAAAGCGCAGATGATCAACTCTTACGATAACTCCGTGACCTATGTGGATCACTTTATTACCAGTGTGTTCGATCAGCTACGTGATAAAAAAGCGATTGTGTTCTACGCGGCTGACCACGGCGAGTCGATTAACGAACGCGAACATTTGCACGGTACGCCGCGCAATATGGCGCCGCCGGAGCAATTCCGTGTTCCGATGCTGGTATGGATGTCGGATAAATATCTTGCCAGTCCGCAACATGCGCAGATGTTCGCTCACCTGAAGCAGCAGGCGGAGATCAAAGTGCCGCGTCGTCATGTGGAGCTATACGATACGATAATGGGCTGCCTGGGGTATACATCGCCGAATGGCGGCATTAACCAGAACAACAACTGGTGCCATATTCCCGATGCGCAGAAAGTCGCCGCGAAGTAGGTTGTCTGCCGACTTTCTCGCCGATTGAATTGTATTTTGCGACTAAGGGATTGACGGGCGTGCGCCTGAGCAGTAAGATGCGCCCGCATTCGGTGATTGGCGCAGCCTGGTAGCGCACTTCGTTCGGGACGAAGGGGTCGGAGGTTCGAATCCTCTATCACCGACCAAATTCAGAAACCCTGCTCAACGAGCAGGGTTTTTTGCATCTGAAGCCTGACGAGGATGAGAACCTCCGGGGGCAAGAGGTTCGACTCGAGCGCAGCGAGAGAACGTTGCGTCAGCAACGGCCCGCAGGGCGAGCCACGCAGTGGCGAGTCATCCTCTATCACCGACCAAATTCAGAAACCCTGCTCAACGAGCAGGGTTTTTTGCATCTGAAGCCTGACGAGGATGAGAACCTCCGGGGGCAAGAGGTTCGACTCGAGCGCAGCGAGAGAACGTTGCGTCAGCAACGGCCCGCAGGGCGAGCCACGCAGTGGCGAGTCATCCTCTATCACCGACCAAATTCAGAAACCCTGCTCAATGAGCAGGGTTTTTTTGTATCTGAAGCCTGACGAGGATGAGAACCTCCGGGGGCAAGAGGTTCGACTCGAGCGCAGCGAGAGAACGTTGCGTCAGCAACGGCCCGCAGGGCGAGCCACGCAGTGGCGAGTCATCCTCTATCACCGACCAAATTCAGAAACCCTGCTCAATGAGCAGGGTTTTTTTGTATCTGAAGCCTGACGAGGATGAGAACCTCCGGGGGCAAGAGGTTCGACCCGAGCGAAGCGAGAGAACGCCAAGGCTACTGGCAAAGTTTATCGACCCGCTTGAAGAGCAGCGCGACAGCCAGGAGAAAGTCCGCCGCGTCAGGATGAATACGTTTAAAAATGTCGCCGCAAACTGGTATGAAATGAAAAAAGCGGTGGGGCTGAAACCCCATACGTTGCAGGATATCTGGAACTCGTTAAACCGGTATGTGTTTCCCCATATCGGAGAGATCAACATTGATGAACTCACGGCACAGCAGGTTATTGCAGCGCTGGAGCCTTGTCGCGCAGACGGTAAGCTGGAAACCGTAAAGCGAATGACGCAGCGGAGTGAACCGGCGTCACTTTGTGCATCAGGCGCATCCAAAGTGACGCCCCGGCCAGATACACTGGCGTTTGTCGGGCGAATTCCGGCGTTTTGGGCGCAGGTGAAGCAGATTAATTGTTGCTGGCATCTGTCACCGTTTTAGAGCAGACATACTTGAAAACTTCAAGTTCGCACAATCGTAGCTTTCGGCAGCTGCCCTTTTTCAGGCATCGCCTGAAGGCTCTTTTGCAGTCCCGGGACTGCGTCAGTTGCTGTAAACATAGCATTCAGGATGCAATGGTCAAGCAATTGTTTATTGTAATATTTTGATAATTAATGGTTTTATCATTCATGCGAGAGCATGATGTATTATGCGTTTTGAGACGGATACTGAAATTTTGGATGCGCCGCAGGCGTTTGTATTGATAATACAATTAACTATTCGCTCAGGTTGTCCTTCTCTCTTCCTGGATTGTTAAATTAAACAGGTGCCGACCCGATTATGTTTCCTGTCAGTGATTTGCTGGATTTACAAACACTTTCTGAATCAGTTGAACTGGAGTTTAAGCTGGCGCAGGGAGCGGATGGTAAAGGTAAGCTGCCGGAGGATTTCTGGCGAACATACAGCGCGATGGCGAATACCCGTGGTGGCTATGTCGTGCTGGGCGTCAGAGAAAAGAAAGGGAACTTTATCGTTGAGGGGATCGGCGATATTGCTACTGTTATGAAGCAACTGTTTGATATTGCCAATAACAAGAAAAAAGTAAATGTCAATTTACTGACCGATCAATCGGTACAGGTCATTAATCTTGATAATAAAATGGTCATTGTCATTGAGATCCCCATAGCAAGACGTGAGCAAAAACCGGTCTATCTTAATAACCAGCCGATGACGGAAACATACATCCGTCGCCACGAAGGGGACTGCCACTGTTCTGAAGAGCAAATCAAAAGAATGCTCGCGGAGCAGGTCGAGGATAGTCGTGATGACCGGATCCTGGCAGGGTTTGATTTCAGCGATATCGATCAGGACAGTTTGCGTGCTTACCGTAACCTCTTTGCGGTTGCGAAGCCTCAGCATCCCTGGCTGGAGCTGGATATCATCGATTTATTCAGGAACATTGGTGGCTGGCGAAAAAACCGCCAGAGCGGGGAAGAAGGCATCACTCTTGCGGCTATCCTGATGTTTGGTACCTGGAATGCTATTCAGGATGCGGTTCCAAACTATTTTGTTGATTATCGTGAGCGGGATGACACGCAACCGGATTCCCGCTGGATCGACCGCATCTATCCGGATGGTTCATGGTCAGGCAATATTTTCGATTTTTATCGCCGGACATATCGAAAGCTCATTTCCGACCTTAAGGTGCCTTTTGAATTGCAGGATGGCATTCGGCTGGATGAAACCAAGGTTCATGAAGCTATCCGCGAGGCGCTTGTTAATACTCTGGTGCATGCTGATTACACGGGCCGAAGCTCTATCCTGGTCGTCAGGCGGCCGGATCTTTTTGGCTTCCGTAATCCTGGGCTAATGCGGATACCGCCGGAAATTGCAGTGAAGGGCGGGGAAAGCGATTGCCGTAACCGCCGTATGCACCAGATGTTCTTAATGATTGGCGCAGGTGAACGTGCAGGATCTGGTGTGCCCAAAATCATGAGCGGTTGGAAATGGGCGAACTGGCGCACACCAAAATTGTATGAGAAAACAGAGCCTTCTGAACAAACACTGCTTGAGCTGTCGACGGTAAGTCTTGTATCACAGGAGGTGACTGAGCGGCTTGATGATTTATTTGGTCAACGTTTTCATTTGCTTGATGATCTCGAACGAATGATCGTTATCACGGCGGCGACAGAAGGTTGGGTAAACCATGAGAGAGCATGTCAGCTCACAAGCAGACATTCCCGTGATGTTACCCTGGCATTTCCAAAGTTAGTGGATAAGGGCTTTCTTGTCGCCAGTGGTGAAAAGCGAGATAAATCATACAGCTTACCTGGAATGGAGTTGCCGTCTCCGGAAGAAGTTTTCGCTAATGCGTTAAGCTCTACATCGAACTTAACGCATAACGCACAGGACTTAACGCATAGTGACATCAGCTTAACGCATAGCGCTCCTGACTTAGGGGATAGTCATCAGGGAAGAGATGAACACGGCAGATTTATCAGTCACTTGCTAGATAAACCGTTTATTGATGATCTTGACGAACTGAGCGATGGATTTCGGGATGTACTTGAAGCATTAGCTGCGCCATCGCGGGAGCACCGTCGGCTGGAAGCCGGGGTAATGAAGGCGCTGCTTGTCCAGTTGTGCGATGGGCACTATTTATCTGTCGCGGTAATGGAAATATTGTTGGGACGTAAGGCGCAGAGTATTCGCCAGAATTACTTAAAACCTATGGTGGATTCAAAGCAACTGAAGCTGGCGTTTCCTAACAAGCCGAATTCACCAAGACAGGGGTATACGCTATCTTAGTAGGCTTCTGGCTGTTGGGTCGCTCTCTGAGCGGCTTTTTTGCGTCTGTAGCTCAGCTATCTTCTACGCGTTTTATCGCGAAGTGGACGCTCGCACCACCAGTTCAGGCATGATCCCGTCGCTGTGACTGACCTTCTTGCCCGCCAGCAAATCAAATAATAGTGTGATTGCCTGTCGCGCCACCTCATCAAGATGCATATTCACTGCCGTCAGCGGCGGCAGCGATTCGCGCGCGCGGATACCGTCATAGCGGGTAACCACTCGCATTTGTTCAGGTATGGCGATGTCTTGTTCCTGAAAAGCGCGTACCGCGCCGCTGGCAAAGGTATCGATCAGCACCAGCACCCCGTCAACGTCGGGATGCGCCTGTAATAGCTGCTGCGCGGCCTGGTAGCCGGCATTTTCACCCTCGCTTTCATTGAGAGAGTAGACGACGGGGGCCTGGCGTCCCGCGCACCAGCGCTGGTAAGCCGCTTCGCTCTCCAGAACTGATGTTCGCCGTGTGTTACCGACAAATAGCGCACATTTGCTGGCGCCGGAGGCCTCCAGATGAGCGAGCAGAAGCTGTGCTGTTGCCGCCGAGTGCAGCTCAACCCACGGCACAGGTGTGTCGGTGCCCGGCGTGCGGCCAATGGTGACGCAGGGAATGCCCGCTTGCGCCAGCGCCTGGAGCTGCGGGTCGTTCTCCGCCGGCTCAATCAGGATCGCCGCGTCAAAGCTGACGGCATCCAGTGGATTTGCCCCCGGCGGCACCAGAATCAGCGCATGCTGTTTTTCCAGCGCCATCATCGCGGACGTTAACGCCACCTCCATCATAAATCCCAGTCGTGACGCGCCGGAGGCAATTGTCAGCGGCACCGAAGAGAGCAAGGCAATGGTATTGGTTTTGCCGGTTCGCAACTGGCGGGCGCGAATATTCGGCGTGTAGTTGAGCGCAACAATGGCCTCTTCAATACGCCGTCGCGTCTGCGGCTCGACAAAGCGGGTGTTGTGCAAGGCATTGGATACTGTCCCTGGCGACACGCCTGCATGGCGGGCAACATCAATCAACTTTGCGCGTTTTTTATTTTGAACAGCCATCTGCTTCCTGACCTGCGAAAATTTGCGCACAGGGTAGCATATTTACCAGACGGTAACGTTTGCTTTTTTTCAGTGAGGATCGTAAAAAACTCTTCATTAAAACGTTTTAATGGGGTATTTTGGCGCAAATTTATTCCTCAGGAGGCGATGTGGCACACTTAACTCAGGACTCGACTTTCACCCTTGGACGCCGTCCGGCGGGCCTTATCTACGCTGATAATGCGAAGAGCTTTGGCGGCTATACGCTTTTTGCGCCGCAAACCGCCGAAGGGCGGGTTTACCTGGTGGACGAGCAGGGCGAAGTCGCGCATCAGTGGCAGCTTCCGGTTCGCGCCGGGCGTGATGCGGTGCTGCTGCCGAACGGTAATCTGGGTTATAACGGCAGCCACCGCACTTCAGCGAACCTCTATCCGGCATGGGATCTCTGGCACGGCGGCGACTTCTACGAAGTGACGCCGGATAACGAAATCGTCTGGCATTACGAAGATATTTACCATCACCACGATGCGCAGTGGCTGGAAAACGGTAACCTGCTGTATACCGCCGCGTCGCCGTTACCTGCCGATATCGCCGCCCGTGTTACCGGCGGCGACCCGCGCCGCGATGCGCCGGACGGCATCATTCAGAGCGACGTCGTCAAAGAGGTCAATCGCGACGGTGAAGTGGTCTGGGAATGGCGTGCCTGGGAGCATTTGAATCCGGAAGATTTCCCGATTCATGATATTTTCGACCGCCGCCACTGGCCGATGATTAACGGCCTGTCCGTCACCCGTGATGGCCTGGTACTGATGAGCCTGCGTACCACTTCCGGTGTCATTGCCGTGGATAAAGAGAGCGGGAAGGTTATCTGGCATGCAGGGCCGGAAGTCGTAGCGCAGCAGCACACGCCGGTTGAGATGGAGAACGGGTCGATTCTGGTTTTCGATAACGGCAACCTGCGTCCCGGCGTCACCTCGCCGCATTCCACGGTGCTGGAGTTCGATCCGCAGACCAAAGCGATTACCTGGCAGTATCGCGATATCTTCCCGCCGGCGTTTTTCTCGCCGTATATGGGGAGCGCGCAGCGGCTGGCGAACGGCAACACCTTTATCTGTGAATCGGCGTTTGGCCGCCTGTTTGAAGTTACTCCGGAAGGCGAAACGGTATGGGAATATATCATTCCGTTCTTTAATGAATATCCGGAGCACCTCAGTAAAGGCATTATTCCTGGAAAACAGAACAGCGCCTTCCGTGCGCATCGCTATGCCGCTGATGCCATTAGTTGGTTGAAATAATGCAGACCGCCAGCCCGCGCTGGCGGTTATTTTTTTGATGTTTTATGGGAGTTAATCATGCCGCAGCCTGGCCTTACTACGCCGGATAACGATGCATTACCCTGGCAAACCACCTTACTTTTGGCGCTTCAGCATGTGCTGGTCGTTGCCGCCACCCCCATTACCTCCGTCTTCCTGATCGCCAAAGCGCTCCACTTTACCGATACGGTGACCGCCTCGGTACTTAGCGCGACCTTTCTGATGTGCGGTCTGGGCGCTATTTTGCAAAGCCTGGGTGTGAAAGGGGTGGGCGCGCGTTTGCCGTTTATTATGGTACCGGGGGGCGCGCCGATTGCGATTTTCGTTGCGATCGCTTTACAGACCAATATCCAGACCGCGATTGGCGCCGTAATTCTGACCTCGCTGTTCTACTTTATCGCGTTGCCGATTTTCCGCCGCTGCCTGCACCATTTTCCCCCCTTTATCATTGGCATCATGCTGCTAATGGTGTCGATTAACCTTATTCGCCTGTACGGCGGGTTGATCATTGGCCAGCCAGGGAGCGCCGACTTCGCTCATCCAACCAGTATCATTTTATCGCTGGGGACTATCCTGATAACGCTGATTTTCGCGCTGGCGTTTAGCGGTATTTTGCGCCAGCTGGCGGTGATGTTCGGCCTTTTAGCGGGGACGCTGCTGGGAATGGCGCTGGGCAGCACCGATTTTAGCGGTGTTAGTCACGGACCGCTGTTTAGTTTCCCACAGCTTTTGCCGTTCGGCTGGCCGATTTTTGATCTCTCCGCCTCGCTGCCGTTGCTGATTTACGCGGTCATCTCTATGGCTGAAGCAACCGGGCAAACGATTGCGACCGCGGAAATAGTCAATTCCACGCAAAATGTGCAGCAGGCGATTCCACGTACCATTCGTGGTGATGCGGTAATGTCGCTGCTGGGGGGGATTTTTGGCACCTCCTTAATTATCACCTCCGGCGAAAATATTGGGGTGGTACGCACCACTAATGTGAAATCGCGTTTCGTGACTGCGGCTGCCGGAGGATTGTTAATCCTGATTGCCATATTCGCGCCGCTGGTACGTCTGGCGACCTGTCTGCCAGGTTCGGTGGTGTGCGGTACGGCGGTGATTGTCTTCAGCATTATCGGGGTTATCGGTATTGATATGATTGCGCGTGAGCCACTGCATACGCCGGGTAAAACCTACGCGCTGGCGATGGGGCTGGCCATGGGAATGCTACCTATACTGGTACCCGGCCTGTATCAGAATTTCCCGGCGGGCGTACAGATGGTCTTTGGCAACGGCATGGCAGCGGGGACGTTGACGGCGATTCTGGTGAACTCGTTGTTTAACTGGAGCGAAAAGCGCACGCAGGCCAGGGTCAAAAGTTAGTTTTTGTGATCGCGGTAGGCCGCACGACGGCCTACTTATTTACAATTTTGTGACATATTCGATGGTGTTTTTCAATGTCCGGATAACTCTTTTTTGCACACGGCTTATGGATAACCTCAGCATTTTCGCCTGTGCGTTTTAGCGTTAGTGGTATTAATCGCTCAGATAATCAACATATCGAAAGAAATTTTTCAATTAATGTCTAATTGTTAATCACTAACTGTTGCAAAATATTAAGTGAATAACTCTGCCTTTCTGCCTATAGCACAAATTTCCCTGCTGAAAATACCCTTCTGAACTTTTTTTAATCTTTGTTTGTTAATTCTCACCGTTGTTGTAAAAGCTGGTTACCTGTATTGACGTTTTGACATTCTATTGACAGATTGTAGGGAATGAGGGGCATTTTATGGAGAATCCGCACTGCAACTCAGTCGATTATGCGAACGGAATCCCCACCTCTCACTACTGACCTGACCAGGTAAAAAACAAAAAAGGCCGGGCGGTAAAAGCCTTTGCAAAGGGCAAAACAACATACATCACAATTGGAGCAGAAGAATGAGTATTTCCTTGAAGAAGTCAGGGATGCTGAAGCTTGGTTTGAGCCTGGTGGCCATGACCGTTGCAGCAAGCGTGCAGGCCAAAACCCTGGTTTATTGTTCAGAAGGCTCGCCGGAAGGCTTTAACCCACAGCTCTTTACGTCTGGCACCACCTATGATGCCAGCTCCGTACCTATCTATAACCGTCTGGTTGAATTCAAAACCGGCACCACGGAAGTGATCCCGGGTCTTGCTGAGAAGTGGGATATCAGCGAAGACGGTAAAACCTATACGTTCCACCTACGTAAAGGGGTGAAATGGCAATCCAGCAAGGATTTCAAACCTACGCGCGAGCTGAACGCCGATGATGTCGTGTTCTCTTTTGACCGGCAGAAAAACGAGCAGAACCCGTACCATAAAGTGTCTGGCGGCAGCTATGAATACTTTGAAGGCATGGGGTTGCCGGATCTGATTAGCGAAGTGAAGAAGGTAGACGATCACACGGTGCAGTTTGTGCTGACGCGTCCGGAAGCGCCGTTCCTTGCCGATTTAGCCATGGACTTCGCCTCTATTCTTTCTAAAGAATATGCTGACAACATGCTGAAAGCCGGTACGCCGGAAAAAGTGGATCTGAACCCGGTCGGCACTGGCCCGTTCCAACTGGTGCAATATCAGAAAGATTCCCGCATTCTCTACAAAGCCTTTGACGGCTACTGGGGCACGAAGCCGCAGATCGACCGCCTGGTCTTCTCCATCACGCCTGACGCCTCTGTGCGTTACGCCAAACTGCAGAAGAACGAATGTCAGGTGATGCCGTATCCGAACCCGGCGGATATTGCGCGCATGAAAGAAGATAAAAACATCAACCTGATGGAGCAGGCTGGCCTGAACGTGGGTTATCTCTCCTATAACGTGCAGAAAAAACCGCTGGATGACGTCAAAGTTCGCCAGGCGTTGACCTATGCCGTGAATAAAGAGGCCATCATCAAAGCCGTTTATCAGGGCGCGGGCGTTGCGGCGAAAAACCTGATCCCGCCGACAATGTGGGGCTACAACGACGATATTAAAGACTACGGCTACGATCCGGAAAAAGCGAAGGCGCTGCTGAAAGAAGCCGGTCTGGAAAAAGGCTTCACCATCGATCTGTGGGCGATGCCGGTACAGCGTCCCTATAACCCGAATGCGCGTCGTATGGCGGAAATGATCCAGGCGGACTGGGCGAAGATTGGCGTTCAGGCCAAAATTGTCACCTATGAATGGGGCGAATACCTCAAGCGCGCTAAAGATGGCGAGCACCAGACGGTGATGATGGGCTGGACCGGCGATAATGGCGATCCGGATAACTTCTTCGCCACGCTGTTCAGCTGCGATGCCGCCCAGCAAGGCTCCAACTATTCAAAATGGTGTTATAAGCCGTTTGAAGACCTGATTCAGCCTGCGCGTGCGACCGATGACCACAACAAGCGTATTGAGCTCTATAAACAGGCCCAGGTTGTGATGCATGACCAGGCGCCAGCGCTGATCATCGCTCACTCCACGGTTTATGAGCCAGTGCGTAAAGAAGTTAAAGGCTATGTGGTTGATCCATTAGGCAAACATCACTTCGAAAACGTCTCTGTCGAATAATTAAAAGAGCGCTGCGCCCCGGTGTTGTGTAGGCCGGATAAGCGCAGCGCCATCCGGCGTAATGCTTTATCCGCGATGCAGTTTGCGTGGGATAAGATTTGTGAGCAATACAGACTCACGGTTCCAGGCCGTGCGTCATGAGAGAGAATTCGGGTTATGTTGCAGTTCATTCTCCGACGTTTGGGACTCGTTATCCCGACGTTTATCGGTATTACCCTTCTCACCTTTGCCTTTGTCCACATGATCCCCGGCGATCCGGTGATGATCATGGCGGGTGAGCGAGGTATTTCCCCTGAGCGTCATGCTCAACTGCTGGCTGAACTCGGTCTTGATAAACCGATGTGGCAGCAGTACCTCCATTATATCTGGGGGGTGATGCATGGCGATTTAGGCATCTCGCTGAAAAGCCGAATCCCTGTATGGGACGAGTTCGTACCTCGCTTTAAAGCGACGCTGGAACTTGGCGTCTGCGCCATGATTTTTGCCGTCGCCGTGGGGATTCCGGTGGGCGTGCTGGCCGCAGTGAAGCGCGGTTCTATCTTCGATCACACTGCCGTTGGCCTGGCGCTGACCGGTTACTCTATGCCTATCTTCTGGTGGGGCATGATGCTGATCATGCTGGTCTCCGTCCACTGGAACCTGACGCCGGTTTCCGGGCGCGTGAGCGATATGGTGTTCCTTGATGATACCAATCCGTTGACGGGCTTTATGCTGATCGACACCGCTATCTGGGGCGAAGAGGGTAACTTTATTGATGCGCTGGCGCATATGATCCTGCCTGCGATGGTGCTCGGCACAATCCCGCTGGCCGTCATTGTGCGTATGACCCGTTCGTCGATGCTGGAAGTGCTGGGGGAGGATTACATCCGTACCGCACGCGCCAAAGGGTTGACCAGGATGCGCGTCATTATCGTCCATGCTCTGCGTAACGCCATGCTGCCAGTCGTCACCGTGATCGGCCTGCAGGTCGGGACGCTGCTGGCGGGCGCAATTCTGACAGAAACTATCTTCTCGTGGCCCGGTCTGGGGCGCTGGCTGATTGATGCGCTGCAACGCCGCGATTATCCGGTAGTGCAGGGCGGCGTGTTACTGGTAGCGACGATGATTATTCTCGTCAACCTGCTGGTAGACCTGCTGTACGGCGTGGTGAACCCGCGTATTCGGCATAAGAAGTAAGGGGCCATCATGTCACAGGTTACTGAAAATAATGTTAATGCCGCACCGGCGCCCATGACGCCATTGCGGGAGTTCTGGCACTATTTTAAACGCAACAAAGGCGCGGTCGTCGGGCTGGCGTATGTTCTCATCGTGATCCTGATTGCGGTGTTTGCCAACTTTATTGCGCCGTACAACCCGGCAGAGCAGTTCCGCGATGCGCTGCTGGCGCCGCCGGTCTGGCAGGAAGGCGGCAGTTGGGCGCATATTCTGGGAACGGATGATGTTGGTCGCGATGTCCTCTCGCGCCTGATGTATGGCGCGCGTTTGTCACTGCTGGTCGGCTGTCTGGTGGTCGTCCTGTCGCTGGTAATGGGGATTATTCTCGGCCTGGTCGCGGGCTACTTCGGCGGTCTGGTCGATAACATCATCATGCGCGTGGTCGATATTATGCTGGCCCTGCCGAGCCTGCTGCTGGCGCTGGTGCTGGTGGCGATCTTCGGCCCCTCCATCGGCAACGCGGCGCTGGCGTTGACGTTTGTGGCGCTGCCGCACTATGTCCGCTTAACCCGCGCGGCGGTTCTGGTAGAGGTGAACCGCGATTATGTGACTGCCTCCCGCGTGGCGGGCGCAGGCGCAATGCGTCAGATGTTCGTCAATATTTTCCCGAACTGCCTTGCGCCGCTGATTGTTCAGGCATCGCTCGGTTTCTCTAACGCCATTCTCGATATGGCCGCCCTCGGCTTTCTTGGCATGGGCGCACAGCCGCCTACGCCGGAATGGGGCACCATGCTCTCTGACGTATTGCAGTTCGCGCAAAGCGCCTGGTGGGTCGTGACCTTCCCGGGGCTGGCGATTCTGCTGACGGTACTGGCATTTAACCTGATGGGTGACGGTCTGCGTGACGCGCTCGATCCCAAACTGAAGCAGTAAGAGGTTCGAGATGGCGTTATTAAATGTAGATCAATTATCGGTGCACTTCGGCGACGAAGGGACACCGTTTAAAGCCGTCGACCGCATTAGCTACAGCGTGAAGCAGGGTGAGGTGGTCGGTATTGTCGGCGAGTCTGGTTCCGGCAAATCCGTCAGCTCGCTGGCGATTATGGGGCTTATCGATTACCCAGGCCGCGTGATGGCGGAAAACCTGCTCTTTAACGGACAGGATCTGAAGCGCATTTCCGAGAAGGAACGTCGCAACCTGGTGGGTGCTGAAGTGGCGATGATTTTCCAGGACCCGATGACCAGCCTCAATCCTTGCTATACCGTTGGCTTTCAGATTATGGAAGCCATCAAGGTACATCAGGGCGGGAACAAGAAAACCCGTCGTCAGCGAGCGATTGACCTGTTGAACCAGGTGGGCATTCCCGATCCGGCTTCTCGTCTGGATGTCTATCCGCATCAGCTTTCTGGCGGCATGAGTCAGCGCGTGATGATTGCGATGGCAATAGCCTGTCGACCAAAGCTGTTAATTGCCGATGAACCGACCACGGCGCTGGATGTGACCATTCAGGCGCAAATCATTGAGCTGCTACTGGAGTTGCAGCAAAAAGAGAACATGGCGCTGGTGCTGATTACCCATGACCTGGCGCTGGTGGCGGAAGCGGCGCACAAAATTATCGTCATGTACGCCGGGCAGGTCGTCGAAACCGGCGCTGCGCAGGATATTTTCCGCGCGCCGCGTCATCCCTACACCCAGGCACTGCTACGCGCGTTACCAGAGTTTGCTCAGGACAAAGCGCGTCTGGCGTCGCTGCCGGGTGTGGTGCCGGGGAAATATGACCGACCGACGGGTTGTCTGCTTAACCCGCGCTGCCCCTACGCCACGGACAGATGTCGTGCGGAAGAACCTGCTCTCAACCAACTGGACGATGGACGTCAGTCAAAATGTCATTACCCACTCGATGATGCCGGGAGGCCCACACTATGAGTACGCATGAGGCCACCTTGCAACAGCCGCTGTTGCGGGCTATCGACCTGAAAAAACACTATCCGGTGAAGAAGGGGATCTTTTCTCCGGAACGGCTGGTAAAAGCGCTGGATGGCGTGTCGTTTAATCTCGAACGCGGTAAAACGCTGGCCGTAGTGGGGGAGTCCGGTTGTGGAAAATCCACACTGGGCCGCCTGCTGACGATGATTGAAACGCCAACCGGCGGCGAGCTTTATTACCAGGGGCAGGATCTGCTTAAACACGATCCGCACGCGCAGAAACTGCGGCGGCAGAAAATTCAGATTGTGTTTCAGAACCCCTACGGTTCCCTGAACCCACGCAAGAAAGTGGGGCAAATTCTGGAAGAGCCGTTGCTGATCAATACCAGCCTGAGTAAAGCGCAGCGTCGTGAAAAAGCGCTGGCGATGATGGCGAAGGTGGGGCTGAAAACCGAGCACTACGACCGCTATCCGCATATGTTCTCCGGCGGCCAGCGTCAGCGTATCGCTATCGCCCGTGGTCTAATGCTTGATCCGGACGTAGTGATTGCCGACGAACCGGTCTCCGCGCTCGACGTGTCGGTGCGCGCCCAGGTGCTGAACCTGATGATGGATTTGCAACAGGATATGGGGCTGTCTTATGTCTTTATCTCCCACGACCTGTCGGTGGTGGAACACATTGCCGATGAAGTGATGGTCATGTACTTAGGCCGCTGCGTGGAGAAAGGGACCAAAGAGCAGATTTTTAACAATCCACGTCATCCCTATACCCAGGCGTTGCTCTCCGCCACGCCGCGGCTGAATCCGGACGATCGCCGTGAGCGGATTAAGCTGACCGGCGAGTTGCCAAGTCCGCTGAACCCGCCGCCGGGCTGCGCCTTCAACGCCCGCTGCCGCCGTCGCTTCGGACCCTGCACGCAGTTACAGCCGCAGCTTAAAGAGTACGACGGCCAGTTGGTGGCCTGCTTTGCCGTCGATCAGGATGAAAACCCGCAGAAACCGTTGAGTTAATTGCGTTTTATGCCGGATGGCGGCTGCGCCTTATCAAGCCTACACCGTACCTGTAGGCCTGGTAAGCGTAGCGCCACGGGGCATGGCTCTCCGGTACGACTTAGAGCCTATCCCATTAGGGCTATTTTACTTGCCATTTTGGTCCTGGGCAGTGCTCAAAATCCTCACGTACTACGTGTACGCTCCGGTTTTTGCGCGCTGTCCGTGTCCAAACTGGCTGCGCCAATAACGCCTGGTGGGATAGGCTCTTATTCAATCAATTTTAATAACGGCGACAGGCACAACAATATTCCATATAACAGAATAAGCCAGGTTTTCAGGCCGCGTAATTTTTCCAGTTGCGCTACTTTATAAATCAGGAAAAAGGGAATAATACACGCGACAATGCCATAAAGCGGACTGCCTAACTGGAAAAAGACCAATACTGAGACGCGAAACGAAACCCAGATAACCAGAGTCACCACGATAAAGACACAGATTCCAGATGTCAGTAACAGTGGGTTGACGTTTTTGACATCCATAATACGACTCAATACATTCAGCACAATACCTTTAAGCGCTTCGTGAAAACCTAAATAAATACCAAAGAACGCGGTAAGTACGGCAAAAATATTGAGGATGGTAGAGGTAATGTGGATGATATGGCCAGGGATTACCTGAGCTGCCAGCGCAAGGGCGGAAATATTCTGCTCAAACGCTGATACCGCCTCTTCATGGCTAATCGAAAAGGTAAATGAGAACGAGAAAAAGAGAATAATGGCAATCAGCGTAATATAGCTAATGCGATGCGTGCGAATCGCCATCCGGGTGGCCAGCACACGGTCAGGCTCGCGCTTACGATAGGCGATGTTCATTGGGTTTAGCACCTGAATGAAGACCGCGGAAAAGAAGCAAAATGGGATAGTGAGCAGTACGTCGCGAAAGAAAACCGATGCGGCGGGAAAGGCGGAAATATTATCAAGATTCCAGTGTGGGATCATCGCGAAACCGAATATCAGAATGATCCCGACTTTTACTACCACCATCGGGCCGGAAATTTTAAATAATAACTTTTCCCCGCCGGAGGCAATCGCCACCAGCACGGCGAAAATCGCGACTTTATAGATAATAGACTGCGAAAGATCGGCCTCAGTAAGGCCGAAGGTTTTGATATAGGAGGCGCTATCAAACACCACCGACAGGGAGTAAATAAACACCCCGTGGATAATCATAAGAAAATAGATTACACCGAGAAAAATGCCCCAGTTTTTGCCAAGATAGTGACTGATAATATCCGTATAATCGTCACAGGTTTCGCTTTCAGATAACGTTTTTAGATAAATATCCTGCACAATATAGGTAGCGGGATAGGCGATGATAAAAGCGGTAATAAATACCCAGATCCCCTTGAGACCGATTTGCACTGGCATTAAGACGGTACCGGCGCCGATCGCCATACCGATACACAAGAGCACCCAGCCAAAATCATATTTTGTAAACGGTAATCTCGTTGAAAGCGGTGTGGTCGTAGCGTTACTGTTATTTAATGGTAATGTGTCGTCCTGCATAGAGCCCCCTGCCCAAAATATAGGCAGCTCTCTCATAAAGAATGCTGCCTATAACCAGGCTATAGTGCCTTGATACCCGATGCGGCAAACCGGTGACAGCGGTTCGCCGAGCAATCGTCAGAATGCTGCTTTTCTGCTGGCGCGTTCAAGGTCATGAATAATATCGTCGGGATCTTCAGGTCCCGCTGAAAGACGGATAAGTTCGTCGGTAATACCTGCTTTTAGCCATTCCTCTGGCGCAACAGGCGAATATGTCATAGACGCAGGATGCTGAACGAGGGTTTCGGTATCACCGGGACTGGCCGCGAGGAGGCATAATTTACAGAATTGAGCGGCTGACTGCCAGCCTCAGAAATGCTGAATGTATTCTGGCAAATAAAAGTAATCGTCTGCGAAGCGTCACGCAGATTGTACGTTAGCGCCGTGCCGGGACGGGGATTTTGCCGTAATATCAGCAGCAAGCCGGGTTTACCCGGTGAGGCGCAATGTTGCGGGGGCTTGATCCCCGGCGGCATAGGTTGCTGGATAGAGAAAACCCCCGCACGTTGACTGGTATAAACCTGGCAACCTGACGGGGGCTAACTTGAACCTCAACACATCAAGGATAGCCGCGAACGGTTGCCATTGCAACAAGGCGGCTATATGACGCTTACGCAGTTGGGCGTGGCCTTCTGGCACGATCTGGCGGCGCCGATCATTGCTGGCATTATCGCCAGTGTGATCGTCAACTGGCTACGTGACAGGAAGTAACGCGTTTTGAGCGTCTGTCCGCCGTAATGGCAACATGCGCCCGAACCAGGCCGCAGGGGAAACCTTGCGGCCTTTTTCGGTTTACTGCGGGTAAGGCACCCAGTCGCCGCCATTCAGACGAACGTAGGGCTTACCCTGATACTGAATCACCACCGCATTAGCGTTTTCTGAAACCGGCGCGGTTTGCGGCAGATTGCTGGTCAGCTTGTTCCAGTTCACACTGTCTTCGGTAAAGAGCTTACCGTCCACGGCGCGTACGACCAGTTCGGAAATAGCCAGGTAGCTGCTCGGCTGGTTAATATCAATCGGCGCGCCCTCATGCGGGGCTTTCATGCCAAAAAATTTCACGCCCGCCGGGACGTTGGTGATGGAGGGGCTGGGAATATCGCGCAGGCCTGAGATCTGCATTCTGTCGCCCTTCAGCGCGCCGCCGTGCTCCGGTACGACCACCACCATCACCTTACGCCCGGATTTCTCCAGTTCGGTAAAGAAGGCGTCCAGTTCATCGAACAGTTTCTGCGCGCGGATTTTATAATCCGCCGTTTTGCTGACGCCAGGGAAGTGGTTGCCATCGTGCAGCGGCAGCAGGTTAAAGAAAGTCGCGGAGCGGGAATTGGCTTCACGTTCTTCCCCTGTCAACCAGCGGTTCAGGACCGCCAGATCGTCATATACCGGCGAGCCGTCGAATGACAGCAGGGCGGTTGGCAGGCCGGACTGGTTCATCAGTTCGCTCTGCATACCGCCGTTTTCGCGAACTTCTTTCAGGAAGCCGCCAAATTCACCGTTATGATCCATCATCAGATGCTGAGTAAAGCCCAGTTTCGCCAGATTATCAAACAGATAACATTCATTATCGGCTGGTTGATAAAGTCGGGTATGCGATGGTTGACCGCAGCTGGCGCGCAGCAGACGAATGGCCGCCGGGCCGCTGTAAGACGTACCGGAATTAAAGTGTTTAAACAAAATGTCAAAGTGCGACCATAGCGGATGTGACATCAAGCCTGCCGCTTCGACATCCGACCAGGAGAGCGAACAAATATTGATGACCAATAGGTCGAACGGCTGCGCATCAGGCGGAAGCTGCGCCGGGAACGTCGTTTTCCGCTTTTCTTCCGCGGCATAGAAGGTGTTCAACCAGGCGTTCAGATTTGCGGTCGTCGGCGGCGCGGTTTGCGCAGGCATATCGCCGATGACCGGCTTATCGCCCGCTGTCGCGACGGTAGCGGCCGCATTACCGCCAGTCGTCGTCACCGTATCGGTTGGCTGGCCTGCCGGCCACAGCGTAAAAACCGGGCCGGTTAATGTCAGGACATTCAGCCATACCATGATGGCGACCACAAACACCGTGACCCGAATCCACTGTGATAAAAAAAGCCAGGCAACCAGCAGTACGAAGATGGCGCCGATCATTTGCCAGTTAATAAAACGGGCGATCAGATCGAGCAGATAACCGGAGCTGAATTCCGCCACCTGCGTCCCCTGGCTCATAATGCTTTGCGGGCCGGGCAACCAGGTATCATGCCAGAACAGCGCGAAGCCGACGGGAATGGCAATCCAGTGGCGCAACCGGTGAAGGCGATACTTTGGTATTGGCATGAGCAGAAACGCCATGAATACCAGATTCAGTAAAGGATGAAAATTCAGATAGCCTGCCCATAGCAGGCCAAACTTGACCAGAAAATAGAAGTTCCAGCCGGAAAGACCGCGCCAGTATTGCCAGAGCGGAGAAGGCATTGAAGGAGTTTGAGTATGCTGAGTCATTTTTTGTCTGCCTTGACTTTCGTAGCGCGGCGCAGAGTTCCGGCTGGTTTTACATAACGAGGTTTGGCAAATAGCAGCCGGGTCGTATCACTGATACGGCGTAGCGAATGACGCGCCAGATACCCCAGCGGAAAGAAAATCAGCGCGCAAAAAAGAATAATTTGCACGATATCGCTGATGGTCATCATGATGCACGCTCCGCGGTGTCGTCGAGCAATCGCAGGGGTTCAGGAATACGACGCCAGATACGGCCATCGTGTTCGGCATTTATTACCGGGTCGGCGCGTTTTGCCAGCGGTAGCGGCGTTCCCCACAGTTCCGGCGACAATAAGCGCATCTGCACCAGCTCGGCGCTGATTTGTTTATCTTCGAACCAGACCATACGATTAGAGAAAATATCGCCCGTCGGCAAAGGGAAAATATGGTTTAACGCGGTATCCAGATCGTTGACCCGGCAGAATGATAAAAACAGCACCAGACGGTTGCCGCCGATGGTCATAATATCGCCGGTTCGGTTTGGCCGACATAATGTTAACGCCTGCTCAACCCGAATGCCCGGCACTGGGCGCAGCGCGACCAGAACGCCTTTCCCATCGGCGGGGAGCAGGGTGTTGCTCATCATCGTATGGATGGCATCGCAGAAGGTATCCCACGGCTGAAAACCGCGCAGTTTCAACGGCTGCGTCATCGACAGTAGCGTGGTGATGTCTTCCGGTACGTAACGGCTGAACTGCTGCCCCTGCACGCTTTCAATAAGCGTCAGACAGCGTGAAAGCGGGGCGTTCCAGGGAATGATCATATTCGCGCCGCAGCCCAGCAGCAGGCGCTCATCGGTGGCGCGCAAACTGGCGATATTTTCGCGCACGACAATTTTCAGCGCGCTTCCCCGCTGGCGTCGCAAAGTATGAATGCGACGAGCAAGCGGCTCGATTTGGTTGTTCTGTGTAAGCGAAAAAATAATTGTCGCGGCCTGCGCCGTGCGCGCGTCGTTGAATAGCGCTTCGTTATTGTCGAAAAGCGTCCAGTGTTCCGAGAGCGGCGGCGCGCCTTCAAGGACGGCGACGTGGCTAAGAATGCGTTTTTCGTCGCTACGCGGCTGAATTGCCGTCTCCTCCTGATGGGATAGCGTCCAGCGTTCGTCCTGCTGACACAGCAATAACTGCTGTCGGGCGCTGACGCCTTTTTCGTTACACCAGAAGGCAATATCGAACAAATGTTGGTCGCCCTGAAAACGTAAACTGGCGAGGCCGAAAAGTGAGCGATACTCGCCCATCAACAACGAGGACTGTTTATCGCTATTATTACAAGGGTTAATAACCAACAATGAACAGTGATGAAAACGAGTCCATTTATTCATTTTTTCCAGCCATTTATGCAGGCTTTTTGACGTTATATTCCGCCACGTGTTATTTGCACAAATAAGAATGAAAAAGTAATGCGTCGGGTTAACAGAACAAAGCAAATCGTGGGGCAAAGAGTATAGCCCTTTTTCTGAATCCGGCATGGTAAATAAGCGGATTTTCTCCGGACCGTGAGATTCATCTAATTTGATTACTTTGCCAGGATCGCCTTCCATGCCGATGACGGCGACATTTGCATTCTCCGTTTGTGACGCAATCGTTTGATTCACCAGGCTGATGGCATCTTGCTGGCGATCGGCGTTAACCCACCAGACGCCGCCGGTTGGCATATGGCGCAGTTCATCCCATAATGATGAGATGCCGAGAGAAAATACGGGGTCCACAGTGTCCCTCATGTCACTATTTTAACTGTTTATCAGTTTACTAGCGAAAGCACAGAAATAAACCTAACATTGAAATTAAAACGCATCAGATTTAGCATGTGAATCAATTTGTCCGGCAGGATGCCCTGTAACTCTGCGCTTTGCATTTTTACACATTATAAATGATGTCACGGAAAGATGAAAAATGCGCGTTCTCCCGTATTGACGACGGGGCGTAATGCTGCCAGTGAGAAATATTTAAAAAGGAGCAACCAGAATGTATAACAATGAACCTGGCGCTCAGTCCGATCCAACGTTGGGCTACACTTTTCAAAATGATTTTCTGGCATTAAGCCAGGCGTTTTCACTACCCGAAATAGATTATACCGATATTTCCCAACGCGAACAGTTGGCGGCGGCGATTAAAAGATGGCCACTCCTGGCTGAATTTGCGCAACCACATTCATTAAGGAAGCCATGAATGGCGATTCTGGGACTGCAGGGCGTGCGCGGCGGGGTGGGAACCACATCTCTCACCGCAGCACTCGCCTGGGCGTTACAAATCTTAGGGGAAAATGTCCTGGTGATTGACGCCAGCCCCGATAACCTGCTGCGTATGTCGTTTAACGTCGACTTCGTCCATCAGGGCGGTTGGGCGCGATCGTTGCTGGACGGCCAGGACTGGCGCGATGCCGGATTACGTTATACCTCACAGCTTGATCTACTGCCGTTTGGACAGCTCACCGCGCAAGAGCGGGAAAATCCGCAGGCCTGGCAGGAGACGCTGGGAGAGATCGGATCGGCTATCCAGGCGCTGAAAGCGAGCGGGCGTTATAGCTGGATTTTACTGGACTTGCCCTACGGCGCGTCACCGCTGACACGGCAGCTGGTGAGCCTCTGCGACCATACGCTGGCGATAGCCCAGGTTGACGCTAACTGCCATATTCGCCTTCATCAGCAGGCGTTGCCTGCCGGGGCGCATATTCTGATCAATGACTTACGCATTGGCAGTCAGTTACAGGACGATCTGTACCAGGTCTGGCTGCAAAGCCAGCGCCGGTTGCTGCCCATTGTGATCCATCGCGATGAGGCGATGGCGGAGTGCATGGCGTCGAAACAACCGTTAGGCGAATATCGCAGCGATTCGTTAGCCGCCGAAGAGGTGTTAACGCTGGCGAACTGGTGCCTGCTGCATGATGCGGGCGACAAAACGTCCGCCGGGAGCCTGCGATGAGCGCCCTTTCCCGGTGGCTGCTTATCCCGCCGGTTAGCGCGCGCTTGAGCGAGCGCTATCAGGGTTACCGCCGCCACGGCGCGTCGCCGTTTAGCGCAGTGCTCGGCTGCCTGTGGACTATTCTGGCGTGGATAGTGTTTCCGCTTGAGCATCCGCGCTGGCAGCGTATTCGCGACGGGCATAAAGCGCTTTACCCGCATATTAACGCCGCCCGCCCGCGCCCGCTGGACCCGGCCCGTTACCTCATTCAGACCCTCTGGCTGGTGATGATCTCGTCGACTAAAGAACGTCATGAACCGCGCTGGCGGTCATTTGCGCGCCTGAAGGACGTTCGTGGACGTTACCATCAATGGATGGATACCTTACCGGAACGGGTGCGCCAAAAGACAACGCACCTGGAAAAGGAAAAAGAGCTGGGACATCTTAGCAACGGCGCCCGGCGTTTTATTCTGGGCGTTATCGTGACCTTTTCACTGATACTGGCGCTGATCTGTATTACGCAGCCATTTAACCCGCTATCGCAATTTATCTTTCTGCTGTTGCTGTGGGGCGTTGCGCTGTTGGTACGACGTATGCCGGGACGCTTTTCCGCGCTGATGCTCATCGTGCTGTCGCTAACGGTCTCCTGTCGTTATATCTGGTGGCGCTATACCTCGACGCTAAATTGGGACGACCCGGTCAGTCTGGTGTGCGGGCTGATTCTGCTGTTTGCGGAAACCTACGCCTGGATTGTGCTGGTGCTGGGGTACTTCCAGGTGGTGTGGCCGTTAAATCGTCAACCGGTGCCGTTGCCGAAAGAGATGTCGCAGTGGCCGACGGTGGATATTTTTGTACCGACCTATAACGAAGACCTTAATGTAGTCAAAAATACCATTTACGCTTCGCTTGGCATTGACTGGCCGAAGGACAAGCTGAATATCTGGATCCTTGATGACGGCGGGCGCGAATCATTTCGTCAGTTTGCCCGACATGTTGGCGTGCATTACATTGCCCGCGCCACGCACGAACATGCCAAAGCCGGCAACATCAACAATGCGCTAAAACACGCGAAAGGCGAGTTTGTGGCGATCTTCGATTGCGACCATGTGCCGACACGCTCGTTTCTGCAAATGACAATGGGCTGGTTCCTGAAAGAAAAACAACTGGCGATGATGCAGACGCCGCATCATTTCTTCTCCCCGGACCCGTTTGAGCGCAACCTGGGACGTTTTCGTAAAACGCCTAACGAAGGCACGCTGTTTTACGGACTGGTGCAGGACGGTAACGATATGTGGGACGCCACTTTCTTTTGCGGATCGTGCGCGGTGATTCGCCGTAAGCCGCTGGATGAGATTGGCGGTATCGCCGTTGAGACGGTGACGGAAGATGCGCATACTTCGCTCCGGCTGCACCGGCGAGGTTATATCTCAGCGTATATGCGCATTCCGCAGGCGGCGGGGCTGGCGACGGAAAGCCTGTCGGCGCATATCGGGCAGCGTATTCGTTGGGCGCGGGGCATGGTGCAAATTTTCCGCCTCGATAACCCTCTGTTTGGTAAAGGCTTAAAACTGGCGCAGCGGCTGTGCTACCTCAACGCGATGTTCCATTTCTTGTCCGGCATTCCGCGCCTGATCTTTCTGACCGCGCCGCTGGCTTTTCTGCTGCTGCACGCCTATATCATTTATGCGCCTGCGTTGATGATTGCGCTATTTGTGATACCGCACATGGTCCACGCCAGCCTGACTAACTCGAAGATTCAGGGCAAGTATCGTCACTCTTTCTGGAGTGAAATCTATGAAACGGTACTGGCATGGTATATCGCACCACCGACTCTGGTCGCGTTGATCAATCCGCACAAAGGGAAATTTAACGTCACGGCGAAAGGCGGGCTGGTGGAAGAGAAGTACGTCGACTGGGTAATCTCGCGTCCGTATATCTTCCTTGTCTTGCTTAACCTGCTCGGCGTGGCGGCGGGCGTATGGCGATACTATTACGGGCCGGAAAATGAAACGCTGACCGTCATCGTTAGCCTGGTGTGGGTCTTCTACAACCTGGTCATTCTCGGCGGCGCGGTTGCGGTTTCTGTAGAGAGTAAACAGGTCAGGCGCGCGCATCGGGTCGAGATTGCCATGCCGGGGGCCATCGCCCGCGAAGATGGACATTTGTTCTCCTGTACCGTACATGACTTCTCCGACGGCGGGTTAGGCATCAAGATCAACGGTCAGGCGCAGGTGCTGGAAGGGCAGAAAGTGAATCTGTTGCTTAAACGCGGGCAGCAGGAATATGTCTTTCCAACGCAGGTGGTGCGCGTAACGGGCAATGAGGTCGGGCTACAACTGATGCCGCTCACCACCAAACAACATATTGATTTTGTGCAGTGTACCTTCGCGCGCGCCGATACGTGGGCGCTTTGGCAAGATAGCTTCCCGGAAGATAAACCGCTGGAAAGCTTGCTGGATATTCTGAAGCTGGGCTTCCGCGGATATCGCCACCTCGCGGAATTCGCGCCGCCTTCAGTAAAAGTAATTTTCCGATCGTTGACGGCGTTAATTGCCTGGATTGTATCGTTTATTCCGCGTCGCCCGGAGCGGCAAGCGGCGATACAGCCGTCGGATCGGGTTATGGCTCAGGCTCAACAATGATGATAATGCGATGAAAAGAAAATTGTCCTGGATGTGTGCGGCGGTAATAGGATTAAGCGCGTTTCCTGCTTTCATGACGGCGGCGGCGCCTGCTACGCCGCCATTGATAAATGCTGAATCCACCGAGCCTGCGCCGTCGCCCGCAACTGAGGCGCCCGTCGTGGCGCAGACCGCGCCTTCGCGCGAGGTCAAGCTGACCTTTGCGCAAATCGCGCCGCCGCCGGGTAGTATGGCGCTGCGTGGCGTTAACCCTAACGGCGGCATTGAATTTGGTATGCGCAGCGATGAAGTGGCGTCGAAAGCGGTGCTGAATCTGGAATATACGCCCTCGCCGTCGCTCCTGCCGGTTCAGTCGCAGCTCAAGGTTTATCTCAATGATGAACTGATGGGCGTATTGCCGGTGACAAAAGAGCAGTTGGGGAAAAAGACGCTGGCGCAGGTACCTATTAATCCGCTATTTATCACCGACTTTAACCGGGTGCGGCTGGAGTTTGTCGGCCACTATCGCGACGTGTGTGAAAACCCGGCCAGCAGTACTCTGTGGTTAGACATCGGGCGAAATAGCGCCCTGGATCTGACCTATAACATGCTGGCGGTGAATAACGATCTGTCCCACTTCCCGGTGCCGTTTTTTGATCCGCGGGATAACCGTCCGGTGACGTTGCCGATAGTGTTTGCTGACATGCCGGACCTGGCGCAGCAGCAGGCGGCTTCTATTGTCGCGTCCTGGTTTGGCTCGCGGGCGGGCTGGCGCGGTCAGCGCTTCCCGGTGTTGTATAATCACCTGCCGGATCGCAATGCGATCGTGTTCGCCACCAACGATCGACGCCCCGATTTCCTGCGCGATCATCCTGCGGTTAACGCGCCGGTTATCGAGATGATGAGCCATCCGGATAATCCGTATGTGAAGTTGCTGATCGTGTTTGGCCGTGATGATAAAGACCTGTTGCAGGCGGCAAAAGGTATCGCGCAAGGGAATATTCTCTTCCGTGGTTCCAGCGTGGTGGTCAACGATGTAAAACCGCTGCTGGCGCGCAAACCGTATGATGCGCCGAACTGGGTGCGTACCGATCGCCCGGTCACTTTTGGCGAGCTGAAAACCTATGAAGAGCAGCTCCAGTCGAGTGGGCTGGAGCCGGCGCCCATCAACGTTTCTTTGAATCTGCCGCCGGACCTCTATTTGCTGCGTAGCAACGGTATTGATATGGATCTCAACTACCGTTATACCTCGCCGCCGACCAAAGACAGTTCACGGCTGGATATCAGTCTGAATAACCAGTTCCTGCAAGCCTTTAGCCTTAATAGCACGCAGGAAACTAATCGACTCCTGTTGCGCTTGCCGGTACTTCAGGGACTGCTGGATGGTAAAACGGATGTGTCTATTCCGGCGCTCAAACTGGGGGCGATGAACCAACTACGTTTTGACTTCCGCTACATGAACCCGATGCCGGGCGGGTCGGTGGACAACTGTATTACCTTCCAGCCGGTACCGAATCATGTGGTGATAGGGGATGACTCCACTATCGATTTTTCGAAATATTACCACTTTATCGCGATGCCGGATTTACGCGCGTTCGCCAATGCGGGTTTCCCGTTCAGCCGGATGGCCGACCTGTCTGACACGCTGGCGGTGATGCCGAAGACCCCAACCGAAGCGCAAATGGAAACGCTGTTGAATACGGTCGGCACCATTGGCGGGCAGACCGGTTTCCCGGCAATTAATCTGACAATCACCGATGATAGCGCTCAGATAGCCGACAAAGACGCCGATCTGCTGATTATTGGCGCTATTCCTGGCAAGCTAAAAGACGATAAGCGTATCGATCTGTTGGTGCAGGCGACACAAAGCTGGGTAAAAACCCCGATGCGGCAGACCGCTTTCCCGTCGATTATGCCGGATGAGGCCGATCGCGCGGCGGATGCGCAGTCCACCGTCACCGCCAGCGGCCCGATGGCGGCGGTGGTGGGCTTCCAGTCGCCGTTTAATGATCAGCGCAGCGTGATTGCTCTGCTGGCTGACAGCCCGCGCGGTTACCAGCTACTGAACGACGCTGTGAACGACAGCGGTAAACGCGCCGCGATGTTTGGTTCCGTGGCGGTGATCCGCGAGTCCGGCGTTCACAGTCTGCGCGTTGGCGATATCTATTACGTCGGACATCTGCCGTGGTTTGAGCGGCTGTGGTATGCGCTGGCGAATCACCCGGTGCTGCTGGCGGTACTGGCGGCCCTCAGTGTGGTATTACTGGCGTGGGTATTGTGGCGTCTGCTACGTATTCTCAGTCGCCGTCGTCTCGACCCTGACCATGAGTAACGCATGATGACTATGCTGCGCGGATGGATAACGATGATCGTCATGCTGACGGCAATAAATGCGCAGGCGGCCTGTAGCTGGCCTGCGTGGGAACAGTTCAAGAAAGATTACATTAGCCAGCAGGGACGCGTTATCGATCCGGGCGATGCGCGAAAAATTACCACCTCCGAAGGGCAAAGCTACGCCATGTTCTTTGCCCTGGCGGCGAACGATCGACCGGCGTTCGCGCAACTGTTTAACTGGACGCAAAACAATCTGGCGCAGGGATCGCTGCGTGAACATCTGCCCGCCTGGCTGTGGGGACAAAAAGATCCCGACACCTGGTCGGTGCTGGACAGCAACTCCGCGTCCGACGGCGATATCTGGATGGCATGGTCGCTGCTGGAGGCCGGTCGTCTGTGGAAAGAGACGCGTTATACCGAGGTGGGCACGGCGTTGCTAAAACGCATCGCTCGCGAAGAGGTCGTGAATGTGCCGGGGCTGGGCTCAATGCTGCTACCTGGCAAAATCGGCTTTGCCGAGGCGAATAGCTGGCGTTTTAACCCAAGCTATCTGCCGCCGCAGTTGGCGCAATACTTTAGCCGTTTTGGCGCGCCGTGGTCGACGCTACGGGAAACCAATTTGCGGCTTTTGCTGGAAACCGCGCCGAAAGGTTTCTCGCCGGACTGGGTGCGTTATGAAAGTAAGCAAGGCTGGCAGTTGAAAGCGGAAAAGACGCTGATCAGTAGCTACGATGCGATTCGCGTCTATTTATGGGCGGGAATGATGCATGATGGCGATCCGCAAAAAGCGCGTTTACTGGCGCGATTTAAACCGATGGCGACGTTAACGATGAAAAACGGCGTTCCACCGGAGAAAGTGGATGTCGTCAGCGGGAACGCGCAAGGGACGGGGCCGGTCGGGTTTTCTGCCGCCTTACTGCCTTTCCTACAAAATCGCGACGCCCAGGCCGTGCAGCGACAGCGGGTCGCAGACCATTTTCCTGGCAGCGATGCCTATTACAACTATGTGCTGACTCTCTTTGGACAAGGCTGGGATCAGCACCGTTTTCGCTTCACCGTCAAAGGTGAATTATTACCTGACTGGGGCCAGGAATGCGTAAGTTCACGTTAAGTCTCATGCACGCTTTTTTGCCGGCTGGCGGTCGAAACGCCTTACCTGGCAAAAGGGGCGTTTCTCGGACATTGTTGGGTTTATCGCTTGGTATGGCGCTAACACCGCTTGCCGGCGCAGCGACCTCCGCGCAGCAACAGTTGCTGGAGCAGGTTCGGCTGGGCGAGGCCATGCACCGTGAGGACTTAGTCCGTCAGTCGCTCTATCGCCTGGAGCTGATCGACCCCAATGATCCACAGGTTATCGCCGCCCGTTTCCGCTATCTGTTGCGTCAGGGGGATAGCGACGGGGCGCAGAAGCTACTTGATCGGCTGGCACAACTGGCGCCGGAGTCGACGGTGTATCAATCTTCCCGCACCGCGATGCTGCTCTCCACGTCGCAAGGACGCCAGTCTTTGCAGGAGGCGCGTTTACTGGCGACGACCGGCCATACTGAACAAGCGATCGCCAGCTACGACAAGCTGTTTAAAGGTTATCCGCCGGAGGGCGAACTGGCGGTCGAATACTGGACGACCGTGGCGAAATTGCCCGCCCGCCGTCACGAAGCGATTAACCAGCTACAGAAAATCAATGCCGTCAGTCCGGGTAATAACGCTCTGCAAAATGCGCTGGCGCAACTGTTGTTCGCCAGCGGGCGGCGCGATGAGGGATTCGCGGTGCTAAAACAGATGGCGAAATCCAGTACGGGACGCAGCGCGGCCTCCGCCATCTGGTACCAGCAGATAAAAGATCTCCCGGTGAGCGACGCCAGCGTAAAAGCGTTGCAAGACTATCTGACGCAGTTTAGCGAAGGCGATAGCGTGTCTGCCGCCCGCGCCCAGCTTAGCGAGCAGCAAAAACAGTTAGCCGATCCGGCGTTTCGCGCGCGCTCGCAGGGCATCGCGGCGGTTAATGCCGGGGAAGGCGGTAAGGCCATTGCGCAATTGCAGCAGGCGGTGAGCGCCCGGCAGGACGACAGCGAGGCGGTCGGCGCGCTTGGGCAGGCATACTCACAGCGTGGCGATCGCGCCCGCGCCGTCGCGCAGTTTGAAAAAGCGCTGGCGATGGCGCCGCACAGCAGCAGCCGCGATAAGTGGGAGAGTCTGCTGAAGGTCAATCGCTACTGGCTGTTAATTCAGCAGGGCGACGCGGCCTTAAAAGCGAATAATCTGGCCCAGGCGGAGCGTTTCTATCAGCAGGCGCGAGCAGTGGATAACACCGACAGCTACGCGGTACTGGGGCTGGGGGATGTGGCGATGGCGCGCAAAGATAATGCCGCCGCCGAACGTTATTATCAGCAGACGCTGCGTATGGATAGCGGTAATACCAATGCTGTACGCGGGCTGGCGAATCTTTATCGCCAGCAGTCGCCGCAAAAAGCCGCCGCGTTTATCGCTTCTCTTTCCGCCAGCCAGCGGCGCAGTATCGACGATATCGAACGCAGTCTGGAAAATGACCGTCTGGCGCAGCAGGCGGAAACGCTGGAAAGCGAGGGCAAATGGGCGCAGGCCGCAGAACTGCACCGTCGCCGGCTGGCATTAGATCCGGGGAGCGTGTGGGTGACGTACCGACTGTCACGCGATCTGTGGCAGGCCGGGCAGCACGCCCAGGCCGATGCGCAAATGCGCTCTCTGGCGCAGCAGAAGCCAAACGATCCGGAACAGGTCTATGCTTATGGGCTTTATCTTTCCGGCAGCGATCGGGACCGGGCGGCGCTGGCGCATCTCAATACCCTGCCGACCAGCCAGTGGAACAGCAATATTCAGGAACTGGCGGGCCGATTGCAAAGTAACCAGGTGCTGGAAAGCGCTAACCGCTTGCGCGATAGCGGCAAAGAACGCGAAGCGGAAGCGCTGTTACGTCAGCAGCCGCCCTCTACGCGCATTGCGTTAACGTTGGCGGACTGGGCGCAGCAGCGTGGCGATAATGCGGCGGCCCGCGCCGCTTATGACGCCGTTCTGGCGCGGGAACCGGGTAATGTCGATGCCATGCTGGGGCGGGTGGAAATCGACATCGCACAGGGCGATAACGCCGCGGCGCGCGCTCAACTGGCGGCGCTGCCTGCGTCGCAAATCACCTCTATTAACATGCAGCGCCGCGTCGCGCTGGCGCAGCTCCAGCTTGGCGATATCACGGCGGCAGCGCGGACCTTCAACCGCATTACGCCGCAGGCAAAAGCACAGCCGCCATCAATGGAAAGCGCAATGGTATTGCGTGACGCCGCCGCTTTTCAGGCGCAAACGGGCGAGCCGCAGCGGGCGCTGGAGACCTACAAAGAGGCAATGGTCGCCGCGGCGATTACGCCGGTTCTTCCCCAGGATAACGATACCTTTACCCGCCTGACGCGCAATGATGAAAAAGATGACTGGCTAAAACGCGGCGTGCGTAGCGATGCGGCGGAGCTGTACCGTCAGCAGGATCTCAATGTCACGTTGGCGCACGATTATTGGGGGTCGAGCGGGACTGGCGGTTACTCCGATCTGAAGGCGCATACCACGATGCTTCAGGTGGATGCGCCCTGGTCGGACGGACGGGCGTTCTTTCGTACTGATATGGTGAATATGGATGTTGGCCGTTTCTCTACGGATGCGGACGGAAAATACGATAATAACTGGGGTACCTGTACGCTGGAGAAATGCAGCGGACATCGTAGCCAGGCCGATACGGGCGCGAGCGTGGCGGTCGGCTGGCAGAATGAGACCTGGCGCTGGGATATCGGCACGACGCCGATGGGCTTTAATGTCGTTGATGTGGTCGGCGGCGTCAGCTATAGCGACGATATCGGGCCGTTGGGTTATACCCTGAATGCGCATCGTCGCCCGATCTCCAGTTCGCTGCTGGCGTTTGGCGGGCAAAAGGACGCCAGCAGCAATACCGGCACCAAATGGGGCGGCGTGCGGGCCAACGGCGGCGGCGTCAGTCTCAGCTATGATAAAGGCGAAGCAAACGGTGTCTGGGCGTCGCTCAGCGGCGACCAGTTGAGCGGTAAAAATGTGGAAGATAACTGGCGCGTGCGCTGGATGACCGGTTATTACTATAAGGTGATTAACGAGAATAACCGCCGCGTTACCGTCGGGCTGAATAACATGATCTGGCATTACGACAAGGATTTGAGCGGTTATTCACTGGGTCAGGGCGGTTATTATAGCCCGCAGGAATACCTGTCGTTTGCGGTGCCGGTGATGTGGCGGCAGCGTACGGAAAACTGGTCGTGGGAGCTAGGCGGCTCGGTATCCTGGTCGCACTCCCGCAACCGTACCATGCCGCGTTATCCGCTGATGAATTTGATCCCGGCGGATTATCAGGAGGATGCGCGTGACCAGACCAACGGCGGCGGTAGCAGCCAGGGATTTGGCTATACCGCACGGGCGCTCATTGAACGCCGGGTCACTGCCAACTGGTTTGTGGGTACGGCTGTCGATATTCAGCAGGCGAAAGACTATACCCCCAGTCATCTGCTGCTGTATGTCCGTTATTCCGCGGCGGGCTGGCAGGGGGATATGGATTTACCGCCACAGCCTCTGGTGCCTTACGCTGACTGGTAATCATTGCGTCAGGCCTACGAATTGACAGGCATCGTAGGCCTGAGAAGCGCAGCGCCATCAGACGCTATCATTAACCGTTATTCAGAAAAGTCCTTTTCAGATACAGCCTCTCTTAATGCCGCAGCAATCGGGTATACTCAGGCGGCAGTCCGGGATATCCAGGGAGAGTCAATTTGCGCGTCAGCCGCTCGTTAACAATTAAACAGATGGCAATGGTTGCGGCCGTTGTCATGGTGTTTGTTTTTGTCTTTTGCACCGTTTTGTTGTTCCATCTGGTACAGCAGAACCGCTACAACACGGCTACGCAACTGGAAAGCATCGCGCGATCTGTTCGGGAACCTCTTTCTTCCGCGATTTTAAAAGCGGATCTCCCCGGCGCGGAAACCATTCTGGAAAGTATTAAACCTGCGGGCGTGGTGAGTCGCGCCGATGTGGTATTGCCGAATCAGTTCCAGGCGTTGCGTAAGCGCTTCATTCCTGAACGCCCCGTCCCGGTTATGGTGACGCGTCTCTTCGAACTGCCGGTACAAATTTCTTTGCCGGTTTATTCGTTGGAGCGTCCTGCCAATCCGCAACCGCTGGCCTACCTTGTATTGCAGGCGGATTCGTACCGTATGTACAAGTTCGTCATGAGCGCGCTCTCTACGTTAGTGACCATTTACTTACTTTTATCGCTGATCCTGACGGTGGCCATCGCCTGGTGCGTAAACCGCCTGATTGTGCATCCGCTGCGCAAAATCGCCCGCGAGCTGAACGACATTCCGCAGCAGGAGCTGATCGGACATCAGCTGGCGTTGCCGCGTCTGCATCAGGATGATGAAATTGGGATGCTGGTGCGCAGCTATAACCTCAACCAGCAGCTTATGCAGCGTCAACGCGAGGAGCAAACGGACAACGCGATGCGTTTTCCGGTTTCCGAGCTGCCCAATAAAGCCTTTTTAATGGCGCTGCTGGAACAGGTTATCACCCGCCAACAGACCACCGCGCTTATCATCGTGACGTGCGAAACGTTGCGTGACACGGCAGGTGTGCTGCAAGAAACGCAGCGGGAGATTCTATTACTGACGCTGGTTGAGAAGCTGAAGTCGGTGCTGGCGCCGCGCATGGTGCTTACGCAGGTCAGCGGGTATGACTTCGCCATTATCGCCCACGGCGTTAAAGAGCCGTGGCACGCCATCACATTAGGTCAGCAAATACTCACTATCATTAATGAACGACTGCCCATTCAGGGTATTCAACTGCGCCCAAGCTGCAGTATTGGCATTGCGATGTATTATGGCGATCTGACCGCCGAAGAGCTCTATGGTCGCGCCGTCTCCGCCGCCTTTACCGCGCGCCGAAAAGGTAAAAATCAGATCCAGTTCTTTGACCCGGCGCAGATGGAGGCCGCTCAACAGCGCCTTACCGAAGAGAGCGATATCCTTACCGCGCTGGATAACCATCAGTTTGCCATTTGGC
Organism: Salmonella sp. A1325; assembly: GCF_056991255.1. Taxonomy (NCBI): domain Bacteria; kingdom Pseudomonadati; phylum Pseudomonadota; class Gammaproteobacteria; order Enterobacterales; family Enterobacteriaceae; genus Salmonella; species Salmonella sp. A1325. The sequence continues at coordinate 185,279 of NZ_JAMLWO010000004.1, read as the reverse complement.
TGCAGCCGCAGGTCGAGATGCGCAGCGGCAACGTATTAAGCGCCGAAGCCTTGTTACGTATGCAACAGCCGGACGGTAGCTGGGAATTACCAGATGGGCTGATTGAGCGCATTGAATCCTGCGGCCTGATGGTCACGGTGGGCCATTGGGTGCTGGAAGAGTCCTGTCGCCAGCTTGCCGCCTGGCAGGAGCGCGGCGTGACATTGCCGCTCTCCGTCAATCTTTCCGCGTTACAGCTCATGCACCCTGGCATGGTGTCGGAGCTGCTGGAATTGTTAAACCGCTATCGTATTCAACCAGGTACGCTGATTCTTGAGGTCACTGAAAGCCGCCGTATCGACGATCCGCACGCTGCCGTCGCTATCTTACGTCCGTTACGTAATGCTGGCGTGCGTATCGCACTGGATGATTTTGGCATGGGTTACGCGGGGCTGCGCCAGTTACAGCATATGAAGTCGCTACCGGTCGATATCCTTAAAATTGATAAAATGTTTGTCGATGGGTTACCGGATGATCACAGTATGGTGACGGCGATTATTCTGATGGCCCGCAGTCTTAATTTACAATTGATTGCCGAGGGCGTGGAGAACGAGGCGCAACGCGCGTGGCTGGAACAGGCGGGAGTCAACGTCGCGCAAGGCTTCCTGTTTGCTCGGCCCGTTCCCGCGGATATCTTTGAAGAACGGTATCTGTCGCACGAAAATCCTGATTACAAAAGTTAAAAAAGGTCGCGCTTGTGCGAGCCAGCTCAAACTTTTTAACATTTTTGTTTCAATTATGATCCTGGCGCATTTCTGTCATGTTGTGTGGGTGTTATTTTAAGGCCGCAGGTTACTCATAACCTTGCAAGACCTGTGGTTTTTACTTCAAGGACACCCTATGAAAACCTCTCTGTTCAAAAGTCTTTATTTTCAGGTCCTGACAGCAATCGCCATTGGTATTCTCCTTGGCCATTACTATCCTGAACTGGGCGCACAAATGAAACCGCTTGGCGACGCGTTCGTTAAGCTCATTAAGATGATCATCGCTCCTGTCATTTTCTGTACTGTCGTGACGGGCATCGCAGGCATGGAAAGCATGAAGGCGGTGGGCCGTACCGGCGCGGTCGCGCTGCTTTACTTTGAAATTGTCAGTACGATTGCGCTGATTATCGGTCTTATCATCGTCAACGTTGTGCAACCTGGCGCCGGGATGAACGTCGATCCGGCAACGCTGGATGCGCAGGCGGTGGCCGTTTATGCCGCACAAGCCAAGGAGCAGGGCATTATTGCCTTCCTGATGGATGTCATACCGGGCAGCGTGATCGGCGCGTTTGCCAGCGGCAACATTCTGCAGGTCTTACTGTTTGCGGTGTTGTTTGGTTTTGCGCTGCACCGTTTGGGCAGCAAAGGCCAGCTCATTTTCAATGTGATTGAGAGTTTTTCGCAGGTCATTTTCGGCATCATCAATATGATCATGCGCCTGGCGCCGATTGGCGCATTCGGCGCGATGGCCTTCACCATCGGTAAATACGGCGTCGGTTCTCTGGTGCAACTGGGGCAGCTCATTATCTGCTTCTATATCACCTGTATTCTCTTCGTGGTGGTGGTGCTGGGGACGATTGCACGGGTAACGGGCTTTAGCATTTTTAAATTTATTCGCTATATCCGGGAAGAATTACTCATTGTGCTCGGCACCTCCTCTTCCGAGTCAGCGTTGCCGCGTATGCTCGATAAGATGGAAAAACTGGGGTGCCGTAAGTCGGTGGTAGGGCTGGTGATCCCGACGGGGTATTCGTTCAACCTCGATGGCACCTCTATCTACCTGACGATGGCGGCGGTGTTTATCGCCCAGGCGACCAACAGCCATATGGATATCTTCCACCAGATAACGCTGCTGGTCGTGCTGCTGCTATCGTCAAAAGGCGCCGCGGGCGTGACCGGAAGCGGCTTTATTGTGCTGGCGGCCACTATCTCCGCCGTAGGCCATTTACCGGTTGCGGGACTGGCGTTAATCCTCGGTATCGACCGCTTTATGTCCGAAGCGCGCGCGCTGACTAACCTGGTGGGTAACGGCGTGGCGACGGTGGTGGTTGCCAAATGGGTGAAAGAGTTAGATCACCAAAAGCTGGACGATGTGCTTAATAATCGTGCGCCGGATGGCAAAACGCACGAAATTTCCTCCTAATCTCGCCACTTATGCCCGTAGTCCCTTCCAGGACTGCGGGTGTTTGCGCATAATTGACCCCTGCGCCCAAAGCATACAGCATGATGCTTAGGGATTATTTCACTTCTTCCGTGACATTTTTAGGTTCTCGCGGTCTAACACGAAGTGTTTTTACGTCATATTCAGGCATCCCTGCCGGGGCTGTCTTTTTATTACCAGGATTGTTGATCAGGGGTTCACATGCAGGGCACAAAAATTCGACTCTTAGCGGGCAGTCTGTTGATGTTGGCCTCTGCCGGCTATGTGCAGGCAGATGCGCTCCAGCCCGATCCGGCATGGCAACAGGGGACGCTGGCTAATGGGTTACAGTGGCAAGTGTTGGCTACGCCTCAGCGCCCCAGCGATCGTATTGAAGTTCGTCTACAGGTTAATACCGGTTCGCTCACCGAAAGTACGCAACAGAGCGGGTTCAGCCATGCGATTCCCCGTATCGCGCTGACGCAAAGCGGTGGTCTGGATGCCGCACAGGCACGTTCTTTATGGCAGCAAGGGTTTGATCCGAAACGTCCCATGCCGCCCGTTATTGTTTCTTATGATTCCACGCTCTATAACCTCAGTTTACCCAATAACCGTAACGATCTGCTGAAAGAAGCGCTGACCTATCTGGCTAACGTCTCCGGTAAATTAACCATTACGCCAGAGACGGTGAATCATGCGTTAAGCAGCGAAGATATGGTTGCGACGTGGCCAGCAGATACTAAAGAGGGCTGGTGGCGTTATCGGCTGAAAGGATCGGCGTTATTGGGGCACGATCCCGCGGAACCGTTAAAGCAGCCGGTAGACGCAGCCAAAATTCAGGCTTTCTATGAAAAATGGTACACCCCGGATGCCATGACGCTGATTGTTGTCGGCAACATTGATGCGCGCTCCGTCGCCGAGCAGATCAATAAAACGTTCGGTACGCTGAAAGGTAAACGCGAAACGCCCGCCCCGGTGCCGACGCTTTCGCCGCTGCGGGCGGAATCAGTGAGCATTATGACCGATGCGGTGCGCCAGGATCGTCTCTCCATTATGTGGGATACGCCGTGGCAACCGATTCGCGAGTCGGCGGCGCTGTTGCGCTACTGGCAGGCAGATCTGGCGCGCGAAGCGCTGTTCTGGCATATCCAGCAAGAGCTTACTAAAAATAACGCGAAAGATATTGGTCTGGGGTTTGACTGCCGGGTTCTGTTTCTGCGCGCGCAGTGCGCCATCAACATTGAATCACCTAATGATAAGCTCAATACCAATTTGAGCCTGGTGGCGAATGAACTGGCGAAAGTACGCGATAAAGGTCTGTCGGAAGAGGAGTTTACTGCGCTGGTGGCGCAGAAAAATCTCGAATTGCAAAAGCTGTTCGCGACCTACGCGCGTACCGATACTGACATTTTGACTGGACAGCGTATGCGCTCGCTGCAGAATCAGGTGGTGGATATCGCGCCGGAGCAGTATCAGAAGTTGCGTCAGAATTTCCTCAACAGCCTGACCGTCGATATGCTCAATCAGAATCTACGTCAGCAGCTATCGCAGGAGATGGCATTAATTTTGCTGCAACCGCAAGGCGAGCCGGAATTTAATATGAAGGCGTTAAAGGCGACGTGGGATGAAATCATGGTCCCGACAACTGCCGCCGCTGTTGAAGCAGATGAGGCGCATCCGGAAGTGACGGAGACACCGGCGGCACAGTAAGCTGCCGCCTGTCGGCCCGGTAAGCGCAGCGCCACCGGGCAAGAGCGAATGACTTACTGCGGCATCGCGTCGTGCGGAATAATGGCCCCACGGTACTGAATCACCGTGCTGGCCGTCAGGTGTCCGCGCTTCGCGGCATCCGTCGCGCTGCCGCCCGTCAAACGAACGGCCAGATAACCGGCGCTGAAGGAGTCGCCTGCGGCAGTGGTGTCTATCACTTTCTCTTTCGGCAGTTTCACTGCCGGAACGTCAATGAGCGCCTCGCCCGGAATCGAGACCAGGCAAGAGTCCGCCCCGCGTTTTACCACCACTTCCTGCACGCCTGCCGCATGGGTGCGGGCAATGACCTCTTCCACGGGTTGCTGACCCCATAGCGCGTCTTCATCGTCCAGTGTCAGGAAGGCGATATCAGTACATTCCAGCATCTTTTGATAGACCTGCTGCGTTTCTTCGCGACTTGTCCATAAACGCGGGCGATAGTTATTATCAAAAATGACTTTCCCGCCGTTGGCCCGACATTCACGCAATAAAGACAGCAGCTTATCACGGCTGGTCGGGCTTAAAATCGCGAGGCTAATGCCGCTCAGGTAGAGATAATCGAAGGTCGCCAGCGCCTTGCAGATAGCCGCTGACTGCTCGCTCTCCAGCCAGAATTTCGCTGCCGCTTCGTTACGCCAGTAGTAGAAGGTACGCTCGCCAGTGTCATCGGTTTCGATGTAATAGAGGCCTGGCAGGCGATTTTCCATCCGCTGCGTTAGCGAGGTATCCACATTTTCATGCTGCCACGCCTCCAGCATCTGTTGGCTGAAACTGTCGGTACCCAGCGCCGTCACATAGTGAACGGCCAGAGCGGCAGAATCGACCTGACGGGCAATATAAACGGAGGTATTCAGCGTGTCGCCGCCGAAGCCGCGCTGAACATCAGCGCCTTTCTGCGACAGCTCAATCATGCATTCGCCAATCACGGCAATCTTTTTAGACATAGTCGTGAACCTGATCTGTAAAAATTAGCGTTAGTGTGCGCTGTGGATGTTTAGTGGTCAATAATATTAAAACATCGGTCCATTATTTTTTTGAGCAAGTGCGTATTTTTGACAAGTTTCGGGGGCTGTTTTTATTTTGCCAGGGACCGAGGGTAAAGTTCTCTGCCTGAACGCCGATAACCTTTGACGAGTCCGGACAGTCACACTCCCATTAACAGGACAACTGAGATGATAAAGCAGGTTATCCAGCAGCTACGCGTTCCTGATGCAGGTATAGAGAATTTGCAGGAACGGCGCTATTGGCTGCAATGCGAGCGTGCCTATACTTACCAGCCGATATACCAGACGGATGGCCGTCTGATGGCGGTTGAACTTCTCACTGTCGTCACCCATCCTGATAACCCTTCCAGACGTATTGCCCCGGATCGTTATTTCGCGGAGTTAGCGGTTCGACACCGCATTGACGTAGTGAAAGAACAACTTCATCAGCTTGAACAAAAAGCGGATTTTTTCACTCGCCATCACTTATTGGCATCGGTCAATGTCGACGGCCCTACGCTGATTGCCATGCGACGACAGCCGGACATTCTGGCCGCGATGGAGCGCTTACCCTGGCTGCGTTTCGAACTGGTGGAACATATTCGTTTGCCGAAAGACTCCTCTTTCGCCTCGATGTGTGAGTTCGGCCCGCTGTGGCTGGATGATTTTGGTACTGGTATGGCCAATTTTTCAGCGCTGAGCGAAGTGCGTTATGACTACATTAAAGTGGCGCGAGAGCTGTTCGTCATGCTGCGTCAGTCCCCGGAGGGACGCAACCTGTTCACTCTGCTGCTGCAACTGATGAACCGCTACTGCCGCGGCGTTATTGTCGAGGGCGTGGAGACGCTGGAAGAGTGGCGTGATGTGCAGCGTTCGCCCGCCTTTGCCGCCCAGGGCTATTTTCTTTCTCGACCCGTGCCGCTGATATCGCTCGAAGAGGTGATTCTGACCCTGTAACGCCAGACTGTTCCCGTAATACGTGGTATTACGAGGCGCGGTCATCCTCCTTTTTCGTCTGGCTGAACTATCTTTAGGACAGGCAAGGGAAGAAGTGAGGAAATAACACATGACTAAAGCAGGCAAAATAACCGCCGCCATCACAGGGACTTTCTTGTTGTTGATCGCCATAGTGATTTTGTTGATCGCAACATTTGACTGGAACCGCCTCAAACCGACCATCAACCAGAAAGTCTCTACCGAATTGAACCGGCCTTTCGCTATTCGCGGCGATTTAGGCGTGGTGTGGGAACGCCAAAAACAGGAGACCGGCTGGCGAAGCTGGGTACCGTGGCCGCATGTTCACGCGGAAGACGTCATTCTCGGCAATCCGCCGGATATTCCGGAAGTTACGATGGTGCATCTGCCACGCGTTGAGGCGACGCTTGCTCCGCTGGCGCTCCTGACCAAAACCGTCTGGCTGCCGTGGATCAAACTGGTGAAACCCGACGCGCGTCTTATTCGTCTGTCCGAGAAAACCAATAACTGGACCTTTAACCTCGCGCAAGACAAGAATACGGACCCCAATGCTAAACCTTCCGCCTGGTCCTTCCGGCTGGATAATATTCTCTTCGACCAGGGGCGAATCGCGATCGATGATAAGGTCAGCAAAGCGGATATCACTATTCTGATCGATCCGTTAGGCAAACCGTTGCCGTTCAGCGAAGTGACGGGAACGAAAGGCAAAGCAGACAAATCCACCGTGGGCGACTATGTCTTCGGCCTGAAGGCGCAGGGGCGTTATAACGGGGAACCGTTGACCGGTACGGGGAAAATAGGCGGTATGCTGGCGCTACGCAGCGAAAGTACGCCTTTTCCTGTGCAGGCCGATTTCCGCTCTGGTAATACGCGGGTGGCTTTTAGCGGCGTGGTGAACGAACCGATGAAAATGGGCGGCGTCGATCTGCGGCTTAAATTCTCTGGCGATTCACTGGGTGATTTATATGATTTAACCGGCGTGCTGCTGCCGGATACGCCGCCGTTTGAGACCGATGGGCGATTGGTGGCGAAAATTGACGCCGAAAAGTCATCGGTATTTGATTATCGCGGTTTTAACGGGCGCATTGGCGACAGTGATATCCACGGCTCCCTCACTTATACCACCGGTAAACCGCGCCCTAAACTGGAAGGCGATGTCGAATCGCGCCAGTTACGACTGGCCGATCTTGGGCCGCTGATTGGCGTGGATTCCGGGAAAGACGCTGAGCAGTCGAAACGGTCTGAACAGCGCAAAGGCGAGAAGAATGTTCAGCCGGCGGATAAAGTGTTGCCTTACGATCGCTTTGAAACCGACAAATGGGACGTTATGGACGCCGATGTCCGGTTTAAAGGCCGGCGTATTGAGCATGGCGGCAGTCTACCGATTAGCGATCTTTCGACCCATATCATCCTGAAAAACGCCGACTTACGTCTACAGCCGCTGAAGTTTGGTCTGGCAGGCGGCAGTATTGTCTCCAACATCCATCTGGAAGGGGATAAAAAGCCAATGCAGGGGCGGGCGGATATACAGGCGCGTCGGCTGAAGCTTAAAGAACTGATGCCGGATGTGGAGCTGATGCAGAAAACGCTGGGTGAGCTGAACGGCGATGCGGATATTCGCGGGACGGGCAACTCGGTCGCCGCGCTGCTTGGCAACAGTAACGGCAATCTCAAATTATTGATGAATGATGGATTGATTAGCCGCAACCTGATGGAAATCGTGGGGCTGAACGTCGGCAACTATATTGTCGGGCAGATTTTTGGCGATGACGAAGTGCGGGTTAACTGCGCGGCGGCGAATCTCAATATTGCGAACGGCGTGGCGCGACCGCAAATTTTTGCTTTTGATACAGAAAATGCGCTGATTAACGTGACCGGTACGGCGAGCTTCGCCTCTGAACAGCTCGATTTAACCATTGATCCGGAAAGTAAGGGGATTCGTATTATTACGCTGCGATCGCCGCTGTACGTGCGTGGGACATTTAAAAATCCGCAGGCGGGCGTCAAGCCCGGCCCGCTGATTGCGCGCGGCGCGGTTGCGGCAGCGCTGGCGACGTTGGTAACGCCCGCCGCCGCGCTATTGGCGCTCATTTCGCCCTCTGAAGGCGAAGCCAATCAGTGCCGGACGATTTTAACGCAGATGAAGCAGTAACGTGAAACGTAGCGCCGGATGACGCCATCCGGCGCCCTATTACAACGCCTGATGACGCGTCTCATGGGTTAACAGCAGTGCAATCAGCGTCAGCGCCGCCATTGACGCCAGGTAAACCCCTACCGCCGCCAGCCCGTAGTGGCTTTGCAGCCATGCGGCAATATATGGCGCGACGGAAGCGCCCAGAATTGATGACACATTGTAGGAAAACGATGCGCCGGTATAGCGCACTTCCGTCGGAAATAGCTCCGGCAGCAGCGCTCCCATTGGGCCGAAGGTCAGTCCCATCAGGCTCAGGCCTAACAACAGGAATACGAATACCAGCGCTGGATTGCCTGAACCCAGCAGCGGGGTAAAGGCGAACAACGCGAAGAGAATGATGAGCGTGGTAATGATGACCATGCTTTTCCGACGGCCAAATGCGTCCGCCAGCAGGCCGGCGACGGGCACCATCACGCCGAAACCAATCACCGCCATCATCAGCATCCACAGTATTTCATTGCGCGGCAAGCCAAGCCCCACCGGCGCGGCGGCAGTGCTGTAAGTCATGGAATAGACGGTCATGATATAGAACAGCGTGTAGGTCGCCAGCATAATAAACGTGCCGAGAATGGTTACGCGGACATGCTTCGTCAGCAACGTGCCCAGCGGTATTTTTACCTGCTTTTTCGCTGCGGCGACTTTCGCAAACACCGGCGTTTCATGCAGCGACACGCGCACATACAGGCCGATAATCACCAGCACCGCCGAGAAGATAAACGGCACGCGCCAGCCCCAGCTCATAAACTGCTCGTCGGTCAGCAGCCAGGAGAGCAACAGGAAGGTGCCATTGGCAAAAAAGAAGCCGATCGGCGCGCCCAACTGCGGGAAGGAGCCATACAGCGCGCGTTTGCGCGGCGGCGCATTCTCCGTCGCTAATAACGCCGCGCCGCCCCATTCGCCGCCCAGCCCCAGTCCCTGACCGAAACGCGCCAGCGCCAGCAGCAGCGGCGCGAAAATACCTATCGTCGCGTAGCCCGGTAACAGACCGATAATGACCGTGGAGATCCCCATCGTCAGCAGCGAAGCCACCAGCGTGACTTTGCGGCCTACCCGGTCGCCGAAGTGGCCGAATAGCGCAGAGCCAATCGGACGCGCCACAAACGCGATAGCGAAGGTAGCGAGCGATTGTAGCGTTGCCGCAGTGGGATCGCCCTGGGGGAAGAAGATAAGGGGGAACACGATCACCGCAGCGGTGGCGTAAATATAGAAGTCGAAGAACTCAATCGCGGTGCCGATAAGCGAGGCAATAACGACTTTATTGCGTGAGTTTACCGGAACATGTTCCTGCTCATGGTCGAGTGTTGTGGCGGTTGCTTGCATACTATTTTCTTATTTTTAGCGAACGAATAGCCATATTACGCACAGCAAAAGTTATATTTCAATGTGTAACAAAAGCCAAAAATGGTCAAAAAAAGCGCAAAAAGGGGATAATGTTTAAGCCAGCCATTTTGCGTCTATGAAATGCTTCACATAATTTTAGAATTGGTGGATAAAACTGGTTTCGGGTTAAATAAAAGTTAATTACTGGATTTATATGCTGAAACAATGAGATGAGGCGGAAGGACGTGCCTGATTGTACCGCCGGGTACGCTTTACATGCCCGGCCTGGGTCTACACATCAGTAGGCCGAATGACGACGCCGTGCGTGCCATCCGGCAGCAAGCCGCAGACTAGCGTTGCGTTTTACCCGGCATTCGCGGGTCGTCCTTATATTCGGCGGTGGCTATCCAGGCCGCACAGAATAACGTCAGGCGGGCAAAAAAGTAGAAGAATGCCATCAGACCGAGTACGGAGCCAAACGCCGCGCCGGAAGGCGATTTCACCAGTGACGGCAGCGTATAAGTCATAATGATTTTAATCACCTCAAAACCGATAGCGGCGATAAATGTCCCGCGAATCAACGCTTTTTTACGGGGACGATGGCGAGGCAGTCGCCAGAAAATCCAGAAAAAAAGCAGATAGTTGGCAAAAATAGAGATGGCCAGACCGATCAAATGCCAGGCCGGTTTTAACCATTCGATGCTGTCGAGATACAAGGCGGAGATGATCATCTGCTGGGCGGAACCGGCGATGGAAGTAATGGACAGCGTAATGATTAAAGCGATTAATAATCCAATCAGCGAGATAAAATCGCGCAGATATTTGAGCCAGATTTTCTCCTGATCCTGCGGCTTGCGCTCCCAGACGTCCCGTGACTGGGCGCGAATCGCTTCCCGCAGGTTGCCCATCCAGTTAACGCCGGAATAGAGCGCGATACCCAGTCCGACCAGCCCTACCGTGGTACGCTGTTGAACCGCCGTATTAATCGTATTTTTAAGCGTGGACGCCAGCGTAGGATCGCTCACATTCATCAATATCTTGCTGAAAATATCTTCCAGTAGATTAGGGTGCGAGGCGAGGATAAAACCTGCCGCGGCAAAGGACACCATCATTATCGGGATCATCGACAGAAACGAAAAGTAGGTGATAGCCGCGCCAAACTGATTACCCAGTCGATCGTTAAAACGTTCGGTCGCGCGAATGAGGTGGGCCACCATTGGTTGACGCTGAATTTTTTGCACCAGGGAGGTGACGGAATGCAACGCCTGATTTGCCTTTTCGTTTTTTTCCGGGGCGTCATGCGGCTGCGTTTCTATTTTTTGTATCGGGTCGTGCTCCAGTTCCTGAATAGGGCGTTTTACGTCATTTTCCTGCGTCATCAGGTCGGTAGTCCTTCATCATTAATAGAATATGTCAGTATAGCTTCTCCCCGGTGGATGCTGAAAATGCGGCTACTCTGCGGCCTCTTTAATGGTTTCCGTCAGCCATACCATAAACAGGTGTACCCGGCGGGAAAGATTACGGCGATGGGGATAATGCAGCGTCACCGGCAGTGGAGCGGCGCGATATTGCGGTAAAATTTCAATGAGCGTTCCGGCGCGTAACGCCTCCCGTACAGCAATGCGCGGCGTCTGAATGATCCCTAATCCTGCCAGACAGGCCGTATGCCAGGTCTCCGTACTGTTTACCGTTAGCATTCCGCCGGTTTTTACCCACTGCATACCGTGGGGAGTTTCAAAGGCAAAACCCGGTGAAGAGACTCCCGGCGTTAATGAATAATGCACCACCGCATGTGAGGCGAGGTCGTCAAGGTTTTCTGGATACCCAAAGCGCGCCAGGTATTGTGGGCTGGCGCAGTTCACCCTTCTCAGTTTGCCAAGCGGGCACGTAAGTATCCCTGGCGCATGTAGCGGATCTGTACGCACCACGCAGTCGAAATCTTCCCGTAGTAAATCGACCTGTCGATCGCTACTACAAAGTTCCAGCGCAATGCCGGGATACTGATGCAAAAAAGTGGGCAGGCGCGGCATGATGAGGCTGTTTGCGAGACATGGCGGTATATCTACCCGTATTTTGCCACTGATACTGGCGGGATCAGGCTGGAAAAGACCTTCCAGTTCATCCAGGTTACTCAACAAATCTTTTGCCCGTTCGTAGTAAACCATTCCGTCCTGAGTAAGCTGTACCCGCCGGGTGGTGCGGTGGAGCAGGCGGATGCCCAGTTGATGTTCTAACGCTTGTATTTGCCGTGAGACGCTGCCTTTGGGAAGGCCGATATCCTCTGCTGCACGGGAAAAACTTTCCCGTTCCGCCACGCGTACAAACAATTTCATTGCATATATTTTATCCATCATCAGGCTCTATTATTGTTTTTATTGAAACAGTGACGCTGAAGCGGCTGGTTTTATTGATTTTCTAGCATCTAATAAGCCCTTTCGCAATCATTGCTCGCGTGACAAATACGTCTGATCACGTTGCGCGGCGGATTTATCGCCATCCGGCCAGGCTTTTTAGCGCCAACAAGCCGATAAACGGGACGAGAGCGGTAAAACACGCTGATAGCCGCGGGTGCAGTGGGAGAGAGAAATGCATGTACATACACGGTATTGTCATTGACCCATCGTCGCGGTTTTCAGGCGGATTGGCTATTTTTTAACAAAATGTGCTACTTTATTTTTTGTAACACATCAGGTGAAAAGCAGATATTTCCTTTGTGACACGCCAGGCGTACTCTTCATTAAATTAATATTCAAATTAGCCTTGGCTGTTCGCGCTAATAAGATATTCCTTACTTTAAAACGCTAATTTTAGCGAATTCTGTAATCCCGATGTTGAAGCTGTAAATATTCATAACCTTTCCCTTCCTCAACCAATGACTATCGGTAAAATGGCCTATACCAAATAGCGACTTCTTATTTTACCCTACGGGTAATACCCTTCCTCATCTTGAGACTATTATCTTACCCAGGTGGAGAAAAGTAATGCAGGTAATCATGTTTGACAGGCAGTCAATATTTATTCATGGAATGAAAATCAGTTTGCAGCAGCACATTCCAGGAATAAGTATCCAGAGTGTCGGTCAGGCAGAAGAACTCTGGCAAAAAATAGAAAGCGCGCCGGATGCGCTGGTCATGCTGGATAGCGGCCTGGATGCTGAATTTTGCCGCGAGGTGTTACAAAGAACCGCGCAGCAATTTCCGGAGGTGAAGATTATTATCACAGCGATGGGTGGCAGTCAAAAGTGGCTGCATGAAGTGATGCAATTTAACGTTCAGGCCGTGGTGCCACGCGATTCTGATGCCGAAACCTTTGTCCTTGCGCTCAATGCTGTCGCTCGCGGGATGATGTTTTTACCGGGGGATTGGTTAAATTCAACGGAGCTGGAGTCCCGTGATATAAAAGCGTTAAGCGCCCGCCAGCGGGAAATTTTACAGATGCTTGCCGCAGGAGAATCAAATAAACAAATTGGGCGGGCGTTAAATATTAGTACCGGGACGGTTAAAGCGCATCTGGAGTCGCTTTACCGGCGGCTGGATGTAAAAAATCGTACCCAGGCCGCCATGATGTTAAATGAATCGAATTAACGGCGTTAAATTCGCAGTCCGCTTATTTCTGGCTGTGAAATATCACCCGTATTGATTAATGATAAAAAACGCTGATGTCCGATGCTGAACATCAGCGCAATAAGCGTTTCGCGTTGAAACCGATCATTAAGTTCCGGCAAACAATTCTGTAGCAGCATATCGCAGCTATTGAGGTCATCCAGCAAGAATGCCTCCGCCTGTTCGGGCGTAATGAACGTCAGCGTCTCATCCGGCGTCAACATATGCCCGTAACCAATCACCCAGTTACCCTGCCGATCGCGATACTTTTCCAGCGACAGACCCTGCCACTGTTTAATAAACGCGATGCAGGCGGAGCTAAAGCGAGATGAAATGTGCGGCATGGCATCTTTCTCATAAAAAGCGCGATTATAAAGTGTGCTGCAAGCGTGGCTAGCGGTCAGACGGCCAAACGCAGGCAGGAAAAAGGTCTATGCCGTTCAGCGTCACGCCGCGTTGACAGAATGAAAAACTGATGTTTTTGGTTAGTAACCGATCTTCTTATAAATTTGCAATCATTAAGATTAAGTCACTGAAATGTGGCTAAATCTGTTATATCTATGAAAAAACATAATTAAAAGAAAACGAAGATCTCGTCGCGGGATCGTCTTTTTAGGGAAGATAATGACGAATAGCGCTTCGCAGGCGACACGTGCGCCTTTTGAACATAGCCTGGGGATTATCCGCCAGGCATCAATAGAAATCCTGCTGCTGCTGGGTATTCATACCACTGAGGGAAAAGAGCCCCGGTGGTTCATGGAACAACTTGAGCAGGCGCGTCTTAACCTGGGCGGTTGGGGCGCGGTGGCGAAAAAATTGCGGATAAATGACGCGCAGTTGAGCCAGTTTATGCTGCAACTGCGTCACCTTCAGCAGCATGTTCCCCAGTATGACAGCGGGCAAGAGGTGAGCGAAAATCAACTCCTTGCCGCGTTGCGTTTTGTCACCTCGCTGGAACATCTACGTCAGCAGCAGCCGCTACTGACGTATCAAACTGAGCTGGAAGACCCCGACCAGGAGGCGCATCTTGAGGCGCAGCGTCAGCTTCGGGCGATAGAACTGACGTTAAAAGCGCTTATTGCGCGCGCATGGCCGGATCGGGCGTCGCTGAATCACTACCTCAAGCAACATTTTGGCCCGGACCGTTTGCGCCAGTGGTTAAAACAGGGAGAAGATCAACATGCGCTGGAAGGCATGTTGTTCAGCGAACTGGCGCTTATGGTGGTCGATAAAAAATTGTTTGCCCGTCATTACGTCAGAATTTTTAATGACGCCTCAGCGTTAACGCTGTTCGCCGAGTCGCGCACCACCCTGCGTATGTTTCTGGATGATTGCCGCCTCGCGCGAAACGAGGTTATCGCCAGGCAGCCGCTCACCTCAGCGCAGCTTATGCTGCTAAACGTTCAGTATCAGCAAATCGTTCGGCCCATCCAGCGCGCCTATGCCGAAAAACGTACCCGCGTGAATCCCGCTTCGTTTCTGCTGGCGGATGAACGTGAATTGCGCCAGTTCTGGGAAACCGCGCGGCTTAAAGATCGGCAGGCCGGGGGAGATAAGCATGAGATTAGCGAGAGCATAGAACCACCGCGTAAGCGGCCTCCGCGTACGCCTGAAGAGCGTGAGCAACTTATTTCCGGCACTTTGTGGGCCGGGGTTGGCGTCATGTCGCTGGCGATACTGGCGGGCGCGTTCTGGCTATTTAGTTCGCCGTCGCCAGGCTCCGATAACGGGCAAACTCCCGCAATGGCGCAGGATGAACCGCCGCGCGAGGCGCCTTCCGCGCGGGAAACGCTCAATCATATGGGGATTACCTGGGATGCGTTTACCATGCGGGCGGCGATAGAGCGCAATGATACGCGGGTGACGGCGCTGTTCCTCCAGGGCGGAATGAACTGGCAGCTCGCGTGGACGGAGCAGGCGTTTGCGGCAGGACATACCGAGGTGCTGCAACTGTTGTTGCGTTATCCCGCGCTGATGGATGAGGTCAAACCCTGCCGACGATTTATCACAACGTTAAGTCATGATATGTCGAGCGGCGCGCCGCTGACCGCGATGCATAAAACCTATTTGCAAACGTTTTGCACCGTTCCGGCTGTTGTGACGCGCCAGCAGCACGATACGGAGCAGGCCCGACTGCGCGCTCAGGCCCGGCCCAGCGCAGACAATAAAAAATGGCTGAAAATTCAGTCAGCCATTTATGATGCGATTCACTGAGGCCGGAGCAGGTTAAGGCTCTCCGTAAAGGCCAATCAGGCGGCGCACCACGCCATTGGTCCAGCCGAACCCATCCTGTAGCGGATACTCGCCCCCGCCGCCTTCGCGGGGCGTACCGCCGGAAATATGGTATTTCTCGATCAGTTTATGGTGCTCCTGATAAAAATGGTTCACCGTTTTTAACCAGTTATGGGCGATTTCATCGCCCAGCATATCGTCGCCATACAGTTTGAAGCCCTGAATCGCCATCCATTGCAGCGGTGCCCAGCCGTTCGGTTTATCCCACTGTTCACCGGTTTCGTATTCGGTCGCCATAATCCCGCCGGGCGTTAACAGACGGCTGCGTACCACATTTGCCAGACGGTCGGCCTGCTCGTGGTTCGCCATACCGACATACAGCGGCACGATACTGGCAGCGGAAAAGAGCGCCATTTCTTCGCGTCGCCAGTCATAGTCCCGATAACAGCCGTTTTCATCATCCCACAGATAATGGTTCACGGCGGCGCGTCGATCGCTGGCTTTCTGGCGAAATAGCGCCTCGGTGTCACATTCGCCTTTCAGCGCTGAAATATTGGCGATAGCGCTCTCCAGTTTATACAGAAAAGCGTTCAAATCGATAGGGATAAACTGGGTCGTACGTATGCTGGCAAGCCGGCCCGCATCGCGTAGCCAGCGTGAAGAATAGTCCCAGCCGGACGCCGCCCCGGCGCGCAAATCCCGGTAGACTTCATTGGGCGGACGACCGGAGTGTTTTGCGGTTTCGACATCTTCCAGCCAGGACTCGTCGCGCGGCGTGTCGCGATCGTCCCAGTAGCGGTTCAGCAGGGAACCGTCCGGCATCCGCACAACGTGGCGATAAGCCTGGTTGAGCGCCAGCGATTCGGCGCCGTCCATCCAGAAGGCGTATTCCATTTTGAGATGGTCGAGATAACGCCGCGCGCCGCGTACGCCATCTTCTTCGAACAGTTCAACCATAAGGGCGAAAACCGGCGGCTGCGAGCGGCTCAGATAATAGGTCCGGTTGCCGTTGGGAATATGGCCATAGTTTTCAATCATCCAGGCGAAATTATCCGCCATACATTTAAGTAAGTCTTCGCGCCCGCTTTCCGCCAGACCCAGCATGGTAAAATAAGAGTCCCAATAATAGGTTTCGCTAAAACGGCCTCCCGGCACGATATAGGATTGCGGCAGCGCCAGCAGCGAAGACCACGGAATATGATCCTGCGGTTCGCGCGTCAGTATCGGCCAAAGCTGGTCAATATGTTCTTTGAGCGAGTTTTCGGGGTTAGAGACATACTCGCTGGATAAGGTTTCCGGTAGCCAGAAATGGTTCTCGACGAAGCGGCGTAAGTCAAAATCACGGTGGCGTCTGACCTTACGGTAGCGGATCAGGATATCAAGCGGGTCCATCTTCGGCGCGCAGTCCGGGAACGTTTTACTGTCTGGAAACAGTTTTGTTGACTGTACATGCTCGAACAGTTCGAGATACCGATCGGCAGGGGTCAGGGCGTCAGAGGCGGGAAGCCCCTCGATCATCTCCGGCTCCGGTTCCGCCTCGATCATTTCATCCAGCTTTAACTCGCACGGGTCTGTTTCATAAAGCAGATCGACATCAATAGTCAGATCTTCAGAAGGCGTGGGGTTTAATTTCTGGTTGAGCATAATGACAAGGACCTCCGGCTTGCGTCGTAAAAGATACGGGTGTTGCCCGGCTGTCTATTAAGCGTAGACATTCGCTTCGATACCTGAGTGGCAAAGTGTGCGATAGATCACATTTTGCAATTTGTCTCTCAAGAAAAACACTTCATAACTTACTGAATAATATTGCGAAAATCCTATTTTCATGACGCCCGCCCCAGACCTAAAATCAGAACATTCGTTTCATAGCGGTATCACTACGTCGCCGCATGGCGTGGATTCACAAGCAAAGGTAACGTAAATAGTTATAATACAAGCTATGGCACTATGGTAATACAAATGGATACAAATGATCGAGCAACCCGACAGTAAAAGCGCCAAACCGCTTTATAAGCAGCTTGAAGCCGCCTTAAAAGAGGCCATTGCGCGTGGAGAGTATAAACCAGGCCAGCAGATCCCGACGGAAAATGAACTGAGTGCGCGCTGGCAGGTGAGCAGGGTCACGGTCCGTAAGGCGTTGGATGCGCTGACGCGTGAAAATTTGCTGACCCGTGTCTCCGGCAAAGGCACCTTTGTCTCTGGTGAGAAATTTCAGCGTAGCATGACCGGCATCATGAGTTTCAGCGAGTTATGCCAGTCCCAGGGACGTCGCCCGGGGTCACGCACTATCAAATCCGTTTTTGAATCGGTAGACGATGAGACAAAAGCGTTACTGAATATGAACGATGGCGAAAAAGCGATCGTCATTGAACGTATCCGCTATGCCGACGATGTGGCGGTATCGCTGGAAACCGTACATCTCCCCCCACGTTTTGCGTTTTTGCTGGACGAAGATCTTAATAATCACTCTTTGTATGAATGCTTACGCGAGAAATACCATTTATGGTTTACCCATTCCCGTAAGATGATCGAACTGGTTTATGCCAGCTTTGAAGTCGCCCATTATCTTGGCGTCAACGAGGGTTATCCGCTGATCCTGATAAAAAGTGAAATGATTGATAACAAAGGAGAACTCTCCTGCGTTTCGCAACAGTTGATTGTCGGCGATAAAATACGGTTTACCGTATGATGTCAGCATTACGCTAACGAAGAGCAGGCTGAATCGGGATCCAGATCGCGGATCCCGATTTTTTTTGGTTTCCATCTTGATCATATGTCTTTAAATGTCATATAAAAATAATAATACATTATGAGTCATTTATGGCGAATCCTCGCCTGTATCTTTATGGAAATGCAATGGATACATTCCGCCTGTATTCATAGCGGTGAGTTTTTCCACGGGTCGTTTGAAATTACCGATGCGAATACGCCTTTCTTCTTCCAGTTTTCCGAGGGCAATACGCGGGCGGTGGATGAACGCGCGTTAAACTTCCTGAAAAAATATGGCCAGCGATATTATCCTGAAACTTTCACAGAAGGTGAATGCGTTATTGGCGCGGGACGATGTTGACGGTGTGGTCATTACTCATGGCACTGACACGCTCGATGAAACCGCCTACTTTCTTAATTTGACCGTGAAAAGCGACAAACCGGTGGTGTTTACTGCTGCAATGCGGCCCGCGTCGGCAATCAGCGCCGATGGCGCAAGGGCAGCCAGGGCTGGTGTCTGACTCGCTCAACCCCGCGAAGGCGCGGGTGTTGCTGATGACGGCACTAACTCAGACGCGTAATCCGGAACTGAGCCAGAATTATTTCAGTACGTATTAATCATGAAGGCCTGTGCGCCCACCCTCGAAGATGGGCGCATAAGATATTAACGCATGGTCACAAACTCTTCCGACGCGGTCGGGTGAATAGCGACGGTATTATCGAAGTCTTTCTTGGTAGCGCCCATCTTCAGTGCTACCGCGAAGCCCTGCAACATTTCATCCATGCCGAAGCCGATACCGTGGATACCCACAATTTTTTCTTCCGGCCCGACGCAGACCAGCTTCATACGGCACGGCTGGCGGTGCGTCGTCACCGCGGTATACATAGCGGTAAACGATGATTTATAGACTTTTACCTGCTCGTCGCCGTACTGCTCACGCGCCTGCGGCTCGCTTAACCCGACGGTGCCGATAGGCGGATGGCTAAAGACCACGGTCGGGATGTTGCTGTAGTCCAGATGCTCGTCCGGCTTGTTGTTAAACAGGCGTTCGGAGAGACGGCGACCGGCGGCGACGGCGACTGGCGTTAGTTCTACCGCGCCAGTATTGTCGCCAACGGCGTAAATGCCTTCAACGTTGGTATTCTGGAATTTATCGACAATGATGTAACCTTTTTCATTGGTTTTCACGCCCGCAGCCGCCAGATTAATATTGTCGGTCGACGGTTCGCGACCAATGGCCCAGATCAGGCAATCAACGGTTTCACTGCGGCCATCTTCCAGTTCCAAAGTCAGACTGCCGTCGGCGTTTTTCACCACCGCTTTCGGCACGGCGTGAGTATGCAGTTGCGGGCCTTCGGCGTTCATCACCTCAACCAGCGTTTCGCTAATCATCGGGTCAAAACTGCGCAGCGGCGCATGTTTACGGACAAACAGATGCGTTTTCGCCCCCAGCGCGTTGATAACGCCAGCCAGTTCAACGGCGATATAACCTGCGCCTACCACCGCGACCCGCTCCGGCAAGGCAGACAGCGCAAAGAAACCGTCGGAATCAATGCCGTATTCCACGCCTGGAATCTCAGGATGGCTTGGACGGCCGCCGGTAGCGATCAAAATATGGTCGGCGGTGATGGTTTCGCCGTTCACTTCAATGGTTTTGGCATCGACAAAGCGGGCAAAGCCTTTAATCACATCCACGTTATTTTTGCCCAGCACGTTGTCGTATGAAGTATGGATGCGGTCAATATACGCGGTACGGCTGGCAATCAGCTTGCTCCAGTCGAACTGATTAATCGTGGTGTCAAAACCGTAGTCCGGGCCATACAGATGAATCGCTTCACGAATCTGCGCGGCATGCCACATCACTTTCTTCGGCACGCAGCCCACGTTAACACAGGTGCCGCCCAGCTCTTTGGCTTCGATGAGCGCGCATTTCTGGCCGTACATAGCGGCGCGGTTAATCGAGGCGATACCGCCGCTGCCGCCGCCGATAGCGATGTAATCATAGTGTTTGGTCATGACCGCTCCTTTATGTTCGTTGTCGGACGGATAGATTCTGCGCTACCCGCCAAAATATTCGCGATTGTATACCTGAAGGTGAAAGGTTCCACCGATGGCTGTGATTACTCCGGCACGATCCAGCTTACCGAAGTGTGTCCGTGACCGTTTGGCGCCAACCTGCTGTGCAGCCACGGTAGCACGTTGTTCATCTGCTGCTCCAGTTTCCACGGCGGGTTAACCACGATCATACCGGACGCCGTCATCCCGCGCTGATCGCTGTCCGGGCGGATCGCCAGCTCAATTTGCAGGATTTTACGGATGCCGGTGGCTTCCAGATCATGAATCATGCGCTTAATTTGCTGGCGGAGCACCACCGGATACCATAGCGCGTATGTCCCGGTGGCGAAACGTTTATAACCCTCGCTGATGCCGCTGACTACCGCCTGGTAGTCGGTTTTCATTTCATAAGGCGGGTCAATGAGGATCAGACCGCGGCGGGAAACCGGCGGCAATTTGGCTTTCAGTTGCTGATAGCCGTCAGCGCGTTCCACACGGGCGCGGTTGTCTTTTTGAAACTCCGCGCGCAACAGTGGGAAGTCGCTGGGATGCAATTCCGTGAGTTGCAGACTGTCCTGCTCACGCAGCAACTGGCGGGCGATCAACGGAGAGCCCGGATAGTAGCGTAACTGCCCGCTGCGGTTGAAATGTTTTACGACGCTAATATACGGTTCCAGTTCGGCGGGCAGATCGTCCTGCTGCCAGATACGGGCGATGCCTTCCAGATACTCTCCGGTACGTTCAGCATGTTCGCTGCCCAACTGATAACGCCCCGCGCCCGCGTGCGTGTCCAGATAGAGAAACGGTTTTTCTTTCTCTTTTAGCGACTCGATGATCAGGCTCTGAACGGTATGTTTAAGGACGTCGGCGTGGTTGCCAGCGTGAAAGCTGTGACGATAACTGAGCATGGATGCAGATATTCCGGGAAGTAAACAAGTTAGCCGATAGTTTACCGCAGATCCGCGCAGATTACCCCAGTACCGCCATGTTGTTTCGCGCGTTGTGAAAGTATTGCAAGACGTGTTCGTATCATCAAACCGTCAACTGCGCAGGCCAGCATCGCCTGTGGGCAAGGTAGTGGTTTTGACCTGGCGTTATTCTTAATGAAAGGAACCATAATGAAACTACACATTACTGTACTGGCGTCATCTCTGGCGCTGGCGATGCCGGCACTGGCGAAAGATATTCCCCTGTCCCAGGCGGAGTCGATAGCGAAAAGCGTGACGCCCGACTCGGCGAGCGTCGCCTTTAATGACCTTGAGGCTCAATGGCTGACACAGTTGCGTAAGGCATTACAAGGCGATACCGCCGCGTTGACTCGCGACGCCCTGGCTCAGATGCGACAGAATTCCATCCAGGCGGATAATGCCTGGTTACAGGCTAGCGGTTATGATTTTCATACTACTGAGAATCAACAGATGGGGATTACCCTACTTTCCGCCTTCAATACATTGCCGGAAGCAGTATTGAAAGACAATCTGGCGACGGTGACGGCGATTAATCACGATGCCGATGTTAATACCCGTCACCAGGCGCTGGCGGATGCGGAAAGCGTGGAGTATCTCTATTTCCTGAGCGACGCAATGGGGCCACGGCTGGGGCGGGCATTTCTCGCCGCTTATGATAAAGGTGAGTTGGGCAAAGCGGCAGCGTTGATTAAAGCCTCGGAAGTCAGCACCGGCGCGGCGAAAAAATATTTTCATTACCCGCGTCCTTACCAGGTGCCGGGTAATACTATCCATTTGACGCCGGATGATGTGGTGGTAAAAGATGGTCATCCTTATACCGCAGGTGGCGGTGCTTTTCCCAGCGGACACACGAATACCGGTTATACGGATGCGCTGTTGATGGCGGAAATGATCCCGGAACGCTTTGATGCGCTGGTGATTCGTGGCGCGCGTTATGGCTATTCTCGCCTGGTCCTTGGCGTACACTATCCGCTGGATGTGATGGGCGCGCGGATGGTCGCGCAGCGTAATGTCGCGCATTATCTTAACGATCCGTATTACCGTACGTTATTCAACGAAGCTCGCGCCCAACTGCGCGAGGCGCTGGTGAAAGAGTGCGGTACGACGATTGTCGAATGCGCGGCATCGGCCGGAAAAGACGATCCGTACCGCGATCCGGCTATGCATACCTTCTACCGCTTCACCATGACTTATAACCTGCCGCAACAGAAAGGCGAGCATCAGCCGTTGAAAATACCAAAAGGTGCCGATGTTCTGCTACAGACAGCGCTGCCGAACCTGTCGCCAGCGCAGCGTCAGGCGTTAATGGAAGAGACGGCGTTACCGGCAGGATATCCGTTGTCGGGCGAGACCGAGGATCAACAGTTCTGGCAGCGTCTGGATCTGTCCGCTGCTTACGAGATGGCGAGAAAAACGCGCTGACGTTGTCACCCGGCTTATAAAACGTAAGCCGGGATGATGTTAAAGGCGGCTTATTGCAGCGATACCCACGTCTGTACGCTGTCCATCATTGAAATTCCCCTTACTATCCCCCATTCTAGATCTCATCGCGAGAGCGCCAAAAGCGCGCTCCACTCACCTTCTTCTACAGGACTGCGCATATGACCAATCCATTACTAACGTCTTTTTCACTGCCGCCTTTTTCTGCAATTAAACCGGAGCATGTGGTGCCTGCGGTCACCAAAGCGTTGGCCGATTGCCGGGCGGCGGTAGAAGGCGTTGTGGCGCATGGCGCGCCGTATAGCTGGGAAAACCTCTGCCAGCCGTTGGCGGAAGCCGACGATGTTCTGGGGCGTATTTTCTCGCCAATTAGCCACTTAAACTCGGTGAAAAATAGTCCGGAGCTGCGTGAGGCCTACGAACAGACGCTGCCGCTGCTGTCTGAATACAGCACCTGGGTTGGTCAACATGAAGGGTTGTACAATGCGTACCGCGACCTGCGCGACGGCGATCATTACGCCACTCTGAATACCGCGCAGAAGAAAGCGGTCGATAACGCGCTGCGTGATTTTGAACTGTCCGGCATCGGCCTGCCGAAAGAGAAACAGCAGCGTTACGGCGAAATCGCCACTCGCCTGTCTGAGCTGGGCAACCAGTACAGCAATAATGTGCTCGATGCCACTATGGGCTGGACGAAGCTCATCACCGACGAAGCCGAGCTGGCGGGAATGCCGGAAAGCGCTCTGGCGGCAGCAAAGGCCCAGGCGGAAGCCAAAGAGCAGGAAGGTTACCTGCTGACCCTGGATATCCCGAGCTATCTGCCGGTCATGACCTACTGCGACAACCAGGCGTTGCGCGAAGAGATGTATCGCGCCTATTCCACTCGCGCCTCCGATCAGGGGCCGAACGCCGGTAAGTGGGATAACAGCCCGGTGATGGAAGAAATTCTTGCGCTGCGCCATGAACTGGCGCAACTGCTGGGCTTCGAAAATTATGCCCATGAATCGCTGGCCACCAAAATGGCGGAAAATCCGCAGCAGGTGCTCGACTTCCTGACCGATTTGGCGAAACGCGCCCGTCCGCAGGGGGAAAAAGAGCTGGCCCAGCTGCGCGCCTTCGCCAAAGCCGAATTTGGCGTTGAGGAGCTGCAACCGTGGGATATCGCGTACTACAGTGAAAAGCAAAAACAGCACCTGTACAGCATCAGCGATGAGCAGCTACGTCCGTACTTCCCGGAAAACAAAGCCGTGAATGGCCTGTTTGAAGTGGTGAAACGTATTTACGGCATCACTGCCAAAGAGCGTACTGACGTTGATGTCTGGCACCCGGAAGTACGTTTCTTTGAACTGTATGACGAAAATAACGAGCTGCGCGGCAGCTTCTACCTTGACCTGTACGCGCGCGAACACAAACGCGGCGGGGCGTGGATGGACGACTGTGTCGGCCAGATGCGTAAGGCGGACGGCACATTGCAAAAGCCGGTCGCTTATCTGACCTGTAATTTCAACCGTCCGGTGAACGGTAAACCCGCTCTGTTTACCCATGACGAAGTGATCACCCTGTTCCACGAGTTTGGTCATGGCTTGCATCATATGTTGACCCGCATTGAGACCGCCGGGGTCTCCGGTATCAGCGGGGTGCCGTGGGACGCGGTCGAACTGCCGAGCCAGTTTATGGAAAACTGGTGCTGGGAGCCGGAAGCGCTGGCGTTTATCTCCGGCCACTATGAAACCGGCGAGCCGTTGCCGAAGGAACTGCTGGATAAAATGCTGGCGGCGAAAAACTATCAGGCGGCGCTGTTTATTCTGCGTCAACTGGAGTTCGGTCTGTTTGATTTCCGTCTGCATGCGGAATTTAACCCGCAGCAAGGGGCGAAAATTCTTGAGACGCTCTTTGAAATTAAAAAACAGGTCGCCGTGGTGCCGTCACCGACATGGGGTCGCTTTCCACATGCGTTCAGCCATATCTTTGCTGGCGGCTATGCGGCAGGCTACTACAGCTATCTGTGGGCCGACGTACTGGCGGCGGACGCTTATTCCCGCTTTGAGGAAGAAGGCATTTTCAACCGTGAGACCGGTCAGTCGTTCCTTGATAACATCCTGACTCGCGGTGGTTCTGAAGAGCCGATGGAACTCTTTAAACGCTTCCGTGGCCGTGAACCACAACTGGACGCGATGCTGGAGCATTACGGGATTAAAGGCTGATTTTACGTGCAAATCTGCTTAATGGATGAAACGGGCGCCACAGACGGCGCCTTATCTGCTCTGGCTGCCCGCTGGGGACTGGAGCATGACGAAGACAACCCGATGGCGCTGGTATTGACGCCGCAACATCTGGAGCTGCGCAAGCGCGACGAACCGAAGCTCGGCGGCATTTTCGTCGATTTTGTCGGCGGCGCGATGGCCCATCGACGTAAGTTCGGCGGCGGGCGCGGCGAAGCGGTGGCGAAGGCGGTCGGTATTAAGGGCGATTATCTGCCGGATGTGGTCGATGCCACGGCCGGACTGGGGCGCGATGCGTTTGTACTGGCGTCCGTCGGTTGCCGCGTGCGGATGCTGGAGCGTAATCCGGTGGTCGCCGCGTTGCTCGATGACGGTCTGGCGCGCGGCTACGCCGATGCGGATATTGGCGGCTGGCTTCAGGAGCGTTTGCAGTTGATTCATGCTTCCAGCCTGACGGCGTTAACCGATATCACGCCGCGCCCGCAGGTGGTCTACCTCGATCCGATGTTTCCTCACCGGCAGAAAAGCGCGCTGGTGAAGAAAGAGATGCGGGTGTTTCAGTCGTTGGTGGGGCCGGATTTAGACGCCGACGGACTGCTGGAACCGGCGCGTCAGTTGGCGACCAAACGCGTGGTGGTCAAACGTCCCGATTATGCGCCGCCGCTGGCGGATGTCGCGACGCCCAACGCCATCGTCACCAAAGGGCATCGGTTTGATATTTATGCCGGAACCCCTCTGACGGAGTAACGGATTGCCCGATGGCGTTGCGCTTATCGGGCCTACGATTCTCAATTATTTGTAGGCCGGATAAGGCGTAAGCCGCATCCGGCACTGAGTATTACTGTTCGGTACTTGGCGTATTAATCATTCGGTTTAACCACGGCACCATAATGGCCATCACCACGGTGACCGCCAGCGTTACCAGACCAATTTTGCTAAAGACGCCGGTATAAATTGGCAGCGTCTGTAACGGATCGGTGATGTTTTCCGGTACGGCAGTGAAGGTCGCCACATAACCGCCGAGCAGGAAGGCGGCGGCCTGGGTCAGGAACCACATTCCCAGAATAAAGCCCATCAGATGCTGCGGCACCAGAGCGGCGACCATTGCCAGCCCCAGCGCGCTAATCAGCAGCTCGCCCAGACTCTGGAACAGATACACCAGCACGATAAACCACGGCGACGTCAATCCTTGCGCATCGGCAAACCACATCCCGGCGGCGGCGGCGGTCAGAAAACCCAGCGCGCAGAGGAACATGCCAAGCGTAAACTTCATCGGCATAGTCAGATCTTTGCCTTTGCTACCCAGTCGGGTGTAAATCGCTGCCAGTACCGGACTGGCGACGACCACCCAGAATGGGTTCAGCGCCTGAAAACTCACCGGGTTAATGGCGAATCCAAGAATTTCATGATGCACATTATTAATCGCAAAGAAGTTCAGCGAGGTAGGCATCTGCGCATACAGAATGTAAAACAGCACGGCTTCAATCATCAGAATAAACGCCACGAACATTTTATTGCGGCCGGTTTTATCCAGACGAAACGCTTCGCGAAAGAAGAAGATAGTGACGACGATAGAAAGGACGATGAGCACCAGATTGGCAATCTTAACGTTGTGCATCAGCCAGGCGCAGAGGAAAATCATGACGACGGTGCCGAGCAGTACCAGCAGCAAATTGCGAAAACGTAGCGGTTTATGATCCGGTTCAGAACCGATATTTTTCACCATGCCACGGCAGGCGAAGTACACCAGAAGCGCAACAATTAAACCAGCGCCGCACAGATTATAGGTCACCGCATAGCCAAATTTATCGGCAATCACCGGCGCCAGCGATAGCGATAACAAAGAACCGATGTTAATCGACATATAAAACAGGGTGAAAGCGCCATCCAGCCGGGGATCTTTAGGCTGATAGCATTTAGAGAGCAGGCTGGCGGGATTGGCTTTAAATAACCCGTTGCCCACGGCAATCGTACCTAGTGCGATAAAAATCAGATCGGGATTTAATAGCGACATGCCGGTCATAAAATAGCCAATCGCCAGCACAATCGCGCCCAGGACCAGGGTGCGTTTAGTCCCTAACAGATGGTCGCCAACATAGCCGCCGATGGAGATCAGGCCATAAACCAGCGCTGCAAAAGCGCCAAAGGTAATAAAGGCCTGTTCCTGAGAAAAACCCAATTGTTTAACGAAAAAGACCGCCAGGATGCCCTGGACGCCGTAATAGCCAAATCGTTCCCATAATTCTACAAAAAAGATCATGAAGAATGGACGAGGTTGCTGCAGCAAGCCCGTAGGTGCAGTTGTATTCATATTCCTTCGCCTTTTAATGCCATCCCGAAACGTATGAGCGCGTATATCAAAACGCGCCGAAAAGACTTACCCTGATATAGACTGCGGTTATTAGCCTGGTCAATAGGTTATTATACAAATGATACGCAAACTAATTAGTGGATCACACTAATTATGTTTGGTGTGATGGAATGATGTACTGAGTACTGCGAAGAAGGGGGGATAAACAAAACGCCCACATAAGCGGGCGTTGTTGTTGATAGCCGGAATTTGCCTGATGGTTCAGGCCAACCTGATTGACTATAGACCAGATGCGGTCTTAGCCGCCAGCCGGCACGGCAAGTATTACTCTTCTTCGTCGCGCAGCGGAACAATCAGCATGTCAACGTGAACGGTGTTGATCAGCTGGCGCGCAGAAGACATCAGTTTGCTCCAGAAGTCCTGGTGATGACCGCAAACGACCAGATCCATATCGTATTTCTTGATGGCGTCAACCAGCACCTGGCCCAAATCGCCGCTACCGCTCAGGGTTTCAGTGATAGGGTAGCCAGCGTTGGTAGACAGCTCGGTCAGCGCGTGGTGGGTTTCTTCGGAGATACGTTTCTGCATATCGCCCAGATTGACGTCAATCAGACCGGTGTACAGGTCAGAATAGTTCACATCAACGTGGATGAGGGAGATTTTCGCGTTGTAGGGGCGCGCCATAGAGACCGCTTTTTCAACCAGAACTTTACTTTCCGGGGAGAGATCAACTGCGATAAGAATGTGTTTATAAGCCATAGTGTTACTCCTTCCATAAGTTGTCGATGACCATTGAGCTACTGGCGTTTCTTATGCCGCCGCGTCACCCGCGTCCTGCGAACTCTATGCGCGGGGCTAGCTCAGCCGTTTACCATAACTATCCTTACATTATAGCGACCAGGATAATCCGTCAATCTGCCTTGCTTGCCAGTTAGTTAAACAAAATTTTCAGGGAATTGCATTGATAGTGATTAACCTTCTGGTAAAAAAATTAACTGATCTCCTACAATGTGTATAAGAGCCGTTCGAATGCGGAGCGCTAATATGGACGGCTTTCGTAGTACTCTTTCACTGATTGTCTGGCAGGGTATCGGGGAGCGGTAGTCCCGGAGAGGAACTCCGTGGGCGGGTCGCCGGGGAGGAGATATGATAAGCACCGTCTCACTATTCTGGGCTTTATGTGTCGTTTGCATTGTTAATATGGCGCGCTATTTCTCATCACTACGCGCACTGTTAGTGGTACTTCGTGGTTGCGATCCTTTGCTCTATCAATATGTCGATGGCGGCGGCTTCTTTACCACGCATGGTCAGCCCAACAAACAGGTGCGCCTGGTATGGTATATCTACGCTCAGCGCTATCGCGATCATCATGATGAAGAATTTATTCGCCGTTGTGAACGCGTGCGCCGCCAGTTTCTGCTGACCAGCGCGTTATGCGGTTTGGTGGTGGTGAGCTTGATTGCGCTCATGATTTGGCACTGAATGAAAAAAGCGGGCCAGTTTCCTGACCCGCTCGTGTTAGATAAGCCTCCCGGATGACGCCGCTTGCAGCGGCCTGTCAGGCCTGTGGCATTTCATCCTGACAGGCCGGATTAGCGACAGCGCTATCCGGCCCATTTGGCTTAAATAATCTTCAGGGAAAGCCAGTACAGCACGCCGGAAAGAATAATCGCCGCCGGTAACGTAAATACCCAGGCCATCAGAATGCTGGTCACGGTTTTACGCTGCAACCCGCCACCATCAACGACCATGGTTCCCGCCACTGAAGAGGAGAGTACGTGAGTGGTAGAAACTGGCATACCGGTGTAGCTGGCAAGACCGATAGAGACTGCCGCCGTCATCTGCGCCGACATTCCCTGCGCATACGTCATGCCTTTTTTACCAATTTTCTCGCCGATAGTGGTCGCCACGCGACGCCAGCCGATCATCGTACCAATACCCAGCGCCAACGCCACTGCCATAATGATCCACACCGGCGCATACTCAATGGTGCTTAACATATCGGTCTTCAGCTTTTTCAGCAGGCGCTGGTCATCGCTGCTTACGCCAGGCAATTTCACGACTTTATCGGTCGTGTCGGAAATGCACAGCATAATGCGACGCAACTGACTACGCTGTTCAACGCTTAACTTGTCGTAGCTTTCCACGTTTGCCAGCATCCCTTTCGCACGGTTAAGCGCGTTAATGGTGTTAGCCGGATGGCAGTGGAATTCAGTCGGTTCAGTCGCGCCCGGTTCCGGAGAGGGAATCAGTTGGTCAACGCCGGTGACGGCTTTCAGCAGGTCAGGACGCTGCTCAAAGTACGTTTCGACATTGTTGATAGCATCGCGCGTACGGGTGATTTCGTAGCTGGAGGCATTCATATTGACCACGAAACCCGCAGGCGCGACGCCAATCAGCACCAGCATGACCAGGCCAATGCCTTTCTGACCATCGTTCGCGCCATGCGAAAACGCCACGCCGATAGCTGAGAGGATCAGCGCGATACGCGTCCAGAACGGCGGCTTTTTCTTGCCGTCTTTCTTTTCACGTTCGGCTGGCGTCAGGTGGATACGGGCGCGTTTCTTAGTACCGCTCCAGTAGCGGCGCAGCAAGAAAATCAGACCGCCGGCGAATACCAGACCGACAATAGGGGAGATAATGAGTGAACCGAAAATATTGATAACTTTCGGGATGTTAAGCGCATCCACCACTGACGTGCCGGTCATCATCGCATTGGTTAAACCGATGCCGATAATGGCGCCAATCAGCGTGTGGGAACTGGACGCCGGCAACCCGAAATACCAGGTACCGAGGTTCCAGATAATCGCCGCCAGCAACATGGAAAAGACCATAGCGAGGCCGTGCGCGGAACCCATGTTGAGCAGGAGATCCGTTGGTAGCATATGCACAATGGCATACGCCACGCTGAGACCCCCCAGCAAAACGCCAAAAAAGTTAAACACCGCCGCCATGACAACCGCCAGCTGCGAACGCATCGCACGGGTGTAAATCACGGTTGCGACTGCATTGGCTGTGTCATGGAAGCCGTTAATTGCTTCGTAGAACAGCACAAAAGCCAGAGCAAGCAATAATAAAAGCCCGGTATGTAAATCCAGGCCAGCAAACAAATGTAGCATAGGACGTTACGCCATTTTGAGGACATGAACGCGGCGCATTATCAGTGACTTTGGCGGCGCGGGCAAAGTGAAATATAGACTTTTTTTGATGTACTTCGTGCTTTGTTTGATATCACTAAAGAATTATCTTATATATTTCAGATAAATACCATTTTCAGGCGCTTTTCGCGCTGGTGCGACCACTGAGGAAACTTTACAATTCCCGCCCGAATTTGAGAGAGGAAGGCGACGTGGAAAGGTTTGATGCCGTTATTATAGGCGCTGGCGCAGCGGGCATGTTTTGCGCCGCGCAGGCAGGACAGGCGGGTAGCCGCGTGCTGCTCATCGATAATGGCAAGAAGCCAGGGCGTAAAATCCTCATGTCCGGCGGTGGACGCTGCAACTTTACTAATCTTTATGTTGAGCCTGCTGCGTATTTGAGCCAGAACCCCCATTTTTGTAAATCAGCGTTAGCCCGCTATACCCAGTGGGATTTTATCGATCTGGTCGACAGGTATGGGATAGCCTGGCATGAGAAAACGCTGGGACAGCTTTTTTGCGATGATTCCGCCCAACGCATTGTCGATATGCTGGTTGCCGAGTGCGACAAAGGCGGCGTAACGATGCGCCTGCGTAGCGAGGTATTGAGCGTCGAGCGTGATGAGTCGGGTTTCGTACTGGCGTTGAACGGCGAGACGGTGACTACGCAAAAGCTGGTGATTGCCAGCGGCGGCCTGTCGATGCCGGGGCTTGGCGCATCACCGTTTGGCTATAAAATCGCCGAACAGTTTGGTCTCAAGGTGTTGCCGACGCGCGCCGGGCTGGTGCCCTTTACGCTACATAAGCCGCTGTTAGAACAGCTCCAGACGCTGTCTGGCGTCTCTGTGCCCTGCGTAATTACCGCCCGCAATGGCACGGTATTTCGGGAAAACCTACTTTTTACCCATCGTGGGCTGTCCGGCCCCGCTGTTTTACAGATTTCCAGCTACTGGCAACCGGGCGAGTTAGTGAGCATTAACTTATTGCCGGACCTCTTGCTGGAAGACGTTCTCAATGAACAGCGTAACGCGCACCCGAACCAGAGTCTGAAGAACACGCTGGCGATGCATCTGCCGAAACGGTTGGTGGAGTGTTTACAACAGTTGGGGCACATCCCGGATGTATCGCTCAGGCAGTTGAACGTTCGTGACCAGCAGGCGTTGGTTGACACGCTTACGGCCTGGCAAGTGCAGCCTAACGGCACCGAAGGCTATCGGACAGCGGAAGTGACGCTGGGCGGCGTGGATACAAACGAACTATCATCGCGGACTATGGAAGCGCGCCGCGTGCCGGGTCTCTATTTTATCGGCGAAGTGATG
Source organism: Salmonella sp. A1325 (assembly GCF_056991255.1). NCBI lineage: Bacteria > Pseudomonadati > Pseudomonadota > Gammaproteobacteria > Enterobacterales > Enterobacteriaceae > Salmonella > Salmonella sp. A1325. The sequence goes on along the minus strand of NZ_JAMLWO010000004.1, from coordinate 153,899 downwards.
GACGTCACCGGCTGGTTGGGCGGCTATAACTTCCAGTGGGCGTGGTCGAGCGCCTGGGCCTGCGCGCAGGATTTGATAGCGTTAAAAATTAACTAATTGATATTATGTGTTTTTTGGTCTCATTCGACTGATTGCCGTATATCTTGCCTATAGCATCTTTTAGTCAGAAGTATTCCGGACAAGGGGCACTCACTTTACATGTCATGACCACCGATTTCATTTTAACAATGGGGAATGTGGACGGTGGTTTTCGCTATAAGGTCGTGGCAGTAAAACCAGATAAATGGTTTCAGCTCGGGAGCCTGAATAACTTTAGATTGAACATCTGTTCTGGATGTTACTTTGGGGTGATTGCCCGATTTGCGTTGGCTCAAAACAGAACCAAGTTTAGAGATAAAAATTTGTTAGACGATATCTATAATCAGAATGAAATATGTTTAACCATTTTCATTATGAATGTATTAATCTCAGTTGGGTTTTGAAGCAGACCGCATTCAGGTCGGATACTGGCCAACAAAATCGGATACAGAATAAGGCCCCTGACAGGGCCTTCTGGTAGTATGTAGTCGATATTTACACTGTTTACAACGGGGAATCATACTTTCTTATTAATCCTGTAAAGCAAACCACTGCACAGTGCGCCAGCAAAAAGAACAACTGCAATAGTGGCAAACATCAGCGTATATGCGAATTCTTTATACGTATCAAGAAGGTATCCGAAGATAAGATGGACATAAGCTTCCGGGCTGAATCCGATGCAGATTAATATCCCCATTGCGGTCCCGGTAAACACTTTCGGTATGCGAATTTCATTTACCTGCGCATACATTATACCGCGCATGCCAAATGTAAGTGCTCCCAATAATAAAACCAGAGTAATAAGCAGGATCAGAAATCGTGAGTCATGAGGAATAAATATAAAAGATGCAGTTATCAGTGCGCCGAGAATAAAGAAGCTGGCCATAACTTTCAGGGAAGAACCAATCTTATCTGCAAGCAGGCCTGCAAAAGGCGAAATAATAAAAGCGAGAAAATATGCCCTAATCATCCCGATAACGGCAGTTTGGTCGGGAGTCATTCCATAGGCATCGGAGAGGTATGGTACCAGATAAGCTCCGCCCTGGTAAACAAAAATAACGCAGCTGATAATGAATGCTGCCAACCAAAGTTTTACACTTTTGAGTAGTGAAATAAGATCCGACATTTTTTTAGGTGCCGCATTTTCAATAGCACTAACACCTTTCGGAAATAAATAATAAGAGGTGAACCCCAGAATAATGTAAATAGCTGCGTCAAACCGTAAAATAAAACCAATGCTGACAGCACTGGAGCCATGCAGGCCAACAATGGCCACGGCACATAATGTCAGAACGGTGCCAGCAATTCCACGACCGGACTCCAGAAATCCAAAATACCGCCCCTGTTCATTGTCTGATGCGAGGAGTCTGGCAATTTTTGTCATGGAAACCAGGAACAGCCCGTTACCGACAAAGGACATAAATCCGACGATAATAAACATGGCCTGATAGGACGGCCGGAAGGACTGCCAGATGGCAAGGGCTGCCATTGTGAGATAGGCAATGGTAAGAATGTTTTTAGGATTTTTGAAACGGTCAACGATGATGCCTGAAACAGCACCTGATATAATGCCCACAAACCCGAGCCAGCTCATTAACATGCCCGATTGTGTATTTGTCAGTGAAAAGTATTCATTCCACGGATAGTAGAATACTTCACGCAAATACATAGCCTTGAATATTGTTCCCCCACCAACTGCCAGAAGAATAAAAAAAATCAGGTTATGCCTTTTAATCGATTTGTCTTCTGCATGTTCCATATGTCCGCCTGTATAATTAGACGTTACTGTAGATTGATCCGTTAGTCTCTTGTGTTATTTTAATTTTTGTATGTATTTATAAACAGTGGGTTCTGATATGTTAAGCTTTTTGGCTACTTTCGTTACTGCCCCTTTAAGCAGAAATACGCCTTCATCATTTAGTAATGAAATAATATGGCTTTTATTTTCAGCATTCAGTGACTCTGGGTTAATATTTTCAATATTGATTACATTATTAATTTTGAGATCAACCATTTCAGGAATGGTCAGTCCAATATGTTCATCAAGCTGAGTGCCGTTATTATTGTCAGTCTGCCCGACAAAAATACTTAAAAAATGACTAAGTTTATCATTCAGGGCAATTAAATCTTCAACGACGGTATTCAGACACAGCGCGCCAACAATTTCTCCCTGCTTATTCCGGATAAAAAAAGTGGCACACTTAAGTCGTCTGCCATCGCGTGTTTTGCTGAGATAATTACACTGGTAATGTACCTCACTGTCATTGTTCTTCATGGCACGGGCTACCAGATCGGTGATGGGATCTCCGACAGAGCGGCCGCTGATATGCCCATTTCTGATTTTGTGTATGGAAGACTCAAGATCAGACAGATTGTGCAGAACAACTTCCGTATTTTCACCAAAATAATCGGCCAGGAAATCGATCAGAAATTCATAAGGTTCAAGACAAGTGTTTTTCATGGTTAATCTGGTTGCCACCTCAGTGGCAACCACCTTTGTTATCGACGAAATGCCACAGCTTCAATCTCAACTCTGGCACCCATAGGAAGAGTTTTTACAGCAAAACAACTACGTGCTGGCGGATTTACCTTAAAAAAGCTGGCATAGACATCGTTGAACGCGGAAAAATCAGCCATATCACTCAAAAAACAGGTCGTTTTCAGTACCGTATCGGTGTCACCGCCTGCCGCCTTAACCACAGCCAGAAGATTAAGCAGTGACTGACGAGTCTGTTCCTGAATATCATCGGTTTCAATTTTGCCACTGTCAGCGTTAATGGGCAATTGTCCGGAGGTAAAAATAAAGTTACCCAACGTATTACCCTGGCGGTATGGCCCAATTGCTGCCGGCGTTTTTTCTGTAAAAATAATCTCTTTCACTTCTGTTCCTTAAAAATACTTACTGAATGCCTTTTCCAGACGACTCAGTGCTTCATCAATACGCGACTCCGGAACACCACAGTTAATTCGGGCAAATCCGGTACCGGCAACACCAAACTGATCTCCCCGGTTAAACCCGAGTCCCGCATCCTGCACTAAAAATTCCTGAATGCGATCACCTGACCAGCCCGTATCATTAAAGTCGGCCCATACAAGATAAGTGGCTTCCGGCTGATTGGCTTTTACCGGATATGGCATGTTATTGAGCCCGTTAACCAGTTTAATCTGCATTTTACGGATATGATTCACCACCTCTTCACGATAGTCATGGCAATATTTATATCCGGCATATGCGGCTTCATGCGCGAACGCAGTGGGCTGAAAATGTAATTCTTTCAGGACAACTGCCATCTGTTTTTTAAATACAGGATCGGCCGTGAAGACATAGGAACTAAAAATACCGCCAATGTTAAACAGCTTCCCTCCGGATGAAAAAACGATAATGCCATTTAAATTTTCCGCAGCTTTCATGACCGGCGTATAGCATTTTTCGTCATAGACAAAATCTGCATGAATTTCGTCAGAAATCAGGATTGTTCCTGTTTTCTGAGCAATTGCGGCGACTTTCCTGACTTCCTCTCCAGTCCAGCAACGCCCCACTGGATTATGAGGATTACAGAAAATCAGAATTTTATTCTCCGGGCGTGAACAGGTATCTTCCAGTTTTTCAAAATCAATAGTGTAATGATTTTTTTTCATCACGCAGCAGATCACACTCAGTTACAGCACGGTGGTTTTCACGGATGGTTCTGGCAAAAGAATGATAGACAGGTGTCATAACCACAACAGATTCATTACACTGTGTCATTCCTCTGATAAAAGCACCCATCGTCATCAGTAAAGGCGGTGTTTCAATAATATCAGCCGTATCCGGCCGCCAGTTATAATATCGCTCATACCAGGATGCCAGAACATCCTTAAAATCGTCATGATAGGCCGGATATCCGAATTCTCTGCGGTTACAGACTTCAATCAGTGCCTGACGAACCTCGACGGGAGAAACTAAATCGGTATCGGCAACAGACATAGGTATTACTGGAAATCCATTAATGACACTGTCATATTCCCATTTTTCTGATGCTGTTCTCTGATAGGTCTCATTAAAATCATATTTCATTTTATTTTCCTTAATTTATTCAGCCGCAGTCCGGAAAGTATTCGCCGGTTCACCATCCATTTTCTTAAATGCCGTTTTGGCATTGCGGAGAAGTAAAAGTGAAGTGAATACAGCGAGAGCAAACATGGCACCCATGAAGATAAACATGTAGGTGTAACCCTGTACCTTATATGCATCAAGCCAGTACCCGAATAACGCATGGATAAACATTTCCGGAGAGAATCCCACAGTGGCCATGATCCCCATAACGGTACCGGTCAGACGAACAGGAACCTTCATTTCCTCAATCTGCGCATACATGATCCCGCGCAGAGCAAAGTTAATGGAGCCTACAATCATCAGGGTGCCGATCAGGACCCATACCATAGTCGGATCCTGTGGGATCACCAGGAACATGGCGACACCAATCACCCCGGCAATAAACAGCCAATTCATCACCTTAATCGCCGAGCCGACTTTGTCTGCGAGCAGACCCACAACCGGTGCAATCAGGATAGCGAGGACATAAGCACGGATCATACCGATAATTCCGGCATGTTCGGCGGTCATCCCGTAGACATCAGACAGATAAGGAACTAGATATGAGGACCCCTGATAGAAGGAGATGGTTGCAAAGATGGAGAAAGCTGCAAACCAGACTTCCTTAACCTTCATGACAGCCAGAATATCGTGTACAGATATTTTTTCTTTGGCCTTTTTTTCTCCGGAAGCAGAATTATGGTTATCACGTGGCATGGCGAACCACATCAGAACACCCAGCGCCAGGTAGAGAAAGCCGTATGCATGTAGCACACTGCCAATCCCTTCCACTTCGGTTGCAGACATGGCGAACCATGCCACGGCAACGGCAGAGATGGCTGACCCAGCGATACCACGTCCGGACTCCAGGAAACCAAACAGTTTCCCCTGGTCACTGGCATTACCAATCAGACGGGTTGCGCGCACCATCGATACTAGGAAAAGACCATTTGCGAGGAAAGACAATATGCCGATGATGACATACTGCGTAGCCAGGCCCGGTGCTGTTGACTGCCATAATGTGGTTACGCCCACAGCCAGAAAGGTAAAAGAAATAATCAGTCGGGTATTGTTCACCTTATCGATAATCACCCCGGCAATTGAAGATGAAACAATCCCCACAAACCCCAGCCAGCTCATCAGCAGGCCTGAATCCGTGTTATTCACTCCCATGAATTCATTCCAGGGATAATAAAATACTTCCCTGAGGTACATCGATTTAAAAATGGTCCCTCCTCCGATTGCCAGAAGAATGACCATCAACCATTTTTGAAAATTGGATGTTTTCATAAACCTTCGCCTGTCCATAAATAAGAACCAAGTGTTCATGTGAGAATATAATTTTTTATACGCATGAATATTATGAAGCATCTCACAGAGTGGGTAGAAAAGATAAAAAATTATCTATTCTAATTAAATATCATTAAAATCATGTGCTTATATATATAATAAATTATACATATGTGTGGGGCATTAATTATTTACGGTTGTAATTTTATAAAAATTATAAATTTTTATATTTCAGGCCGTAACTGTTTGACAACATATATGCTGAGTAGGGCGGAGAATAGGGGCAGGAAAGTGGATAAAATATTATCGTATTTTTCCTCCGGCAGGAGGGTTTCCTTATTAGAAGTACGAATATTTGATGCCGTGGGCTGTATCCATGTTTTTTAGCCGGGCCCGGCGACTTGAGCAGGGGTAATCACGCATGCTTTCGTTACCAGCCCCTTCGGTAAATAGATTGACGGGCACGATTTTTTGTCTGCAACATCTGTGCTACAACCGAATAGACATATTGAATCCAGGTGTTAGTATTCAATAGACAGCAGTTATGAGTATGCGTGTTTCATTTCCGGCCAGGAACGCTGATGATGACAACATTACTACCCGATTTCACAGCATTTTCGTCATTCACTTCCTTCGCGGCGCGCGTTGCCTTAACGCTTGCTCGCTCAATGGCCATTGTTTTTCATTCCTTCTTATCCCGGATGGAAACCCCCGCTGAGCGCACGCTTGGCGGACTTTGTGACACGCATGGTTAGACAACAGGGATTACGGCGGGTCGATTATGGACAAAATGAAGCGTCATCTGGTGTGGTGGGGAGCGGGGATTCTTGTGGCGGTGGCCGCGATAGCCTGGTGGATGCTGCGCCCTGCGGGAATACCGGAGGGATTTGCCGCCAGCAACGGCAGAATTGAAGCCACCGAAGTGGATATTGCCACTAAGATTGCCGGGCGTATTGATACCATCCTCGTTTCGGAAGGGCAGTTCGTTCGTCAGGGCGAGGTGCTGGCGAAAATGGATACCCGCGTGCTGCAGGAGCAGCGGCTGGAGGCGATTGCGCAGATTAAAGAGGCCGAGAGCGCAGTTGCCGCCGCCCGTGCCTTGCTGGAGCAACGCCAGAGTGAAATGCGCGCCGCGCAGTCGGTCGTCAAACAGCGGGAAGCTGAGCTGGACTCCGTCTCTAAACGTCACGTGCGTTCCCGTTCGCTGTCGCAGCGTGGCGCGGTATCTGTACAACAGTTAGATGACGATCGTGCGGCGGCGGAAAGCGCGCGCGCCGCCCTCGATACCGCCAAAGCGCAGGTATCTGCGGCAAAAGCGGCGATTGAGGCGGCGCGTACCAGTATTATCCAGGCGCAAACGCGCGTGGAAGCGGCGCAGGCGACCGAGCGGCGTATTGTCGCCGACATCGACGACAGCGAATTAAAAGCGCCGCGCGATGGACGCGTGCAGTACCGCGTTGCGGAGCCGGGCGAAGTGTTATCGGCTGGCGGCCGGGTGTTGAACATGGTCGATCTCAGCGATGTCTATATGACATTTTTCCTGCCGACCGAACAGGCGGGGTTGTTGAAGATCGGCGGCGAAGCGCGACTGGTGCTGGACGCCGCGCCGGATCTGCGTATTCCGGCGACGATCAGTTTTGTCGCCAGCGTGGCGCAGTTCACACCCAAAACCGTGGAAACCCACGATGAACGGTTAAAGCTGATGTTCCGTGTCAAAGCGCGTATTCCGCCAGAGCTACTGCGACAGCATCTGGAATATGTCAAAACCGGTTTGCCGGGAATGGCCTGGGTTCGTCTGGATGAGCGCGTGCCCTGGCCTGACGCTCTAAGCGTGAGGTTGTCGCAATGACGTCGCTGACGCTGGTGCCTGTTCCTCCCGTGGCGCAGCTTGAGGGGGTGAGCCAGCATTACGGAAAAACGGTCGCGCTGAACAATATCACGCTGGACATTCCCGCCCGTAGTATGGTCGGGCTGATTGGTCCGGACGGGGTGGGTAAGTCGAGCCTGCTGTCGCTGATTTCTGGCGCGCGGGTGATTGAGCAAGGGAACGTTATCGTCCTGGGCGGCGATATGCGCGATGCGAAACATCGCCGCGACGTCTGTCCGCGCATCGCCTGGATGCCGCAGGGGCTGGGGAAAAACCTTTATCACACGTTATCGGTTTATGAGAACGTCGATTTTTTCGCTCGTCTCTTTGGTCATGACAAAGCTGAACGCGAAGCGCGTATTACCGAGCTGCTGAACAGCACCGGCCTGGCGCCGTTTCGTGACCGTCCTGCCGGGAAGCTGTCCGGTGGGATGAAACAAAAGCTGGGGCTGTGCTGTGCGCTGATTCATGACCCGGAATTGCTGATTCTTGATGAGCCTACCACCGGCGTGGACCCGCTCTCCCGAGCTCAGTTCTGGGACTTAATTGACAGTATCCGCCAACGGCAGACCAATATGAGCGTGTTGGTCGCAACGGCCTATATGGAAGAGGCGGAGCGTTTTGACTGGCTGGTGGCGATGAATGCGGGCGAGATACTGGCAACCGGCAGCGCGCAGCAACTGCGGGCAAAAACCCATAGCGCGACGCTGGAACAGGCGTTTATCGCCCTGTTGCCAGAAGCGCAGCGCCAGGCGCATAAGCCAGTGGTGATCCCGCCGTATCACGCTGAGCAGGAAGAGATTGCCATTGAGGCGAAAGATCTGACCATGCGCTTCGGTAAGTTCGTCGCGGTTGACCATGTTAATTTCCGCATTCCGCGCGGCGAGATTTTTGGCTTCCTCGGTTCAAACGGTTGCGGCAAATCGACCACCATGAAAATGCTGACCGGTCTGCTTCCCGCCAGCGAAGGCCAGGCTTGGCTATTTGGCCAGCCGGTAGACCCGAACGACATCGATACCCGTCGCCGGGTCGGGTATATGTCGCAGGCTTTTTCGCTCTATAACGAACTCACCGTGCGGCAGAATCTGGAACTTCATGCCCGCCTGTTTCATATTCCGCCAGCGGAGATCCCGGCGCGCGTCGCGCAGATGATCGAACGCTTTATGCTAACGGAGGTGGAAGATACGCTCCCCGCTTCGTTGCCGCTCGGTATCCGCCAGCGTTTATCGCTGGCGGTAGCGGTGATCCATCGCCCGGAAATGCTGATTCTTGATGAGCCAACGTCCGGCGTTGATCCGGTCGCCAGGGATATGTTCTGGCAGCTTATGGTCGATCTTTCGCGTCAGGATAAGGTGACGATTTTTATCTCGACCCATTTTATGAACGAAGCGGAACGTTGCGACCGAATGTCATTGATGCACGCCGGTAAAGTGCTCGCCAGCGGTACGCCGCAGGAATTGGTGCAACAGCGGGGCGCGGCCAATCTGGAGGCGGCGTTTATTTCCTGGCTACAGGAAGCTGCGGGAGCGGCACCTGAAACCCCAATACCGCCATCCCAGACGCCCGCCGCGTCAGGTAAACCGTCGCGGCAGGGATTGAGCTTCCGGCGTTTGTTCAGCTACAGTCGCCGCGAAGCGCTGGAGCTACGCCGCGATCCGGTACGTTCCACGCTGGCGCTGCTGGGAACGGTAATTCTGATGTTGATTATGGGCTATGGCATCAGTATGGACGTGGAGAACCTGCGTTTTGCCGTACTCGACCGCGATCAAACCGTCAGTAGTCAGGCATGGTCGCTCAATCTGGCGGGATCGCGCTATTTTATCGAACAGCCGCCGCTCGCCAGCTATGACGAGCTTGACCGGCGGATGCGTTCGGGAGAGTTGGCGGTTGCCATTGAGATCCCGCCTAATTTTGGCCGCGATATTGCTCGCGGTACGCCAGCGCAGATTGGCGTCTGGGTGGATGGCGCCATGCCCAGCCGCGCCGAGACGGTGAAGGGGTACGTTCAGGCGATGCACCAAAGCTGGCTGCAGGAGGCGGCAAGTCGTCAGCCGAACCCGGTTAAACAGACCGGGCTGCTCAACATTGAAACGCGCTATCGTTATAACCCGGATGTGAAAAGTCTGCCCGCTATCGTTCCGGCGGTCATTCCGCTGCTGCTCATGATGATCCCGTCAATGCTTAGCGCCCTGAGCGTGGTGCGGGAGAAAGAGCTGGGGTCGATGATTAATCTGTACGTAACGCCGACGACGCGCAGCGAATTTTTGCTGGGTAAACAACTGCCGTATATCGCGCTGGGTATGCTGAACTTCTTGCTACTGTGCGCGCTGTCGGTCTTTGTGTTCGGCGTGCCGCTGAAAGGCAGCTTTCTCACGCTTACCCTCGCGGCGCTGCTTTACGTCATCATCGCCACCGGTCTGGGGCTGCTGATCTCTACGTTTATGAAGAGTCAAATCGCCGCTATTTTTGGGACGTCGATTATTACCCTCATTCCGGCAACACAATTTTCCGGCATGATCGATCCGGTGGCTTCGCTGGAAGGACCGGGAAGATGGATCGGCGAGATCTACCCGACCAGCCATTTTCTGACGATCGCACGCGGGACGTTTTCCAAAGCGTTGGATCTGCCCGATCTCTGGCCGTTATTTATGCCGTTACTGATTGCCGTCCCGGTGGTGATGGGTCTGAGCATTCTGCTGCTGAAAAAACAGGAGGGGTAATGCGCGGATTACGTAATATTTATAATCTCGGCGTCAAAGAACTGCGCAGTCTGCTGGGCGACAAAGCGATGCTGGCGCTGATCGTCTTCGCCTTTACGATTTCGGTTTACTCCTCCGCTACCGTCCTGCCCGGTTCGTTGCATCTTGCCCCTATCGCCATCGCCGATATGGATCAGTCGCAGTTGTCGAACCGTATTGTGAATAGTTTTTACCGCCCGTGGTTTCTGCCGCCGGAGATGATTACGGCAACGGAAATGGATGCCGGACTGGATGCCGGACGCTATACCTTTGCGGTCAATATTCCGCCGAATTTCCAGCGTGATGTGCTGGCCGGACGTCAGCCTGATATTCAGGTTAACGTCGATGCGACGCGCATGAGCCAGGCGTTTACCGGCAACAGTTATATCCAGAATATTATTAGCGGCGAGGTCAACAGCTTTGTGGCGCGCGCGCGGGGAGATAACGTTCAGCCGGTGTCGCTGGAGATTCGGATGCGCTTTAACCCGAATCTGGACCCGGCGTGGTTTGGCGGCGTGATGGCGATTATCAACAACATTACCATGCTGGCGATAGTGCTGACCGGATCGGCGCTGATCCGCGAGCGAGAACACGGCACGGTAGAGCATCTGTTGGTGATGCCGGTCACGCCCTTTGAGATCATGATGGCAAAAGTATGGTCGATGGGGCTGGTCGTGCTGGTGGTTTCCGGTTTGTCTTTGATGCTGATGGTGAAAGGCGTACTTGGCGTACCGATTGAAGGATCGATCCCATTGTTTATGTTGGGCGTGGCGCTGAGCCTGTTCGCCACCACTTCAATTGGGATTTTTATGGGCACCATCGCCCGTTCGATGCCGCAACTGGGGTTATTAATGATTCTGGTACTGTTACCGCTACAAATGCTTTCCGGCGGTTCCACGCCGCGCGAAAGTATGCCGCAGGCGGTGCAGGATATTATGCTGACCATGCCGACGACGCATTTTGTCAGCCTTGCCCAGGCTATTCTTTATCGCGGCGCAGGTTTGAGTATCGTCTGGCCGCAGTTCCTGACCTTGCTGGCGATAGGCGGCGTGTTCTTCCTGATAGCGCTGTTACGCTTCAGAAAAACGATTGGCACAATGGCGTGAACATTATTGCCGGAGGGCGGCTGCGCCTTATCTGGCCTACAAACGACAGACGTGCGAACGTAGGCCGGGCAAGCGAAGCCCCCCCGGCAAGGCGCTGGGGCGTTAGTCTTCTTTCGGCAAACACTGCAAGTGGCCGTGGCGCACGCCGCGCTGGGCGATAACATCATCGGCAAAATGCTGTACGTCGCCCATATCGCCCTTCAGAACGGCGATCTCCAGACAGTCATCGTGGTTGATATGGACGTGCAGCGTGGCGACGGATAAATCATGATGATGATGCTGGGTGGAGACGATGCGGCTGGCTAAATCCCGTTTCTCATGTTCATAAACATATGAAAGTACCGCGAAACCTTGTGTACCGTGTTCCTGGGTGGCCTCCTGCGCCAGAGCGCCGCGCAGAATATCACGGATCGCTTCGGAGCGATTGTTATAGCCGCGTCGCTGGCTCAGGCTGTCCAGCGTTTCCAGTAAATCGTCATCGAGGGTGATGGTGACACGTTGCATCTGACTTAAACCTTTTGGTATGGCGCGTCGGCGCATGGGAAGCTCCGCATTTTGTAACACACGTCCGCCGCCAGAGGGAAAAATTAATGTGTCATAACGCTTTTGTTATCGTCTGCGGCGTCAGCGTAAACGGTGTGGGGGTACAGACTGCCAGACTGAGCGTATCGAGCTGACACTGGCTGACCGACAAGGGAGAGGGCAACGTGCTGTCCACGCTGACGATTTGCCAGGCGCTGCCGCCGCGTTGTTTTACGATGGCTTCTTTACGCGTCCAGATACGCCAGAAGGCCGCCAGTTGTCGCTCCGGACGTTCCGCTTCCATTTCAGCATGTTCGCCGAGGCTGAATACCGCATTTGCCAGCGAACGCCAGTTATCGCGCGGGCGGATCACTTCAATATCGCAGCCGACTTCACCTTCGTCGCTAAGCAACAGAGCAATAGTGTCGCCGCTATGGCTGAGGTTAAACCACAGCGGCGTTCCGGCGGAAAAAGCCGGTTTACCCTGTTCGCCATACACCATCTCCGGTAGCGGCGAGAGCGCACGGGAAAGCAGCACGCGCCCGGCCAGCCAGCTTGCCCGGCGAACGCCCTGCGGTGCCTGAGCTATTAACGCGTCGGGCAATTGACCTGCGCTTAATGTTGACACTTTTCCCAGAACGATCTGGTACATATCAGGACCAACGTTGCCTATGAAGAAGAGGAGATTGTAGCATCTGTCGCCTCATCCCGGTAAACGGCTTTTCGGTCGGCCTGGCCCCAGCAAGATCGCCAGTTTGCTGCCGCCTTTAGTAGTTTCCATCCAGATTTTGCAGACGCTGGTCAAAGGAACGGACAAGAGCATCCCGACCGGGCCTAATAGCCATCCCCAGACCAATAACGAAAGAAATACCACCAGCGTGGACATTCCCAGACGATGGCCCATCATGCGTGGCTCCATAATGTTGCCAATCACCATATGGACCACCAAAAAGAGCGCGCCGACCAGTACGCACTCGTAAAAACCGTTAAATAACAGCGCCTGAATCATGGGGGGAACGGCGGAAATCACCGAGCCGATATTAGGAACGTAATTGAGCAAAAAGGCCAGTACGCCCCACATTAGCGCAAACTGAATATCCATTAACGCCAGCCCCAGCCAGATAATCGCGCCCGTCCATAAACTGAGCAGCGTTTTCAGCGCCAGATAATGCGAGACGCCTTTCAGAGCGCGGTGCAGGCCGGCAATATGGATTTGTGGATTGTTTAGCGCGAAACGTAATTTATAAGGCACGTGACGCACCTCAAACAGCATAAAAACCACGGTCATCACCAGCAGCACAATGCTTGCCATCGCGCCCGATACGCCGGTCATTAATGTTGTGGTGAAGAGCATGATTTTATCGGAGTCCATCCCGCGGAGCATACGTTCCGGCGACATATGTAAATTCAGGAAGGGCATTAACTCCTGAAGGTGTAAGACTTTACGCGTCAGCTCCTTGCTGTATTTAGGCAGCATAGCGATAAATTCATTAAGCGATGCGGCAAGCACACCCACCAGCGCGGTAAGCACGATCAGCATGACGACCACCACGATAGTAATCGCCAGCGGTCGCTTCACGCCCCGGCGAATAAACCAGGTCACTAATGGATTAAGAACAATGGCGAAAAAGAGCGCCAGCAAGAGTTGTACAATAATATCCGCCGCGGCATGAATCCCGGCGAGAATAATAACCAGGGAGGCCAGTTTCAGCAGAATATGCATACCCGTTTTGTCGGGTTGAGCGGTTGCCATGAAGTTTTCCTTGTTGTGTTTTTTTCTAAGTGTAGCGGCTGCCCTGATACCGATAATCTGAATCTCACTACTGATTTTCACCGCGCGCCATGATAGAAAAGAAAACATGTTGTAAAAATGCGGTGATACTCATGCCCGAACCCGTCGCTGAACCGGCGCTAAACGGATTGCGCCTCAATCTGCGTATTGTCTCCATTGTGATGTTTAACTTTGCCAGCTACCTGACCATCGGCCTGCCGCTCGCCGTCTTGCCCGGCTATGTACATGATGCGATGGGATTCAGCGCGTTCTGGGCGGGGCTTATTATCAGCCTGCAATACTTCGCCACTCTGTTAAGCCGTCCCCATGCCGGGCGGTATGCGGATGTATTAGGGCCGAAAAAAATCGTTGTCTTTGGCTTATGCGGCTGTTTTTTAAGCGGACTCGGCTACCTGCTGGCGGATATCGCCAGCGCCTGGCCGATGATCAGTTTGTTGCTACTGGGGCTGGGTCGCGTGATTTTAGGGATTGGGCAAAGTTTTGCCGGCACCGGTTCGACACTGTGGGGCGTCGGCGTCGTCGGGTCGTTGCATATTGGTCGGGTCATCTCCTGGAACGGTATCGTCACCTACGGCGCAATGGCGATGGGCGCGCCGCTGGGCGTGCTGTGTTATGCCTGGGGCGGGTTACAGGGACTGGCGCTAACGGTGATGGGCGTGGCGCTGTTGGCGATACTGTTAGCCCTTCCACGTCCGTCGGTGAAGGCGAACAAAGGCAAGCCGCTGCCGTTTCGCGCGGTGCTGGGGCGTGTCTGGCTGTATGGTATGGCGTTGGCGCTGGCCTCGGCAGGGTTTGGCGTCATCGCGACGTTTATTACCTTATTTTATGATGCTAAAGGTTGGGATGGCGCCGCCTTTGCGCTCACGTTATTTAGCGTCGCGTTTGTCGGCACGCGTTTGTTGTTCCCTAACGGTATCAATCGTTTAGGCGGGTTGAATGTCGCCATGATCTGCTTTGGCGTGGAGATTATTGGTCTGTTACTGGTGGGGACAGCAGCCATGCCGTGGATGGCAAAAATCGGCGTTTTACTCACGGGGATGGGGTTTTCGCTGGTCTTTCCGGCGCTGGGCGTGGTGGCCGTCAAAGCCGTGCCGCCGCAGAACCAGGGCGCGGCGCTGGCGACCTATACCGTCTTTATGGATATGTCTTTGGGGGTGACCGGGCCGCTGGCGGGGCTGGTGATGACCTGGGCGGGCGTGCCGGTGATTTATCTGGCGGCGGCCGGGCTGGTAGCGATGGCGCTATTGCTGACCTGGCGCTTAAAAAAACGGCCTCCGTCTGCACTGCCGGAGGCCGCATCATCATCGTAAAGGTTATTTAATAACTAACGTATTGATGATGTTTTCAGCCGTGGTTTGCGCTTTTTGCTGATTGTCCGCAGGCAGCGTGACCTGAATCGTCAGCAATTGGTTATCCACTTTACCCAGCACGATGGAAGAGTACGCCGTCTGGCCCTTCGCGGAGATAATGCTGTCCAGTTGTTGCAACGTATGGCCTTTGAGCTCAATAGACTTATTGGTGACGACCTGAAGCTGCGGGTCGCGGCTACGCTGTTGCTCGAGCAGGCGGTTCGCCAGCACCGGCAACGCTTCATCGGTATTATCGCCGACGATAACAATCACCGCTTTCTGGCCCGTCGGGTCAGAATAAACGTGCATATTATTCGCCTGGGTGCCCAGCTTACCGCTTTGATCGGTCATATCCGCCGGCAGTGAGAAACTGAGTTTGCCATCCATCAGGCTGATGGGCTGACCGGAGGCCTGGCTTTCTGCGGCGGCGCTTTCTGCCGACGCTTTTGTATCGTTGTTATCACAGGCCGCAAGCCCCATAACCAGCAGGCCAATACCGGCATATTTAACCAAATTGCGCATTGACTTCTTCCTTTCGATAAACGGCCATAACGGCTCATTCGCTCATCTTATCACAACTCGGAAAACGAACCTTTAACTTGCCGGTAATGGGAAAATTTCAGATTTATCTGCCAGCTTTTTTAGCAACATATTCAGTAGAACGCCGTACATCGGCAGGAAGAAAATAATGCTGATGAGTACCTTAAAGCAATAATCCACCAGCGCAATTTCCATCCAGTGCCCGGCCATAAAGGCATCGGGGCTTCGCCAGAACGCAATAAAGAAAAAGGCAAGGGTATCGCTGATATTGCCAAACAGCGTTGAAGCGGTCGGCGCCAGCCACCAGCGACGATTTTGGCGCAGGCGGTTAAACACATGGACGTCAAGGATCTGTCCCAGCGCGTAGGCCATAAAGCTGGCGGCGGCGATACGGGCGACAAACAGATTAAAGTTCGCCAACGCGGCGAAACCTTGCCAGGCGCCCATATAGAACAGCGATGACACCACATATGACACCAGCAGCGCAGGGATCATGACGGCGAAGATAATGCGGCGCGCCAGCGGTGCGCCAAAAATACGCACGGTAAGATCGGTGGCGAGAAAAATAAAAGGAAAACTAAACGCGCCCCAGGTCGTGTGGAAACCAAAAATAGTGATGGGGAGCTGCACCAGATAGTTACTGGAAATGATCACCAGTAAATGGAATAGCGATAGCCAGAACAACGCTTTTACGCGCTGTGATTGTGTAAACGGAGTCATATTGTGACCTTTTTGTTGGATGGGGTGAGGGAACCCAATAAAGAACCGCCGCATAATACTGTTTTGTGCTGGCATTGCAATGGCTAATTTTCACGCAATCGTTAACCTGCCTGGCTTACTGACGAAGATGGGCGTAAAATATCGCCGTTTTTCTACCATTGAGACGAAGATGAGCGATCTGTTTTCCTCCCCTGACCATACGCTTGACGCCCTGGGGCTGCGTTGCCCTGAACCGGTAATGATGGTGCGCAAAACGGTGCGCAACATGCAAACTGGCGAAACATTGCTGATTATCGCCGACGATCCGGCGACAACGCGTGATATTCCGGGGTTCTGTACCTTTATGGAACACGATTTGCTGGCGCAAGAGACGGAGGGTCTGCCGTACCGCTATTTATTGCGTAAAGCGCATTAACCGCACGGCAGATAGCATTCTGATTAGAAGCTTTCCCAGTTCGCCTGTTCTGCGGCGGGCTGTGGCGTTAAACCTTTGCTTAACGGCGTTGGCGACGCCTCCCGACGAGGCTGTTTCTGGATGCGGAACGCGGCGACCGCCTGACGAAGTTCGTTAGCCTGATCTTCCAGCGCCGCCGCCGCTGCTGCGGATTCCTCTACCAGCGAGGCGTTTTGCTGCGTCACGCTGTCCATTTCCGATACCGCCTGCGCCACCTGCTCAATGCCTTTGCTTTGCTCATCGGAGGCAGAGGCGATTTCGCCCATAATATCGGTCACGCGGGTCACGGCGTTAACGATCTCTTTCATGGTTTCTCCCGCTTCGCGTACCTGCGTAGAGCCGGTATCAATGCGCGACACGGAGTTTTCAATCAGCACTTTGATCTCTTTGGCGGCCTGCGCGCTACGGCTGGCCAACGTGCGTACCTCTCCGGCCACGACCGCGAATCCTCGCCCCTGTTCGCCGGCGCGGGCGGCTTCTACCGCGGCGTTCAGCGCCAGGATATTAGTCTGGAAGGCGATACCGTCAATCACGCTGGTGATGTCCACGATTTTTTCCGAGCTTTCGGCGATATCGTTCATGGTGTTCACTACGTTATCCACCACGCGTCCTCCTTTACGCGCGGTTTCTGATGCGGTTTTCGCCAGACCCGTCGCCTGTCGTGCGTTATCGGTGTTTTGCCGTACCGTGGCGGTTAACTGTTCCATGCTGGCGGCGGTCTCCTCCAGCGCCGAGGCCTGCTGTTCGGTACGGGAAGAGAGGTCGCTGCTGCCGGCGGAAATTTCGCCTGCGCCAGTATAGATAGAGTCTGCGTTATCGCGCACCGCGCTGACGGTACGGATTAACGACTGCTGCATCGTTTTAAGACCGGCGGCCAGTTGACCCATTTCACTGCGTCCTTCAGCCTCTATCTCATGGGTAAGATCGCCGTCGGCGATAGTTTGAATGTGCGCCATAATCCGTTGCAGCGGGCGGAGTAGAACGCGTTGCAGCCCCAGCCAGATAAACGCCAGTACGATGAGCACGATAAGTAGAATTATCCCCAGCGTCCATTGCATCTGGGTAAAACTGCTCTGATTCTGATCGCTGGCTAATTTTATTAATTGCGCATTTTGAGAGAGCCACTGGTCATATACCTGCTCCATGTCATCCTGCGCTTTTTGCGCGTCAAGGTTGCCATAGGCGGCGTAATTATCGGCTTTAAGATAGTGGATAGACTGCTGCAAAACGTCATACATCTGCTTAAAGCTGGCTTCGGCCTGGGCATCCAACGCCGGATCTTTGCCCGCGATCGCTTCGGAGTTCACGTAGTTGTTGAAATGCTTTTCCGCTTCGTTGAGCGACGCGCCAGCGTTGGTTAACAGCGTGTTCATGGCGTCCAGCGAGGCGGGATCGCGCTGATTTTTTAACATGCGTATCGCCACGCGGTTAATGGTAACGCGGGTTTCAATCAATGTCTGAAAACTGCCGCCCAGTTCCTGTTGTTGGTAACTCAGTGCGCTCGCATTCTGGAAATTCAGCCGATCGCTACTGACGGCGGAATAAAACAGTATTCCTGTCACCAGCAATAAGGCGCTAAATATGCCCAGCGTCGCGATAACGCCGGTGATGACTTTGATATTTTTCATAGTGCCTAACATTCCTTATTTTGTAGACGGTATGATCAATATCGGTTGGATAAAAATTAACCTTACATCAAATCACGCTATTTCTGATTAATGGTTTGATAAGTAATAGAAAATAAATAATTTTCGCGTGAATAATATGTATAAAGAAAGGAATATCGCGGGATAACCCGGCGACACGACGCCGCCGGGCGGGAGAAGATTAGTTTTTACGCAGCAAACGTAGCGCGTTGGCAGTCACCAATACCGTGGCTCCCGTATCCGCCAGGATTGCCAGCCATAGCCCGGTAAAACCAAGTAGCGTCGTCACCAGGAAAATAGCTTTCAGCCCCAGCGCAATGGTGATGTTCTGCCGGATATTCGCGTGGGTAGCGCGCGCCAGCGTAATCATCTGCGCTAACCCGCGCAGACGGTTATGAGTAAGGGCGGCGTCAGCCGTTTCCAGCGCGACGTCAGTACCGCTGCCCATCGCAATTCCGATACTGGCGGCTTTCATCGCGGGCGCATCATTAATGCCGTCGCCCACCATTGCCAGCGGCGCTTGTTGGTTAAGGGCGGTGACTGCCCGCACCTTGTCTTCCGGCAGTAGTCCGGCTTTAAACGCCAGATCCAGCTCGCCGGCAATCGCTGCCGCCGCCCGTGGGTTATCGCCGGTCAGAATCACGCCGTTAACGCCTAACTGATGCAGTTCGCGGATGGCGTCGCGCGCATCGTCACGCAACGTATCCTGGAGGGCGAGGACGCCAAGTACGGTCTCGTTACGCAGCACCAGAACCACCGTCTGCCCGGCGTTTTCCAGTTCGCTAATTTGCCCGGCAAACGCTGCCGCAGGCTGTTTTCCCGCCGCGCAAATCAGAATACGTTCGCCGTTAACCTGCGCTTCAATTCCGGTGCCGGCCAGCGTTCGCTGCGATTCCGCCGTCGGGATCGCCAGATCGCGTGTCTGCGCTTCGCGGACAATAGCCTGCGCCAGCGGGTGCGTAGCGCCTTGTTCTACGGCTGCCGCCAGCGCCAACAGTTCGGCTTCGCTGATACCGCTTGCCGGATGAATCGCCGTCACCCGTGGTTTACCAATGGTCAACGTACCGGTTTTATCAAAGGCGACCTGCGTGATACGGCCCAGTTGCTCCAGCGCTGCGCCGCCTTTAATCAATGCGCCGCGCCGTGCCGCCGCCGCCAGCCCAGAGGTAATGGCCGCGGGCGTGGAGATCACCAGCGCGCACGGGCAACCGATGAGCAGCAGCGTCAGCCCTTTATAAATCCACTCCTGCCAGCCGCCATCGAACATCAGCGGCGGAATAAGCGTCACCAGCAGCGCGATGACCATAATGACTGGCGTGTAGATGCGGCTGAAACGGTCAATAAACCGCTCAATGGGCGCACGGCGCTCTTCCGCCTCTTCAATCAGCGTCAGGATACGGTCAATCGCGCTGGCGCCAGGTTCAGATAGCACCTCCAGGGTGACGAGACGGTCAACGCTGGTCGCGCCTGCCGGGACTTTGTCGCCCGTTGCGCGCTCCACAGGGATAGACTCGCCGGTGAGCGCGCTTTCATCAAAGCTGGCGAAACCGGAAACCAGTTTACCGTCGGCGGGTAAACGCCCCCCGGCGGCGACTTCGATAATATCGCCCGGTCGCAGGGTATTAATAGCGACCTCTTCCCGCACGCCGTCGCGCAGACGGGTCGCCGTTTCCGGTTTAAGCGCCATTAACGCGCTGACGCCTTTACGGGCGCGGCTGGCGGCCCATCCTTCCAGGCGCTCGCCGATGAGGAACAGCAGCAATACCATTGCCGCCTCCGCCGTCGCGCCAATAAACAGCGCGCCAATGGCGGCGACGCTCATCAGCGTTTCAATAGCGAACCAACTGCCGCTTTTCATCAGCCGCAGCGCCTGGCGGGCAATAGGATACAGACCGACCAGGGTAGTGACGATAAAGGCCAGTTGGCCGAACGGGTGGTTAAATTGCTCCAGCCCCCAGCTTATCGCCATCATAATGATCAGCGTAATAAGCGGCAGGTTCTCTTTAAGACGAGATTCAGGCGCGGCGTCGCGCGAATCTTCGCTACGCAAGGTATAACCCGCCTTCTGTACGGCGCGTTCAATTTGCGCGCGGAGGTCGGCGTCGGCATCGACCACTAACTTTTCGGTGGCGAACAGCACTTGCGCCTGGTTGACGCCGCGAATTTGGCGGACCGCATTCTCCACTTTTCGGGCGCAGGCGGCGCAGTCCATGCCGGAGATTTTCCAGGTATAGCGCGTGCCTGCCACGGCAGTAGAAACAGGCGCGCTGGACGCGCAATGTTCTTCGCAGCAGCAGCTATCGGCCTTCTGTATTGCCGGGGCTAATCTGAAGGAGGTAAAGGGCGGGACTTTTTTGCCATCGGTATCAGGGGTCGACATAACGTCCTCCGGTTGATGATAATTTTCTCATTAACCGGAGGATACACTCTGGAGTCGACTCCAGAGTCAAGCGCTATTATTTACAGGTACAGCGAGCGAACAATCAGGAAGTGTCCGGCAAAGTAGCAGGCGGCGGCAATCGCGTTATCCGCCCGGAAACGGCGGCGGTAATGGCTACCCAGCCAGACGATATTGCCGATAAACAGCAGCGTCGCGCCGGTAAAGGCCGAAAGGGCTGGCGCCGTTGGGCGGAAGAACCACAGTTCGCCCGCCAGCCAGACCATGACCAGAGTCATGGCGATAAAAGTACATACCGGCCAGCGTAGCTCCTCCAGTCGCGTCCAGATAACGGCGATAAGCAACGCGCCGACTATCAGTAACGCCAGCGGCAGCGGCCAGAAGAACGACAACGTCATTTGGCTGGCAAAGTAAATGGTGTAGAGCAGATGCGATAAGAAAAATGCCCCGACGGCGTACAGCAGGCGTTGACGCGGTAAGAGCGTTAACGCATCGCCGACCAGCGAGGCGCACAGCCCGGCCAACACAAGATAACTGATGGCGTCAAACATCGGCGCTTGCCAGGCCAGTAACAGCAACAGTAATAACGTGACGGGCTTAAAAACCCAGCGTTGCCAGGCTGGCCCGCGATAGGAGGCGTCCACATACAGCCATGCGGACAGGCAGACAGCGATAAACGACCAAAGCATCTTAATTCCTTGAATTCGTTATTTTTTCGCAAACGGTATGCTTGCGGCTCTATTATTCAGTGTAGAGGCCGTGACGGTCAGATGACAACACTATAACGGGCAGGGTATGCTTATTTCCGCATTTTCTGACAGGTTAACAGTATGAGTAAGCCACCGCTTTTCTTCATTATAATCATTGCATTAATCGTAGTTGCCGCGTCGTTCCGCTTCGTTCAGCAACGGCGGGAAAAAGCCGCTAATGAGGCGGCGCCGTTACAGCAAAAGCTGGTCGTGGTCAGCAGTAAACGGGAGAAGCCGGTTAATGACCGACGCTCTCGCCAGCAGGAAGTGATCCCGGCGGGAACCAGTATGCGCTATGAGGCAAGTTTTAAGCCGCTCAATGGCGGTCTGGAAAAAACGTTCCGTTTACAAGCGCAGCAGTACCACGCTTTGACGGTGGGCGATCAAGGTACGCTGAGCTATAAGGGAACGCGGTTCGTCGGGTTTGTTAGCTGTACCCCGGATAACGAATAAACCGTCATCCGGCAGCAAACGTTATTTTTTGTTCTTAAACTTCTTCTGCCAGACCAGCAGCTCAAACACGCCGAACAGGAAAATGCGGATTTTCTCTCCCGTCGTCATCTGCGGACCCGCTTTCGGTATCGTTGATTTCAGTAGCGCCAGTTGCATACCGTGCATCAGCGCCATGAACACCAACGCCACGTTGACGAAGATATTGAGCGGGCGCGGGAAGGGTTGCACCAGATTAAGAATCAAAAATGCCCACACGAAGAGCATTAATAAGCGGCCCAGATTAATCAACATCATTTTCTCCTTGCGCGTCGCGCTGATACAGACGATAAGCGACCTGTCCGGCCACCTTTTCTCGATACAATGCCCAGTTCGCCGGAACGGGCGGCAGACCGTTTTCCACCTCGCTTTCTACGTAGATTAGCGCGTCGTCGGCCAGCCATCCCTGGGTTTCCAGCAATTGTAACGTCTCTTCCAGCAGCCCTTTACGAAACGGCGGGTCGACAAAGACGACGTGATGCGGCGTTCCCGGCTGGCTGAGGAAGGCCAGAGTATTGGTATTGACGACGCGAGCATTGTTGGCTTTCAGCGTCGCCAGATTTTTTTGCAACTGCTGCGATACGGCGCGATCCATTTCCAGTAACGTTGCCTGGGCCGCATAACGCGATAGCGCCTCCAGGCCCAGAGCGCCGCTGCCGGCAAAGCAATCCAGACAATGGGCGTCTACCATTACCGGAGCCAGCCAGTTAAATAACGTTTCGCGCACGCGATCGGTGGTGGGACGCAGACCCGGGCTGTCCGGAACCGGTAATTTACGGCCACGCCATTGCCCGCCAATAATGCGGATTTGGCCGCTGCCAGAGTGAGTCGGTTTTTTCATTTCTCTTGCTCGAACCGCCTGTTGCAAGTTATTCCAGGCGGTGATGTGAATTAAGTTAAGTGATAGACTATTTCATCATTTTTTTAGCTTCCATGTATATAGCGCCGCGAGGGGTGTAGTCGCAGATGGCAAAACAGAAAAAACGTGGCTTCTTTTCCTGGTTGGGCTTCGGTGATAAAGAGCAGAAGCAGGAACAGACCGAAGAACAGCAGATTGTTGAGGAACAACGACCGGTTGAGCCCCCTGTTGAAACGGCGGCAGACATAGACGCGCAAACGCCCGCGCACAGCAAAGCAGAAACCGAAGCCTTTGCGGAAGAGGTGGTGGACGTTACTGAGAAAGTTCAGGAGAGCGAAAAACCGCAGCCGGTAGAGCCGGAGCCCGCGACGGCTGTTGAGACGGCAGCGCCGCAGATCGCGGTGGAACGCGAAGAATTGCCGCTGCCGGAAGAGGTCAAAGACGAGGCTATCTCGCCGGAAGAGTGGCAGGCCGAAGCGGAAACCGTAGAGGTCATTGCCGCGGTAGAAGAAGAGGGCGAAAACGCGGCGAAATTCACCGACGAAGAGCTGGAAGCGCAGGCGCTGGCCGCTCAGGCGGCGGAAGAGGCGGTGATGGTTGTTCCGCCAGCGGAAGAAGACGCGCCGGTGGAAGCGATCGTTCAGGAGCAGGAAAAACCGACTAAAGAAGGTTTCTTTGCCCGCCTGAAACGCAGCCTGCTGAAAACCAAAGAAAATCTCGGTTCCGGATTTATCAGTCTGTTCCGCGGCAAGAAAATCGACGATGATTTGTTCGAGGAGCTGGAAGAGCAGTTGCTCATCGCTGATGTCGGGGTGGAAACCACGCGTAAGATTATCGCTAATCTGACGGAAGGCGCCAGCCGCAAACAGCTTAAAGATGCTGAGGCGCTGTATGGTCTGTTGAAAGACGAGATGGGCGAGATTCTGGCGAAGGTAGACGAACCGCTTAATATTGAAGGTAAAACGCCTTTTGTTATTCTGATGGTTGGCGTGAACGGCGTGGGTAAAACCACCACTATCGGTAAACTGGCGCGCCAGTTTGAGCAGCAGGGTAAATCAGTGATGCTGGCGGCGGGGGATACTTTCCGCGCGGCGGCGGTCGAACAGCTACAGGTCTGGGGACAGCGTAATAACATTCCGGTTATCGCCCAGCATACCGGCGCGGACTCCGCCTCGGTGATTTTTGACGCTATCCAGGCCGCGAAGGCGCGTAATGTGGATGTGTTAATTGCCGATACGGCAGGGCGTCTGCAGAACAAGTCGCACCTGATGGAAGAGCTGAAAAAAATCGTTCGCGTCATGAAAAAGCTGGACGAAGAAGCGCCACATGAAGTTATGCTGACCATTGACGCCAGCACCGGACAGAACGCGGTAAGCCAGGCCAAACTGTTCCATGAAGCGGTAGGCTTAACCGGTATTACCCTGACCAAGCTGGACGGTACGGCGAAAGGCGGGGTGATTTTCTCGGTAGCTGACCAGTTTGGCATTCCTATTCGTTACATTGGCGTGGGCGAACGTATCGAGGATTTGCGTCCGTTTAAGGCGGACGATTTTATTGAGGCACTTTTTGCCCGAGAGGATTAACAATGATTCGCTTTGAACATGTCAGCAAGGCCTATCTCGGCGGGAGACAAGCGCTGCAGGGAGTGACATTCCATATGCGGCCAGGCGAGATGGCGTTTCTGACCGGCCACTCCGGCGCGGGGAAAAGTACCCTGCTGAAGCTAATCTGTGGGATTGAGCGGCCCAGCGCCGGCAAAATCTTCTTCAGCGGGCATGATATTACGCGCCTGAAAAACCGCGAAGTGCCGTTTTTGCGCCGCCAGATTGGGATGATTTTCCAGGATCACCATCTGCTGATGGATCGCACGGTCTATGACAATGTGGCGATACCGTTAATCATTGCCGGCGCCAGCGGCGATGATATCCGTCGTCGTGTGTCGGCGGCGCTGGATAAGGTTGGACTACTGGACAAAGCGAGAAACTTCCCGATTCAACTCTCCGGAGGCGAACAACAGCGCGTGGGCATCGCCCGCGCGGTGGTCAATAAGCCAGCGGTATTGCTGGCGGATGAACCGACCGGGAACCTGGACGACGCGTTGTCGGAAGGGATTTTACGTCTGTTTGAAGAGTTTAACCGCGTAGGGGTGACGGTACTGATGGCGACGCACGATATTGGACTTATCTCCCGTCGTTCCTATAGGCAGCTCGTCCTGAGCGATGGACATCTGCATGGAGGCCTGGCCAATGAATAGGCGCGACGCGATTAACCAAATCAGGCAGTTCGGCGGACGGTTGGATCGACTGCGTAAGTCTCGCGGCGGAACAGGCGGCGGGCGCAACGCGCCAGGACGCCAGAAGCCGACGCCGAAACCGAACTCACGTAAAACGAACGTCTTTAATGAGCAGGTGCGCTATGCCTGGCACGGCGCGCTGCAGGATCTGAAAAGCAAACCGCTGGCGACGTTTCTGACGGTGATGGTGATCGCCATCTCCCTGACGCTGCCCAGCGTCTGTTACATGGTCTATAAGAACGTCAACCAGGCGGCGACTCAGTATTATCCGTCGCCGCAGATCACCGTTTATCTGCAAAAAACGCTGGATGATGACGCGGCGGCGCGGGTCGTTGGGCAGCTTCAGGCCGAGCAGGGCGTTGAGAAGGTCAACTACCTGTCCCGTGAGGACGCGCTGGGAGAATTCCGCAACTGGTCGGGTTTTGGCGGCGCGCTGGATATGCTGGAAGAGAACCCGCTACCGGCGGTGGCGGTGGTGATCCCCAAGCTGGACTTTCAAAGTACCGCCTCGCTTAATACGCTGCGCGACCGTATCTCGCAGATTAACGGCATTGACGAAGTCCGCATGGATGATAGCTGGTTTGCGCGCCTGGCGGCGCTCACCGGGCTGGTGGGCCGTGTGTCGGCGATGATCGGCGTGCTGATGGTCGCGGCGGTCTTCCTCGTTATCGGCAACAGCGTGCGCCTGAGCATTTTTGCCCGTCGCGACACCATTAACGTGCAAAAGCTGATTGGCGCGACCGATGGCTTTATCCTGCGTCCGTTCCTCTACGGCGGCGCGTTGCTCGGTTTTTCCGGCGCGTTTCTGTCACTGATATTGTCTGAAATTTTGGTGATGCGTTTATCATCGGCGGTGACTGAAGTGGCGCAGGTCTTCGGCACGAAGTTTGATCTCAATGGCTTATCGTT
The DNA here is from genome assembly GCF_056991255.1 of Salmonella sp. A1325. Lineage (NCBI taxonomy): Bacteria > Pseudomonadati > Pseudomonadota > Gammaproteobacteria > Enterobacterales > Enterobacteriaceae > Salmonella > Salmonella sp. A1325. Next base: position 128,025 of record NZ_JAMLWO010000004.1, on the reverse strand, counting down.
CGATGAGTGCCTGTTGCTGCTGCTGGTCTGTTCCATGATTGGCTGGATCGCCGCCTGGCTGGCCACGGTGCAACATTTACGTCACTTTACTCCCGATTGATAAAATCGTGGTATAATCTTTCCCTGCAATGGGCTTCCGTTCGCAGGGAAAGAGTCCCTGTTGTCTCTTCCCCGCGCGTCATCTTTATGTCACAAGATTTGTGCAAATTATGCACAGTGTTACATTGAACTTGTGGATAAAATCACTGTCTGATAAAAGAGTGGGTGATATTCTCGTTGCTCATCGGCTTTGGCACGGTTGTTGCTCGCTGACGGTGCCAGGCAATACTGATTGAGAGGATTTGAATGACCAAAGAAATGCAAAATTTAGCTTTAGCCCCTGTTGGCAACCTGGAATCTTATATCCGGGCGGCGAACGCGTGGCCGATGTTATCGGCTGACGAGGAGCGGGCATTGGCTGAAAGGCTGCATTACCAGGGCGATCTGGAAGCAGCTAAAACGCTGATCCTGTCTCACCTGCGCTTTGTTGTTCATATTGCTCGTAACTATGCGGGCTATGGTCTGCCGCAGGCGGATTTGATCCAGGAAGGCAACATCGGCCTGATGAAAGCCGTACGTCGTTTTAACCCGGAAGTAGGCGTGCGCCTGGTTTCCTTCGCCGTACACTGGATTAAAGCAGAAATTCACGAATACGTGCTGCGTAACTGGCGTATCGTTAAAGTCGCAACCACGAAAGCGCAGCGTAAGCTGTTCTTTAATCTGCGTAAAACCAAGCAGCGTCTGGGCTGGTTTAATCAGGATGAGGTTGAAATGGTGGCGCGCGAACTGGGTGTTTCCAGTAAAGACGTGCGTGAGATGGAGTCGCGTATGGCGGCGCAGGACATGACGTTTGACATGTCTTCGGACGATGAGTCCGACAGCCAGCCAATGGCGCCGGTGCTGTATCTGCAGGATAAATCGTCTAACTTTGCCGACGGCATTGAAGACGATAACTGGGAAGAGCAGGCCGCCAACCGACTGACCGACGCGATGCAGGGGCTCGACGAGCGTAGCCAGGATATTATCCGCGCTCGCTGGCTGGACGAAGACAATAAGTCTACGTTGCAGGAGCTGGCCGATCGTTACGGCGTCTCCGCTGAGCGTGTGCGCCAGCTTGAAAAGAACGCCATGAAAAAGCTTCGCGCTGCGATCGAAGCGTAATCTTCGCGAATTGCCAATGAACCCTCGAATGTGAATTCGGGGGTTTTGTTTTTTGTAGGCCGGATAAGGCGTTTACGCTGCCATCCGGCAACACGTTTGCCCGATGGCGCTTCGCTTATCGGGCCTACGGGCCCTTCCTCTCCCCCACCGACACAAATCTGTTATCTGGATGTAAATTTAGCTATTCCAAAATAATAAAAATCGGGTATGTTTTAGCAGAGTATGCTGCTAAAGCACGAGTAGCTAGCCAATAATCGAAATAAAGTGCTGAACAATAACACCACAACACACGTAACAACCAGAATAATGGGGATTATCAGGATGAATATGAAGGGTAAAACGTTATTGGCAGGATGTATCGCCCTGTCATTAAGCCATATGGCATTCGCCGAGGACATTAAAGTCGCGGTTGTCGGCGCGATGTCCGGTCCGGTAGCGCAGTATGGCGATCAGGAGTTTACCGGTGCGGAACAGGCAATTGCCGATATCAATGCGAAAGGCGGTATTAAAGGCGATAAGCTCGTCGCGGTGAAATATGACGACGCCTGTGACCCGAAACAGGCGGTAGCTGTCGCTAACAAAGTGGTGAACGACGGCATCAAGTATGTTATCGGTCACTTATGCTCCTCTTCCACACAGCCAGCGTCTGATATCTACGAAGACGAAGGTATCCTGATGATAACCCCGGCGGCGACCGCGCCGGAGCTGACCGCACGCGGCTATAACCTGATTTTGCGTACCACCGGCCTGGACTCTGACCAGGGGCCAACGGCGGCAAAGTATATTCTGGAGAAGGTAAAACCGCAGCGCATCGCGATTATCCACGATAAGCAGCAGTACGGCGAAGGGCTGGCGCGCGCGGTGCAGGACGGTCTGAAGAAAGGCGGCGTTAATGTCGTATTCTTTGACGGCATCACCGCCGGCGAAAAAGATTTCTCCACTCTGGTAGCGCGTCTGAAGAAAGAGAATATCGACTTTGTCTACTACGGCGGTTATCACCCGGAAATGGGGCAGATTTTGCGCCAGTCCCGCGCCGCAGGGCTGAAAACCCAGTTTATGGGGCCGGAAGGGGTGGCGAACGTCTCGCTGTCTAACATCGCCGGAGAGTCAGCGGAAGGCTTACTGGTCACCAAACCGAAGAACTACGATCAGGTCCCGGCGAACAAACCGATTGTGGATGCCATCAAAGCCAAGAAACAAGATCCTAGCGGCGCGTTTGTCTGGACCACCTACGCTGCGCTGCAATCCTTACAGGCGGGTCTGAACCAGTCTGACGATCCGGCGGAAATTGCCAAATACCTGAAAGGCGCCACGGTCGACACCGTAATGGGACCGCTGTCGTGGGATGAGAAGGGCGATCTGAAAGGCTTTGAGTTCGGCGTGTTTGACTGGCATGCGAATGGTACGGCGACAGACGCTAAGTAATTTTCCTGGCGCCTTTCGCGCTGCAGGTGCGTTGGCTACGTTATTCAACCCCGGTCACTTACTTATGTAAGCTCCCGGGGATTTCATAACTTGCCGCCTGCCTGCAACGCGAAATTCTTGGAAAATTGCGAGGTGGTTTTTATCTTTGCTCCCGGCATGTAGGCCGGATAAGCGTCAGCGCCATCCGGCTTTCTTTTAGCGCTTCTCCCAGCCGTCATGCTGTGCGGTAAAGCCTAACGCCTGCATAAACGCGGCCATCACGCTACGGTCTTCAACACCGACATCTGCCATCCACCACGACGAGACGTTGGGATTATCGCGGATGACTTCTTCTACCAGATATTGTCCGACGCCGCGACGACGGGTGATTTCACGCACGCGTAAGGAATCCAGCGCGCCCTGCGTTCCGCTCAGCGTCACTCTTACGGCGCCCAACAAACGCTCGTTAAACCGCGCGGCATAAATCCGGTGCGTTTCATCTACGCTTAATGAGGAGGCGGAATATTCCGGCCAGATTTTGCCCAGATCGATCTGATCCTGAGCGCTAAAGTGTTCTAAACGAAGGATAGTCAGCTTCATCGACGGCTTGTCCCGATTTCAAAAGATGCGATCAGTGTACCGAAACAGGCAGGCCAGATGCTTTCTCTTTTTTGTGTCATTTACCAGGTTATTAATTTTTTAACAACGATAATTACAGTTTGAAGCATTAGAGAATGGAAAACAGGCAGCATAATTCCCTGAATGCTAGTGAATTATTCCGCTTAATATGCCGTTATTTTATGCTGACAAGCGTGCTTTTTTTTGTTTATCTATAGCGAAAAGCAGAATATTATCTTTCCTTAATAGACTGAAAAATAGAGATTTTAATCTTATTATGCTTTAAATGCTGCGCTAACTCATTAATGAGTCAGTAAAAAGCGCACCATTTATAAAAAGTACAGTCTGCTTTTTAACCAGCAAAAAACAAAACATATAACATCACGAATGGGGATACAGGCACATGAAACGGAAAGCGAAAACGATAATCGCAGGGATTGTTGCATTAGCAGTCTCGCAGGGGGCAATGGCAGATGATATTAAAGTCGCCATAGTCGGGGCGATGTCCGGCCCGGTAGCGCAATGGGGCGATATGGAATTTAACGGCGCGCGCCAGGCCATTAAAGACATCAACGCTAAAGGCGGTATTAAAGGTGATAAGCTGGTCGGCGTAGAGTACGATGATGCCTGCGATCCAAAACAGGCGGTGGCGGTGGCCAACAAAATCGTTAACGACGGTATTCAATACGTTATTGGTCACTTGTGTTCTTCTTCTACTCAGCCAGCATCCGATATCTATGAAGATGAAGGTATTCTGATGATCTCCCCGGGGGCGACTAACCCGGAGCTGACCCAGCGCGGCTATCAGTACATTATGCGTACCGCCGGACTGGACTCCTCCCAGGGGCCAACGGCCGCAAAATACATCCTGGAAACGGTGAAACCGCAGCGCATCGCTATCATTCACGATAAACAGCAATACGGCGAAGGACTGGCGCGCTCCGTGCAGGATGGTCTGAAGCAGGGCAATGCCAATATTGTCTTTTTTGATGGTATTACCGCCGGTGAAAAAGATTTCTCCGCCCTGATTGCTCGCTTGCAAAAAGAGAATATCGACTTTGTGTATTACGGCGGCTACTACCCGGAAATGGGGCAGATGCTGCGCCAGGCGCGGGCTAATGGCCTGAAAACGCAATTTATGGGGCCGGAAGGCGTGGGTAACGCGTCGCTGTCCAATATTGCGGGCGGTGCGGCGGAAGGCATGTTGGTGACGATGCCAAAACGTTATGACCAGGACCCGGCGAATAAAGCGATTGTTGAGGCGCTGAAAGCCGACAAGAAAGATCCCAGCGGTCCGTATGTCTGGATCACCTACGCCGCCGTCCAGTCGCTGGCGACCGCAATGACGCGTAGCGCCAGCCATGCTCCGCTGGATCTGGTGAAAGATCTTAAAGCGAACGGGGCTGATACCGTTATTGGGCCGCTGAAATGGGATGAAAAAGGCGATCTTAAGGGATTTGAATTTGGCGTCTTCCAGTGGCACGCCGACGGCTCGTCAACCGTCGCGAAGTAATGCCAGAAGATAAGTTATCCCACCGCCCGCACGCCGGGCGGGTTTAAAAAGGTTACCTTATGTCCGAGCAGTTTCTCTATTTCTTGCAGCAGATGTTTAACGGCGTCACGCTGGGGAGCACCTACGCGCTGATTGCTATCGGTTATACGATGGTGTACGGCATTATCGGCATGATCAACTTCGCTCATGGCGAGGTGTATATGATCGGCAGCTACGTCTCTTTTATGATCATCGCCGCGCTAATGATGATGGGAATAGACACCAGTTGGCTCCTGGTGGCCGCCGGATTTATCGGCGCGATTATTATTGCCAGCGCCTACGGCTGGAGTATCGAGCGAGTCGCTTACCGGCCCGTGCGCAACTCCAAACGCCTGATCGCCCTGATTTCCGCCATCGGGATGTCCATCTTTCTGCAAAACTACGTCAGCCTGACGGAAGGTTCGCGCGACGTGGCGTTACCCAGCCTGTTTAACGGCCAGTGGATTGTGGGCAGCAGCGAAAACTTTTCCGCGTCCATCACCACCATGCAGGCGGTTATCTGGATAGTCACCTTTCTGGCTATGCTGGCGCTCACCATTTTCATTCGCTACTCCCGGATGGGCCGCGCCTGCCGCGCCTGCGCGGAGGATCTGAAAATGGCCAGCCTGCTCGGCATTAATACCGACCGCGTCATTGCGCTAACGTTTGTTATCGGCGCGGCAATGGCGGCGGTGGCGGGCGTGCTGCTCGGTCAGTTCTATGGCGTAATTAACCCCTACATCGGTTTTATGGCCGGGATGAAAGCATTCACCGCGGCGGTGCTGGGCGGTATTGGCAGCATTCCGGGCGCGATGATCGGCGGTCTGATTTTGGGCGTCGCCGAAGCGCTCTCGTCTGCATATTTAAGTACCGAATATAAAGATGTCGTATCGTTCGCTCTGCTGATTCTGGTACTGCTGGTGATGCCGACCGGTATCCTGGGGCGTCCGGAGGTAGAGAAAGTATGAAACCGATGCATATTGCGATGGCTCTGTTCTCTGCGGCGATGTTCTTCGTTCTGGCTGGCGTCTTCATGGGCGTACAACTGGAGCTGGACGGCACCAAACTGGTGGTGGATACCGCCGCCGACATTCGCTGGCAGTGGATCTTTATCGGTACGGCAGTGGTTTTTTTCTTTCAGTTGCTGCGTCCGATGTTCCAGAAAGCGGTGAAGCACGTCTCCGGACCGAAGTTTATTCTGCCGGCGATCGATGGCTCTACCGTTAAGCAAAAGCTGTTTCTGATGGCGCTGCTGGTTATCGCCGTGGCGTGGCCGTTTATGGTGTCGCGCGGTAGCGTCGATATCGCCACCATGACCATGATTTATATCATCCTCGGTCTGGGGCTGAACGTGGTGGTGGGGCTGTCCGGTTTGCTGGTATTGGGCTACGGCGGCTTTTACGCCATCGGCGCTTATACCTTTGCGCTGCTCAACCACTATTATGGTTTGGGTTTCTGGACCTGCCTGCCGCTGGCGGGACTGGTCTCCGCCGCCGCCGGTTTCCTGCTCGGCTTCCCCGTACTGCGCCTGCGCGGCGACTATCTGGCGATTGTGACGCTCGGCTTCGGCGAAATCGTCCGTATCCTGTTGCTCAACAACACTGAAATTACCGGCGGCCCGAACGGTATCAGCCAGATCCCCAAACCGACGCTGTTTGGTCTGGAGTTTAGCCGCAGTACCCGCGAAGGCGGCTGGGATACCTTCAGCAATTTCTTTGGCGTGAAGTACGACCCATCCGACCGGGTCATTTTCCTTTATCTGGTGGCCCTGTTGCTGGTGGTCCTGTCGCTGTTTGTCATTAACCGCCTGCTGCGTATGCCGCTGGGCCGGGCGTGGGAAGCGTTGCGTGAAGATGAGATCGCCTGTCGCTCATTAGGTTTAAGCCCGACGCGCATCAAGCTGACCGCTTTTACTATCAGCGCCGCGTTTGCCGGTTTCGCCGGGACGTTGTTTGCCGCCCGCCAGGGCTTTGTCAGCCCGGAATCCTTCACTTTCGCCGAATCCGCCTTCGTGCTGGCGATTGTGGTGCTGGGCGGAATGGGCTCGCAGTTTGCGGTGATCCTGGCGGCGGTTCTGCTGGTGGTGTCGCGCGAGTTGATGCGCGACTTCAACGAATACAGCATGTTGATGCTCGGCGGTTTGATGGTGTTGATGATGATCTGGCGCCCGCAGGGATTGCTGCCGATGACGCGTCCGCAGTTGAAGCTGAAAAGTGGTCAGGCGAAAGGAGAGCAGGCATGAGTCAGCCATTATTAGCGGTTAACGGCCTGATGATGCGCTTTGGCGGTTTGCTGGCGGTCAACAATGTATCGCTGGAATTGCGTGAGCGGGAAATTGTGTCGCTGATTGGCCCTAACGGCGCGGGTAAAACGACGGTGTTTAACTGCCTGACCGGTTTCTATAAGCCGACAGGCGGTACGATCACGTTGCGCGAGCGGCATCTGGAAGGGTTGCCGGGCCAGCAGATCGCCCGCATGGGCGTGGTACGCACTTTCCAGCATGTGCGCCTGTTTCGCGAAATGACGGTGATTGAAAACCTGCTGGTGGCGCAGCACCAGCAACTGAAAACGGGCCTCTTTTCCGGCCTGTTGAAAACGCCCGCTTTCCGCCGCGCGCAAAGCGAAGCGCTGGACCGCGCGGCGACCTGGCTTGAGCGTATTGGCCTGCTGGAACATGCCAACCGCCAGGCCAGTAATCTGGCCTACGGCGACCAGCGCCGGCTGGAGATTGCCCGCTGCATGGTGACGCAGCCAGAAATTCTGATGCTCGACGAACCGGCGGCCGGCCTTAACCCGAAAGAGACCAAAGAGCTGGATGAGCTGATTGCCGAACTACGTAACCATCACAACACTACTATCTTGCTGATTGAACACGATATGAAGCTGGTGATGGGCATTTCCGATCGCATTTACGTGGTGAATCAGGGCACGCCGCTGGCGAACGGCACGCCGGAAGAGGTTCGCAACAACCCGGACGTCATCCGCGCTTATCTGGGTGAGGCATAAGATGGAAAAAACGATGTTAACGTTTGAAAAAGTTAGCGCCCACTACGGCAAGATTCAGGCGCTGCACGACGTCAGTCTGCACATCAACCAGGGGGAAATCGTTACCCTGATTGGCGCTAACGGCGCGGGGAAAACGACGCTGCTTGGCACCTTGTGCGGCGATCCGCGCGCCTCCAGCGGACGGGTGGTGTTTGACGGTAAAGACATCACCGACTGGCAGACGGCGAAAATCATGCGTGAAGCGGTGGCGATAGTGCCGGAAGGGCGGCGCGTCTTCTCGCGGATGACGGTGGAAGAGAACCTGGCGATGGGCGGTTTTTTTGCCGAGCGCGATCGGTTTCAGGAGCGTATCAAATGGGTGTACGAGCTGTTTCCGCGCCTGCATGAACGCCGTATCCAGCGAGCGGGCACCATGTCCGGCGGTGAACAGCAGATGCTGGCGATTGGCCGCGCGCTGATGAGCCAGCCGAGGCTATTGCTGCTGGATGAACCGTCGCTGGGGCTGGCGCCGATCATCATCCAGCAGATCTTCGACACCATTGAGCAGTTGCGCGAGCAGGGTATGACCATCTTCCTTGTCGAGCAGAACGCCAACCAGGCGCTGAAGCTCGCCGACCGCGGTTATGTGCTGGAAAACGGCCACGTGGTGCTATCCGATACCGGTGATGCACTGCTGGCGAACGAAGCGGTGCGCAGCGCCTATCTGGGCGGATAAGGCGCAGTTTACAGCTGCCATCTGGCAAACGCGCCCGGTGGCGCTACCGCTTACCGGACCTGGCGGATTACTTGGCATTCGGCAAATCAGTAGAACATTTTTCGTACCAATATGTTATAGTTGAGAATAGTTATCAACTATAACCACCGAAGAAGGAGCAAGGATGATACGTTCAGGCGTCTGCATAATGGGAACGCTGTTGTTCGCGGCTTCGTTCAGTGTTAACGCCTTAACCTCAAACGATTTTGATCCCCGCGATCCTGCTATCTGGCAAGAAGAAACCGCAACGCCTTATCCACTGGCCGCAACGACCTGCGAAGTGCGTCATCATCCGGATTGTGCAACGTGGGAGGATGAAAAATCCGACATTCAGCGTGAACGTGAGCGGCGAGATCAGCGGCGCTTACAAAATCTGTACAAAAAGTATTCTCATCGTGATTAACTGCTGACGCCAGCCAAATAACGCATGTCTGGTCAGCATTACGCTGTCAGACGTGCCGTAGCTCCCACTTTTCTTTTCCGGCGCTTTCACTGCCTTGCCATCTCTCTGTCGCCTTACTATCTTTTTTTTGTAATAAAAAAGTTATTTTTCTGTCATTCGAGCATGTCATGTTACCCCCGCGAACATAAAACGCGTGATATCGCGCATCCCGGCACAAAAAGAGAGATAACCGATGATATCGTTACGACATACAGCTTTAGGACTGGCGCTGAGTCTGGCATTTACGGGTCAGGCGTTGGCCGTCACCACTATTCCATTCTGGCATTCAATGGAAGGGGAGTTAGGCAAAGAAGTTGATTCACTGGCGCAACGTTTCAACCAGGCCAATCCGGATTACAAAATCGTTCCGGTCTATAAGGGGAACTATGAACAGAACCTGAGCGCCGGGATCGCGGCATTCCGTACCGGCAACGCGCCGGCAATATTGCAGGTTTATGAGGTTGGGACAGCGACCATGATGGCCTCGAAAGCCATTAAGCCGGTTTATGAAGTGTTTAAAGACGCCGGTATTAACTTTGACGAGTCCCAGTTTGTGCCAACCGTTGCAGGCTACTACACCGATGCTAAAAGCGGGCATCTGCTCTCCCAGCCCTTTAACAGCTCCACGCCGGTACTGTACTACAACAAAGACGCCTTTAAGAAAGCCGGTTTAGATCCGGAACAGCCGCCGAAAACCTGGCAGGAGCTGGCTGACTATACTGAGAAACTGAGAGCGGCAGGCATGAAATGCGGTTACGCCAGCGGCTGGCAAGGTTGGATCCAACTGGAAAACTTCAGCGCCTGGAACGGTCTCCCCTTCGCCAGTAAAAACAATGGTTTTGACGGTACAGATGCGGTGCTGGAGTTTAATAAGCCAGAGCAGGTGAAACATATCGCGCTGCTGGAAGAGATGAATAAGAAAGGCGATTTTAGCTATGTTGGGCGTAAGGACGAGTCTACCGAGAAGTTTTATAACGGTGACTGCGCGATGACAACCGCGTCCTCCGGCTCGCTCGCCAATATCCGCCAGTATGCCAAATTTAACTATGGCGTGGGTATGATGCCGTACGACGCTGATATCAAGGGCGCGCCGCAAAACGCCATTATCGGCGGAGCCAGCCTATGGGTCATGCAGGGTAAAGATAAAGAAACCTATACCGGCGTCGCCAAATTCCTCGACTTCCTGGCAAAACCGGAAAACGCTGCTGAATGGCATCAAAAAACCGGCTACCTGCCGATTACCACCGCCGCCTACGAGCTGACCCGCGAGCAGGGTTATTACGATAAAAACCCCGGTGCGGATATCGCCACTCGCCAGATGTTGAATAAGCCGCCGTTACCCTTCACCAAAGGCTTGCGTCTGGGCAATATGCCGCAGATTCGTACTATCGTGGACGAAGAGCTGGAAAGCGTCTGGACCGGGAAGAAAACCCCACAACAGGCGTTGGATACCGCAGTGGATCGCGGGAATCAGTTACTGCGTCGTTTTGAGAAAGCGAGCAAATCTTAAGTGTATAAGTGCCTGATGGCGCTGCGCTTATCAGGCCTACAGCGTTTGTAGGCCGGATAAGGTGCTTGCACCGCCATCCGGCACCTTCCAGGAAAAGAACCTTCATGTCATCATCCCGTCCGGTGTTCCGCTCGCGTTGGCTGCCGTATTTACTGGTTGCCCCGCAGTTGGTTATCACCGTTATTTTCTTTATCTGGCCTGCGGGCGAAGCGCTGTGGTATTCGCTGCAAAGCGTCGATCCGTTTGGTTTTTCCAGCCAATTTGTCGGGCTGGAGAATTTTGTCGCGCTTTTTCACGACAGTTATTATCTCGACGCCTTCTGGACGACGATTAAATTCAGCGCGCTGGTCACGTTTAGCGGCCTGCTGGTCTCGTTGTTTTTCGCCGCCCTGGTGGATTACGTGGTGCGCGGCAGCCGTTTTTATCAGACGCTGATGCTGCTGCCTTATGCCGTCGCGCCCGCCGTCGCCGCCGTATTGTGGATTTTCCTGTTTAACCCGGGGCGGGGATTAATCACCCATTTCCTCGGCGAATTCGGCTATAACTGGAACCACGCGCAAAACAGCGGTCAGGCGATGTTCCTGGTGGTATTTGCGTCAGTCTGGAAGCAGATTAGTTACAACTTTTTATTCTTCTTTGCCGCGCTGCAATCCATTCCCCGCTCGCTGGTGGAAGCGGCGGCCATTGACGGCGCCGGGCCGATTCGTCGTTTCTTCCGGCTTTCTTTGCCGCTTATTGCGCCGGTCAGTTTCTTCCTGCTGGTGGTCAACCTGGTGTATGCCTTTTTCGACACCTTCCCGGTGATCGACGCCGCGACCGCCGGCGGGCCGGTACAAGCCACCACGACGCTGATTTATAAGATTTATCGCGAAGGGTTTACCGGCCTGGATCTCTCGGCGTCCGCCGCGCAGTCGGTGGTGTTGATGTTCCTCGTCATCATTCTGACGGTGGTGCAGTTCCGCTATGTGGAAAGTAAGGTGCGTTACCAATGATAGAGAATCGTCGCGGGCTGACAATATTCAGCCATACCATGTTGATTCTGGGGATCGCGGTCATTTTGTTTCCGCTGTATGTCGCGTTTGTCGCGGCGACGCTGGACGACCGTGCGGTGTTTGAGACGCCGATGACGCTGCTTCCCGGCACGCAGTTACTGGAGAATATCAAAACTATTTGGGTCAACGGCGTCGGTGTTAATAGCGCGCCATTCTGGCTGATGATGCTTAACAGTTTCATTATGGCGTTCAGCATTACGGTAGGCAAAATCACGGTATCTATGCTTTCCGCATTCGCCATCGTCTGGTTTCGTTTTCCCCTGCGTAACCTGTTCTTCTGGATGATTTTTATCACCCTGATGCTGCCGGTTGAAGTGCGTATCTTCCCGACGGTGGAAGTGATCGCCAACCTGAAAATGCTCGACAGCTATGCCGGTCTGACGCTACCGCTGATGGCGTCCGCTACCGCCACTTTCCTGTTTCGTCAGTTCTTCATGACGCTTCCGGATGAACTGGTGGAGGCGGCCCGTATTGACGGCGCGTCGCCGATGCGCTTTTTCCGCGACATCGTGTTGCCGCTGTCAAAAACCAACCTGGCGGCGTTATTCGTCATCACCTTTATCTACGGCTGGAACCAGTATCTGTGGCCGCTGTTGATTATCACCGACGTGAATCTTGGCACTGCCGTAGCGGGTATCAAAGGGATGATCGCCACTGGCGAAGGTACCACGCAATGGAACCAGGTGATGGCGGCAATGCTGCTCACCCTTATCCCTCCGGTCGTAATTGTGTTAGCCATGCAACGGGCGTTTGTGCGTGGTTTAGTGGACAGTGAGAAATAAAAATGGCTGGTTTAAAACTACAGGCAGTAACCAAAAGCTGGGACGGCAAAACCCAGGTCATTCAACCGTTAACGCTGGACGTGGCGGATGGCGAATTTATCGTGATGGTCGGGCCGTCCGGCTGCGGCAAATCAACGTTGTTGCGGATGGTGGCCGGTCTGGAACGCGTGACCAGCGGCGATATCTGGATTGATCGCAAACGTGTCACCGAGATGGAGCCCAAAGATCGCGGCATCGCGATGGTATTTCAGAACTATGCTCTCTATCCCCATATGAGCGTAGAGGAGAACATGGCGTGGGGGCTGAAAATTCGCGGTATGAGTAAAGCGCATATTGAAGAACGCGTGCGGGAGGCGGCGCGCATTCTGGAGCTGGACGGCCTGCTTAAACGCCGTCCACGCGAGCTTTCCGGCGGTCAACGGCAGCGCGTGGCAATGGGGCGCGCGATCGTCCGCGAGCCGGCAGTCTTTTTATTCGACGAACCGCTTTCTAACCTCGACGCCAAGCTGCGCGTGCAGATGCGTCTGGAGTTACAACATCTGCATCGTCGTCTTCGTACCACCTCGCTCTATGTTACTCACGATCAGGTAGAGGCGATGACGCTGGCCCAGCGGGTGATGGTGATGAATAAAGGCGTCGCAGAACAGATTGGCACGCCGGTAGAGGTATATGAAAAACCGGCCAGTCGCTTCGTGGCGAGCTTTATTGGCAGCCCGGCGATGAACCTGTTGGACGGCGTTATCAGCGCTTCCGGCGACCGTTTCGAATTGCCTGGCGGTCTGGCGTTGCCGATTGGTGCGGGCTATCGGGGTCATGCCGGACGTAAAATGACGCTGGGTATCCGCCCGGAGCATATTGCGTTAAGCTCGCAGGCGGAAGGCGGCGTGCCGCTAACGGTAGACACGCTGGAGATTCTGGGCGCGGATAATCTGGCGCATGGGCGCTGGGGCGATCAGAAACTGGTGGTGCGGTTGGCGCATCAGCAGCGCCCGGCGGCGGGCAGTACGCTATGGCTGCATCTGCCGGAACATCAGCGGCATCTTTTTGATGGCGAAACAGGACAACGCGTATGAGTAACTGGCCTTATCCCCACATTGTCGCCCATCGCGGCGGCGGTAAACTGGCGCCGGAAAACACTCTGGCGGCGATTGACGTGGGCGCGCGATACGGGCACACCATGATTGAGTTTGATGCCAAGCTGTCGAAAGACGGCGAAATTTTCCTGCTGCATGACGATAACCTGGAGCGCACCAGCAATGGTTGGGGCGTGGCGGGCGAGTTGAACTGGCAGGATTTATTGCGTGTGGACGCTGGCGGTTGGTTTAGCGGCGAATTTAAAGGCGAGCCGCTGCCGCTGCTCTCGCAGGTGGCGGAGCGCTGCCGTAAACACGGCATGATGGCGAATATTGAGATCAAACCGACAACGGGGAGCGGAAGGCTAACAGGACGCGTCGTGGCGTTGGCCGCCCGCGAACTGTGGGCCGGGATGACGCCGCCGCTGCTTTCCTCCTTTGAGATAGAGGCGCTGGAAGCGGCGCAGGCGGCAGCACCTGAACTGCCGCGCGGGTTACTGCTGGATAAATGGCGTGAAGACTGGCGTGAACTGACGACCCGTCTGGGCTGTGTTTCCCTCCATCTCAACCATAAATTACTCGATGAGACGCGAGTACAAGAGATTAAGTCCGCGGGTCTGCGGATTCTGGTGTATACCGTCAATCAGCCCCAGCGGGCGGCAGAGCTGCTGCGCTGGGGCGTGGATTGTATCTGCACCGATCGTATTGATGACATCGGCCCTCACTTTCAGTTTTAAGGGCTGTCAGTTTTAAGGGCTGATGGTTTTCAGCGGGATGTCAGGCTGCGGCGTTCCGCTGTCCTGCTGCAACATTGGCTGGGAATGGTTTAGCATCCGGTCCGGATTTCCGCTGCCGCTGAGCATTCCGCCCTGCGTATTGGGCAGCGTTTGCTGGCCGAGCATACCGTTGCCCGGCTGTCCCTGCTGAACCCGCTGCGTATTGGCATTCAACTGCGACTGTAGATTTTGCTGCTGGCTGCGCGCCTGCGTTTGCATCTGTTGTTTCAACATACCCTGCTGCTGAATCTGCTGCGTTTGCATCTGCGTCTGCATACGCTGCTGGCTGGGAATCTTATAACCTGGCTGATTAGGATTATTCATAGTGTTAATTGGCTGGGCCAATACAGCAAAGGGTAACAAAGCCGTAATAAGTAGTAAGCGTTTCATTGTCGTCTCCTCCCGATGAGGCCTCTTTTTAAGTGTACCTCTATTTCGCCATGATGATGATTTTTTAAGCGTTGTGGACCAGGATTAAACGGGACATACACCCATTTATCTGGAGAAAAACAACGATGAAACCAACGTTTATGCGCTGGGTGGCGATCGCCGCTCTGCTGGCCGGGGGGACGTTTAGCGCGGTGGCCAATCCTCCCGTCGCGCCGCCAGTCTCCTATGGTGTTGAAGAAGATGTCTTTCATCCTGTGCGGGCGACGCAAGGGATGGTGGCCTCGGTGGATGCAATTGCGACGCAGGTTGGCGTGGATATCTTAAAGCAGGGCGGTAATGCCGTGGATGCCGCCGTCGCCGTGGGCTATGCGCTGGCTGTCACGCATCCGCAAGCCGGGAATCTGGGCGGCGGAGGATTTATGCTGCTGCGCACTAAAGATGGCGCTACCACGGCGATCGATTTTCGTGAAATGGCGCCTGCTGGCGCGACCCGTGATATGTTCCTCGACGATCAGGGTAACGCCGATGCGAAAAAGTCGCTGACGTCGCATCTGGCATCCGGTACGCCGGGTACCGTGGCGGGGTTCTCGCTGGCGCTGGAGAAATACGGCACGATGCCGCTGAATAAAGTGGTGCGTCCGGCGATGAAGCTGGCGGAAGAGGGTTTTGTGGTTAACGATGCGCTGGCCGACGACTTAAAAACTTACGGCAGCGAAGTGATCCCCAACCATGAGAACAGCAAAGCCATTTTCTGGAAAGACGGCGAGCCGCTGAAAAAAGGCGATAAGCTGGTCCAGAAGAATCTGGCGAAAAGCCTGGAAATGATTGCCGAAAACGGCCCGGATGCGTTTTATAAAGGGGTGATTGCTGACCAGATTGCCGGAGAAATGCAGAAGAACGGCGGTCTGATGACCAAAGAGGATTTAGCCAGCTATAAAGCCGTTGAGCGTACGCCAATCAGCGGTGACTATCGCGGGTATCAGGTCTTCTCCATGCCGCCG
Organism: Salmonella sp. A1325; assembly: GCF_056991255.1. Taxonomy (NCBI): domain Bacteria; kingdom Pseudomonadati; phylum Pseudomonadota; class Gammaproteobacteria; order Enterobacterales; family Enterobacteriaceae; genus Salmonella; species Salmonella sp. A1325. Next base: position 112,486 of record NZ_JAMLWO010000004.1, on the reverse strand, counting down.
CCATCCTCGGGCGGTATTCACATCGTACAGATCCTGAATATCCTCGAAAACTTCGACATGAAGAAGTACGGCTTTGGCAGCGCCGATGCCATGCAAATCATGGCGGAAGCGGAAAAATACGCCTACGCTGACCGCTCAGAGTATCTGGGCGATCCGGACTTTGTGAAAGTGCCGTGGCAGGCGCTGACCCACAAAGCCTATGCGAAAACGCTGGCCGATCAAATTGATATCAACAAGGCCAAACCTTCCAGCCAGATAAAACCGGGCAAGCTCGCCCCGTATGAAAGCAACCAGACCACCCACTTCTCGGTGGTGGATAAAGACGGCAATGCCGTGGCGGTGACCTATACCCTGAACACCACCTTCGGCACAGGAATTGTGGCGGGAAATACCGGTATTCTGCTGAATAATCAAATGGATGATTTTTCTGCTAAACCCGGTGTACCTAATGTTTATGGCCTGGTGGGCGGCGATGCTAACGCGGTCGGTCCGAAGAAGCGTCCGCTGTCGTCGATGTCGCCGACTATCGTCGTTAAAGAGGGCAAAACCTGGCTGGTGACCGGCAGCCCTGGCGGGAGTCGAATCATCACTACCGTGCTGCAAATGGTAGTGAACAGCATTGATTTTGGCATGAACGTCGCCGAAGCGACCAACGCGCCGCGTTTCCATCATCAATGGTTGCCGGACGAACTGCGGGTAGAAAAGGGCTTCAGCCCCGATACGCTGAAGTTGCTGGAACAGAAAGGGCAGAAAGTTGCGCTGAAAGAAGCGATGGGCAGCACCCAAAGTATTATGGTTGGACCGGATGGCGAACTGTACGGTGCGTCTGACCCGCGTTCGGTGGATGATTTAACGGCGGGATACTGATTTTTAATTCCAGGCCCGGTGTCAGACACCGGGCTATTTGCAGATTATGCCGTGAGTAATCGGGCTGGATTATCAATACAAAGCTTGCGCAGAGTATCGTTGTCTACTCCGCGAGCAGCCAGATAGGCGAGGAAGACATTCGGGACAAACCCCCAGCCATTTCCGCCATTTTTCGCCCACATCTGTTTGAGAAAAACATCATGGCTTAAAACGATTTGGTCGGCGTAACCCAGTGCAATCAGATTCGCTACTGCATCTGCGGTCTCCTGAACGCCCGGCGCGACACCTTCTTTTGGAAAGGTGATGTCCAGACCAATCATGTCAAATTCAAGCCATACGCCGCGGTCGAGCATTTTACGTTGATAGACGACATCTTTTCCTGAAGGGTCCGAATGCGCCAGCGAGACTTTTGCCGGAGAGACGTTCATTTCTTCCAGCACAATATCCAGCACCTCATCACCCAGTCGCAGCCACCCTGGCATATGGATATTCATCGCCGTGTGGGGGTTGTTACATTGTGCCAGAGACGCTGCCCGCAGGCTGTTACGCTCCGCTTGGGTAAACGCGGGAGATACGCCGATTTCACCGATCATGCCAGCGCGAATATCCGTCTCGCCAATACCCTGATTCAGTTCTTTATCAATGAGTGAGGCTAACAGCTCAACAGGTTTATGGATCCGGGTGCTTTCAAATTTCTCCAGATAAGGCCCGGATGACGCGACGATATTCAAACCCGTTTTTAAGGCAACTTCTCGCAGCGCTGAGGCATCCCGCCCAATGGATTCAGAACCGGTGGCGTCGACAATCGTCCTGCCGCCTAAAGCCATAAAGTTATTGATTTCGAAGATAACATCATCAATCTCTTTGCGGTCCATGTTATCGGCGCAGCAGTATGGGTCGTGTTTCAGCCCCCACTGCAGGTCAGCACTGACTTTCTTTCCCACCAGTTGCTGTGAAAAAGCATAATGTGGCTCGTCTACGACCGAAGACAGATCGTTAAACAGATGTTCATGCGGTAGCGTCAGCCCCATATCCGTATGCGCCACCGGGCCTGTTACGGTTTGCAGGAAACCTTTCATTCTGACACCTCCATTCTTTGCGCCATTTTGGATGCTCTGTATTCAGGGATGGTGGTCACAATCGCACCGACTAACGCGAACAGCGTACCGATGATGGTGACCAGGTAGACCGTATTGCCTAATGAAGGGATCAATTCATCAATTAGCACTGAGCCAAGCAGTTGGCCTGCTGTTGACGCTACGCCCAGCATCAATAGCCCTAAGCCTCTCACCAGAATCGCCATTAGCCCGATGGACAGCAGACCCAGCGGACCACCGAGATACATCCACCATGTATCGGGTAACTGGATGGTGACATGGCCTAATGCGATACGTATCGCCAGCGCCGCGCCCAGGACACAAAAGCCGACGATGAAGTTCCATGTAATGGACACCAGCATGGAGCCCGTTGCCTCGGCGACTTTAGCATTCCCCGCAGGCTGCCAGCCAGCGAGTAACCCTGCCAAAAAGGGGAGGATAGCGAGCAGGATAAACGAGGTTGAGTGCCACTGTGGCGACACGACAAAAATGGTGGCGATAACGGCGAACAATGCGCCAGTAATGCGCCATGGCGTAAAATATTTCTTCTCCTCCACACCGATGCCAAAACGGTCGCACAGCAGGCCGGAAAGAAGCAGAGCGGAAATTAATGCCGTTTGAAAGGTGGCAACGCCCAGCGCGCTGGCAGATGCGCCTTCAGAAAATACGACCATCGCCCCGCATAATCCTGCAAACCAATTCCATAGCGGGATTTTTCTCTTTTTAATCAGAGTAGGGATTGAGGCGAATTGCTGGCGTGTTTCTTTGCGCGCAATAATAATAAAAAACATGACGACCAGACCGCTGGCAAACGAGATTACTGCGCAAGCATTACCGTCTTGTAACCAATGTCCTAACTGCCCATTAACGGCAGACTGCATCGGGGAAAGCATACCGGCTAAGATGGTGGCAAGCATCAGTAAGGGGGTTGAGTACTTATTCTTGTTCATACATCAATCCTTATATTTTATAAAAGGAGTAACTTTCGTTACTCCATTGTTTTTTATTTTCTGGCGATGAATTGAAGCGTGTTGACCCACAGGTCGGTATAAAATAGCCATGACATAAACTGCTGGGTTCCCCAGTGTGGGGAGCAGTCGCTCATAAAACAGGCGGTTTTACCCTGTTGGTATTCACCGAACACTAACAATGGGTCATTATTTATTGTTAATACGACATCGGCATCGTCTCTGGCGACGGCCTGGTTATATCCAAGAAATACCGGATAATCTGAGAACCCGTTAACAACAGGATGTTCAGGTGAGACAGCCTCAGCACAGATACCCTCTGGCTTTTCTACCCGGTCATCGCCATCAAGCATAATAACTGGTAGAACCTCAGCAAGAACGGTGTTCTTATAATTGGCTTTTGCCTCAATACCCATGAACGACAGATAGCCGCCAATCATGAGTAGTCCACCGCCATTTTTGACGTACTCTTTAATGGATTCCAGAGCGTTTGGCTTTATTTTTAGCTGATAGAAGGTTTCATTTTGTAGCAGGAAGGTATTACTACCAATGTCGCTAATAACAATCACATCGTAACGATTTAATTCGTCAATACTCTCTGGAAAGGCAATTTGTACTGTGTGGGCAGGCATGTAATCAATATCAACGCCGCCTTTCCTCAGACATTCCAGTAACCATGTAGCGCCTTCTTCATATTTACTGGAGGTGAAACTGTCATAACCTTTTGAATGAATCATATGAATATGCCAGGATTCTCCAATAAAGAGCACCTTTAGTTTTTTCTGCGTATTGTTCATAGTCTGCTCCTTGATTTAGTGAGTAGAGATAGTTTGTTTGTAATGTGAACCCTGAATACGATGAAGAACGGAGTCGTTTTCCGGCATATCAGAGGCATTAGGCGTTTCAACCGCAAGTGAGGCAAATGCGCTGGCGTAGCACAATGCGGATGCCAGTGACTTTCCTTTTGCAAGACCAGATGCGAGGGCGCCATTGAAAGCGTCACCCGCTCCCGCAGTATTTTTTACAACTGCCGGAAATGCCGGGGAATAGATGAATTGTGTGCCATCATAAGCAAGCGAACCTTTGCTACCTAACGTAATAATGGTATTTTTGACGCCTTTCTGGTGAATAATTTTGGCCGCGCATTTGGCTGATTCGATATCATTAACCGCCATATTGGCCAGCAGGCCTGCTTCCGTTTCATTTGGCGTAATATAGTCAATGTTATCAATGATGGTGTTAACCATGTCATTGTATGGCGCTGGATTGATAATGACCGGTATGTCATTTTTTTGTGCGAGACGAATTGTTTGCTGCAGCGCTTCGTAATTCGTCTCCAGTTGGACAAGAACAATATCTGAATGAACAATGGCTTCTTTCTGAATGGTGATTTCATCAGGGGAAATTGTCATGTTGGCGCCAGGGTAGATAGCGATGACGTTATCTCCGGTATCTCCATTCACCATGATAGTTGCTGTACCTGTTTGTGTTTCTTTGGTCTGGTAGATAACACTTTTATGGATTTTTGATGAGTTTATAAAATTAATGGCGTAATCACTAAAATGATCTGAGCCGACTTTAGTAATAAAATGCACATCAGAGTCGGCATAGCTTGCTGCTAATGCCTGATTACATCCCTTACCGCCGGGTGAAAAAATAAATTTATCGGCCAGCAATGATTCTCCCGTTGAGGGTAATCTCGGTAGATAACTGATGATATCAACATTGAACGAGCCAATAACACATACATTATTTTTCATGGCAGAGAGACCTTTTTTTATTTTCTGCGCTGATTCATATTTTTCCAGCACATAAGCAATTTCATTTTTTGCGACGTTATCAAGAGAATCAAGGGTAATAAATGCACCACCATGACAGCGAGTAAGATATCCCTGTCCGGCAAGTTCATTGAGATCTGAACGAATAGTTTCCTTTGTTACCTTGAGACTTTTCGCCAGATTTGAAACTTTTACAACTCCCGAAATACTGAGTTCCTTCAATATTCTATGATGGCGTTCAAATTTCATTTTTTACCTCACCGTGGTTAAATTAGTCCCGGGAGGAGTATATTGTTGTGATTGTCACCATAAAGTGATGGCAGAAACCAAAAAAAAACAAAAATGTAATATTAATATTGCTAAAATTACGGAAAAACGGTGATAAAGCTTAAAGTGGCAATAACCATGAAATCCAGATGGTTATTGTTTTGATATAGGGGAAGTAGGTTGCAATAACTGGAATGTGATGAAGGTTTGTGACGTTTCGCCCCACAGGGTGGGGCGGGGAAGCGCTATTTCACGCGCGCCATAAAGTACGCATCAACGTACTCACCGTTGCGCAGGCCGTATTTCTTACCGGTGCCTTCGATTTCAAAGCCGTACTTCTTATACACCGCCACGGCGGGCTCGTTATCAACAAACACCGTTAACTCGATACGCTCGACGCGCAGCCAGTTGTCGCACATGTCGATCATCGTGCGGATCAGCGCGCTGGCAATGCCGCGATTGTGCCACCGGGCATCCACGCAGATACCAAAATCGGCCACGTGGCTGCGGCGGGGACGTTGGGTGACCTGAATAGAAAGATGGCCAACGACAATATCGTCAATGCAGGCAACCAGTTGTTTAACCCCGGCTTGCTCGGTTAGCCGCGCCTGCCACATTTCGAGGGAAGGATGAGGAACCTGTAGCGTGTTGTGGTACACCTCCGGCTGGGCGTGGATCTGACGAATGGCGTCGTAATCTTTCGGTTCAGCGTGGCGTATCACTATTTCACTCATTCCTTATCTCCTGCAGGGGTAATTGTGTATTTACACTCGCTGAGAAAGAAAATTCCGTCAACCGCATTTTTTTGCAAAAAGAAGTAGACAAGTGCGAATGAGAATGATTATTATTGCCTTGCATTCAGGGGAACCCCTACGGAGAACCTGAAAGCACGACATTGCTCACATTGCTTCCAGTATTATTTTAGCCAGCTTTTGCTGGCTTTTTTTTTGGGTTTTGTTTCAGCCTGGCTTACTTGTCATTTTGTCCCCGGGAAGTGCTCGTGCTCCTCACGTACATTTAGTACGCTCCGGGCCCTGCGCGCTTGCCGTGAACAAACTGACCGCGACGCCGACGGCTGATCTTGAGGCATCTGCTTTTGTAGGCCCGAAAAGGCTTCTCCGCATCCGGCAAAGAATCCAACATTCAGTCTCCTCACGCTTTGCGCTATGGTGTAAACAATCATCTTCAAAAGGATCGTCTCATGACCTTACACTGCGCATTTATTGGATTCGGCAAAAGCACCACCCGTTACCATCTCCCCTACGTTCTGAATCGTAAAGATACCTGGCATGTCGCGCATATTTTCCGTCGTCACGCTAAACCGGAAGAGCAGGCGCCGCAGTATTCACATATTCACTTCACCAGCGATCTGGATGAGGTGTTGGGCGATCCGCAGGTAAAGCTGGTGATCGTCTGTACGCATGCTGACAGCCATTTCGAATACGCTAAACGCGTGCTGGAAGCGGGTAAAAGCGTGCTGGTTGAGAAACCTTTCACGCCGACGCTGGCGGAGGCAAAAGTGTTGTTCGACCTGGCGCGAAGCAAAGGACTGACCGTCACGCCGTATCAGAATCGGCGTTTTGATTCCTGTTTTCTCACTGCTAAAAAAGCGATTGAGAGCGGGAAACTGGGCAAGATTGTCGAAATTGAAAGCCATTTCGATTATTACCGCCCGGTAGCAGAAACCAAACCGGGCCTGCCGCAGGACGGCGCATTCTATGGACTTGGCGTCCACACCATGGATCAAATTATTTCGCTATTTGGCCGCCCGGATCATGTCGCGTATGACATTCGTAGCCTGCGTAATAAAGCGAACCCGGATGACACCTTTGAAGCGCAACTGTTTTATGGCGATTTGAAGGCTATCGTTAAAACCAGCCATCTGGTGAAAATCGACTATCCGAAGTTTATTGTTCACGGCACCAAAGGTTCGTTTGTGAAATACGGTATCGATCAACAAGAAACCAGCCTGAAAGCGAACATTATGCCCGGTGAACCCGGTTTCGCCGCTGACGAATCCGTCGGCGTGCTGGAATATGTTAACGATGACGGTGTTACGGTGAAAGAAGAGGTGAAACCGGAAACGGGTGACTATGGTCGTGTTTATGATGCGCTGTACCAGACGTTGACCGTCGGTACGCCTAATTACGTCAAGGAATCTGAAGTTCTTACCAATCTGGAAATCCTCGAACGTGCTTTCGAACAGGCATCGCCTGCGACGATAACCCTCGCTAAATAGCCCTTACAGACTCCTCTGCGCTTATTCATATTTTTTGAACAGAGGAGTCAATTTTCACCCTCTATGATCCCGGACGGAATGAGTCCACACTTATTCCATCGAAAACATCTGGGGGTGAACACAATGATCTACTTACGCAAAGCAAACGACCGCGGTCATGCGAATCATGGCTGGCTTGACTCCTGGCATACCTTTTCTTTTGCCGATTATTACGATCCGAACTTTATGGGGTTCTCGGCGCTGCGTGTGATTAACGACGATGTGATCGACGCAGGCCAGGGGTTCGGCACGCATCCGCATAAAGACATGGAAATTTTGACCTATGTGCTGGAAGGCGCCGTAGAACACCAGGATAGTATGGGCAATAAAGAACAGGTTCCGGCAGGTGAATTCCAGATTATGAGCGCCGGGACCGGCGTTCGCCACTCCGAGTACAACCCGAGCAAAACGGATCGTCTGCGGCTGTACCAGATCTGGATCATTCCGCAAGAAACCGGCATCACGCCGCGCTACGAACAGCGTCGCTTCGACGCCGCGCAGGGCAAGCAACTGGTGCTTTCGCCAGATGCTCGCGATGGTTCGCTGAAGGTCCACCAGGATATGGAGCTGTACCGCTGGGCGCTGCTCAAAGATGAGCAGTCGGTGCATCAGATTGCCGCTGAGCGCCGCGTCTGGATCCAGGTGGTAAAAGGTAACGTGACCATTAACGGTACTAAAGCCACCACCAGCGATGGTCTGGCGATTTGGGATGAGCAGGCAATCTCGATTCATGCCGACAGCGACAGTGAAGTGTTGTTGTTTGACTTGCCGCCAGTCTAAAAATACACGTCATCCTTCAAGCCGCATCTGTGTTGGCTTTCCTCGCTCACCCCGGTCGCGTACTTAATGTACGCTCCCGGGGATTCACTGCGTCGCCGCCTTGATGCAACTCGAATGATTTTGTGTATTTCTCACAATAAAAAAACGACTTTTTTCTCTGCGAAGGTTCACGCACGTCCGTGGTAAACTGGGCAAATCTATCCCTTTTATACCTTTCAGGACGATGAAAAAGAAAAGACCCGTACTTCAGGATGTGGCCGACCGTGTGGGCGTGACCAAAATGACGGTCAGCCGTTTTTTGCGTAATCCGGAGCAGGTCTCCGTCGCGCTGCGGGGTAAAATTGCGGCTGCGCTTGATGAGCTCGGGTACATTCCTAATCGCGCGCCTGACATTCTTTCCAACGCCACCAGCCGCGCCATTGGCGTTCTGCTGCCGTCTTTAACCAACCAGGTCTTTGCGGAAGTGTTACGCGGCATTGAGGCTGTCACCGACGCGCATGGTTATCAAACCATGCTGGCGCACTACGGCTATAAACCGGAGATGGAGCAGGAGCGCCTGGAATCGATGCTCTCCTGGAATATCGACGGCCTGATCCTCACTGAGCGTACCCATACGCCGCGCACCTTAAAAATGATCGAAGTCGCCGGGATTCCGGTGGTGGAACTGATGGACAGCCAGTCGCCGTGTCTCGATATTGCCGTTGGTTTTGACAACTTCGAGGCCGCCCGTCAGATGACCGCCGCGATTATCGCGCGCGGTCATCGTCATATCGCCTATCTGGGGGCGCGCCTCGACGAACGTACTATCATCAAGCAGAAGGGCTATGAACAGGCGATGCGGGACGCAGGCCTGGTTCCTTACAGTGTGATGATGGAGCAATCTTCATCCTACTCTTCCGGTATCGAACTCATGCGCCAGGCGCGACGTGAATACCCACAGCTTGACGGTATTTTTTGCACCAACGATGACCTGGCGGTGGGGGCGGCCTTCGAATGCCAGCGCCTGGGGCTAAAAATCCCGGACGACATGGCGATCGCCGGGTTCCACGGTCATGACATCGGCCAGGTGATGGAACCGCGTCTGGCAAGCGTCCTGACGCCGCGCGAGCGAATGGGCAGCATTGGCGCGGAACGTCTGTTAGCCCGCATTCGCGGCGAAACGGTCACGCCGAAAATGTTAGATTTAGGTTTCACCTTGTCACCGGGCGGATCTATTTAGTCTGACAACTTTGAAGTAGCTCACACTTATTCACTTTTGGCACGAATGGTCATTGCGTCGTGAATGGTGCGGTTGGACAATGTTACCGATAACAGTTACCCGTAACAAATTTTGCAACTTGTAGAGTGGGGGCCCGCTTTGAGCACGACTAATCATGATCACCACGTTTACGTTCTGATGGGCGTATCAGGCAGCGGTAAATCCGCTGTCGCAAGCGCCGTGGCGCATCAGCTTCATGCCGCGTTTCTGGACGGCGATTTTCTGCATCCGCGCTGCAATATTGAAAAAATGGCTTCCGGCGAGCCGTTGAATGATGATGACCGCAAACCGTGGTTACAGGCGCTGAACGACGCCGCTTTCGCGATGCAGCGTACCAATAAAATCTCGCTGATCGTCTGTTCCGCACTGAAAAAACATTATCGTGACCTGCTGCGCGAGGGAAACCCGAACCTCTCCTTTATCTATCTGAAAGGTGATTTCGACGTCATTGAAAGCCGTCTGAAAGCGCGCAAAGGTCATTTCTTCAAAACCCAGATGCTGGTGACGCAGTTTGAAACGCTGCAAGAGCCGGGTGCCGACGAACGCGATGTTCTGGTGGTGGATATCGACCAGCCGCTGGAAGGCGTCGTGGCGAGCACCATTGAGGTCATCAATAAAGGCAGTACGCTGTGAGTACATTAACACTGGTTTTAACCGCCGTCGGTTCCGTCTTACTGCTGCTGTTTCTCGTGATGAAGGCGCGTATGCACGCCTTCGTCGCGTTAATGGTCGTCTCAATGGGCGCGGGGCTTTTTTCAGGGATGCCGCTTGATAAAATCGCCGCGACCATGGAAAAAGGGATGGGCGGCACGCTGGGCTTCCTGGCGATTGTGGTCGCGCTGGGGGCGATGTTCGGTAAAATTCTGCATGAAACCGGCGCGGTCGATCAGATAGCCGTCAAGATGCTTAAATCCTTTGGTCATAACCGCGCGCACTATGCGATTGGCCTGGCCGGGCTGATTTGCGCGCTTCCGCTGTTCTTTGAAGTGGCGATTGTGCTGCTGATAAGCGTGGCGTTCTCTATGGCGCGTCATACCGGCACAAACCTGGTGAAGCTGGTCATTCCGCTGTTTGCGGGCGTGGCGGCTGCCGCGGCGTTTTTGTTGCCTGGGCCTGCGCCGATGCTGCTGGCTTCTCAGATGCATGCTGATTTCGGCTGGATGATCCTGATTGGGCTGTGCGCTGCCATTCCGGGCATGATTATCGCCGGGCCGCTGTGGGGGAATTTTATCAGCCGTTACGTTGAGCTGCGTATTCCTGACGACATTACCGAGCCGCATCTGGGTGAAGGTAAAATGCCTTCTTTCGGCTTCAGCCTGTCGCTGATCCTGCTGCCGTTGGTGCTGGTAGGACTGAAAACGATTGCCGCGCGTTTTGTGCCGGAAGGTTCCACCACTTACGAATGGTTTGAGTTTATCGGCCACCCCTTCACTGCGATTCTGGTCGCTTGTCTGGTAGCGATTTACGGCCTGGCGATGCGTCAGGGGATGCCGAAAGACAAAGTGATGGAAATCTGCGGCCACGCGCTGCAACCGGCGGGCATTATTCTGCTGGTGATTGGCGCAGGCGGGGTGTTCAAACAGGTACTGGTTGACTCCGGCGTCGGCCCGGCGCTGGGCGAAGCGTTAACCGGCATGGGGCTGCCGATTGCCATTACCTGCTTTGTGCTGGCGGCGGCGGTGCGCATCATTCAGGGTTCCGCGACCGTGGCGTGTTTAACCGCGGTCGGTCTGGTGATGCCGGTCATTGAGCAACTGAATTTCTCTGGCGCGCAGATGGCGGCGCTCTCTATCTGTATCGCCGGCGGTTCAATTGTGGTTTCTCATGTTAACGACGCTGGCTTCTGGCTGTTCGGTAAATTTACCGGCGCGACCGAAGCGCAGACGCTGAAGACCTGGACGATGATGGAAACTATCCTCGGTACGGTCGGCGCGATTGTCGGGATGATTGCTTTCCAACTGCTGAGCTGAGTCTTGTTGCCCGGTGGCGCTGTGCTTACCGGGCCTGGAAACGGGCACATATCGACACCGTAAGCCGGGTAAGGCGTAATCGCTACCCGGTTTTTTTATTGAGGTGTGCATGGCAATCGCCCAACGACATTTTGCCTCGCCATGTTTCAGTACGCGCATAAAAGCAGGCAAATTTCTACGCTGATCCATAATTAGGATCAATAAAACAGCGACGGAAATGATTCCCTTCCTAACGCAAATTCCCTGATAATCGCCACTGGACTTTCTGCTTGCGCGGTAAGGCAGGATAAGTCGCATTACTGATGGCTTCGCTATCATTGATTAATTTCACTTGCGACTTTGGCTGCTTTTTGTATGGTGAAGGATGCGCCACAGGATACTGGCGCGCATACACAGCACATCTCTTTGCAGGAAAAAAACGCTATGAAAAATGTTGGTTTTATCGGCTGGCGCGGAATGGTCGGCTCTGTTCTCATGCAACGCATGGTAGAGGAGCGCGATTTCGACGCTATTCGCCCTGTTTTCTTTTCTACCTCCCAGTTTGGACAGGCGGCGCCCACCTTCGGCGACACCTCCACCGGCACGCTACAGGACGCTTTTGATCTGGATGCGCTAAAAGCGCTCGATATCATCGTAACCTGCCAGGGCGGCGATTATACCAACGAAATTTATCCAAAGCTGCGCGAAAGCGGATGGCAGGGTTACTGGATTGACGCGGCTTCTACGCTGCGCATGAAAGATGATGCCATTATTATTCTCGACCCGGTCAACCAGGACGTGATTACCGACGGCCTGAACAATGGCGTGAAGACCTTTGTGGGCGGTAACTGTACCGTTAGCCTGATGTTGATGTCGCTGGGCGGTCTCTTTGCCCATAATCTCGTTGACTGGGTATCCGTCGCGACCTATCAGGCCGCCTCCGGCGGCGGCGCGCGCCATATGCGCGAGCTGTTAACCCAAATGGGTCAGTTGTATGGCCATGTCGCCGATGAACTGGCGACGCCGTCTTCCGCAATTCTTGATATTGAACGCAAAGTTACGGCATTGACCCGCAGCGGCGAGCTGCCGGTTGATAACTTTGGCGTACCGCTGGCGGGAAGCCTGATCCCTTGGATCGACAAACAGCTCGATAACGGCCAGAGCCGCGAAGAGTGGAAAGGCCAGGCGGAAACCAACAAGATCCTCAATACTGCCTCTGTGATCCCGGTTGATGGTTTGTGCGTGCGCGTCGGCGCACTGCGCTGTCACAGCCAGGCGTTCACCATCAAGCTGAAAAAAGAGGTATCCATTCCGACGGTGGAAGAACTGCTGGCGGCACATAATCCGTGGGCGAAAGTGGTGCCGAACGATCGTGATATCACTATGCGCGAATTAACCCCGGCGGCGGTGACCGGCACGTTGACTACGCCGGTTGGTCGTCTGCGTAAGCTGAACATGGGGCCAGAGTTCTTGTCGGCGTTTACCGTAGGCGACCAGTTGTTATGGGGCGCCGCCGAGCCGCTGCGTCGAATGCTGCGCCAGTTGGCGTAGTGGCTATTGCAGCGCTTATCGGGCCTGCGTGTGGTTCTGTAGGCCGGATAAGGCGCGTCAGCGCCGCCATCCGGCGGGGAAATTTGTGTTAAACCAGGGGTGCATTGTCACCCTTTTTTTTGCGTAATACAGGAGTAAACGCAGATGTTTCATTTTTATCAGGAGTTAAGCAGAGCATTGGCTATTCTTTAAGGGTAGCTTAATCCCACGGGTATTAAGCCTAACCTGAAGGTAGGACGACGCAGATAGGATGCACAGTGTGCTGCGCCGTTCAGGTCAAAGAAGTGTCACTACCTGATGTTGAATTCAGTGAGATGGAGTGACGCCACAAAACAGGATGACAAACCATGTCCAGTCGTATCGATAGAGACGTGATTAATGCGCTAATTGCAGGACATTTTGCGGACCCTTTTTCCGTACTCGGAATGCACCAGACCCAAGCCGGACTAGAAGTCCGCGCCCTATTACCTGACGCCACCGACGTATGGGTGATTGAACCCAAAACCGGACGTAAAGTCGGCAAACTGGAATGTCTCGACGCTCGCGGTTTTTTCTGCGGCGTTTTACCCCGACGTAAAAATTTCTTTCGCTATCAGCTCGCCGTGACCTGGCACGGACAGCAGAACCTCATCGACGATCCTTACCGTTTTGGTCCATTAATACAGGAAATGGATGTCTGGCTATTGTCGGAAGGCACCCACCTGCGTCCTTATGAAACGCTGGGCGCGCACGCCGATACGATGGATGGCGTCACCGGCACCCGTTTCTCCGTCTGGGCGCCTAATGCTCGTCGCGTTTCGGTTGTCGGGCAATTCAACTATTGGGATGGGCGTCGCCACCCGATGCGTCTGCGCAAAGAGAGCGGTATTTGGGAGCTGTTTATCCCCGGCGCGCATAATGGACAGCTGTATAAATTCGAGCTGCTTGATGCGAACGGTAATCTGCGCATTAAAGCCGATCCCTATGCTTTTGAGGCGCAGATGCGTCCGGAAACGGCGTCGATGATTTGCGGACTGCCGGAGAAAGTGACGCCAAGCGAAGAACGACAAAAAGCCAATCAGTTTGATGCGCCGATCTCGATTTATGAGGTGCATTTAGGTTCATGGCGCCGCCATACGGATAACAATTTCTGGCTGAGCTATCGTGAGCTGGCGGATCAGCTTGTGCCTTACGCCAAATGGATGGGCTTTACGCACCTTGAACTCTTGCCGGTCAACGAACATCCGTTTGACGGCAGTTGGGGCTACCAGCCGACCGGCCTCTACGCGCCGACCCGCCGCTTTGGTACGCGGGACGACTTCCGCTATTTCATCAATGCGGCCCATGCGGCGGGCCTTAACGTCATTCTCGACTGGGTGCCGGGCCATTTCCCGTCCGATGAATTTAGCCTCGCGGAGTTTGACGGCACCCACCTCTATGAGCACAGCGACCCGCGCGAGGGCTATCACCAGGACTGGAATACGCTGATCTACAACTATGGTCGTCGTGAAGTCAGTAATTATCTGGTGGGTAACGCCCTGTACTGGATGGAGCGTTTTGGGATTGATGCGCTGCGTGTCGATGCGGTGGCCTCTATGATCTACCGCGACTACAGCCGCAAAGAGGGCGAGTGGATACCGAACGAGTTCGGCGGTCGTGAAAACCTGGAAGCCATTGAGTTTCTGCGTAATACCAACCGCATTATTGGCGAGCAGGTGCCCGGCGCGGTCAGCATGGCGGAAGAGTCGACAGACTTCTCTGGCGTGACGCGTCCACCGGAAACGGGCGGCCTGGGGTTCTGGTACAAGTGGAACCTGGGCTGGATGCACGACACGCTGGACTATATGAAGCTGGACCCAGTGTACCGCCAGTATCATCACGACAAGCTGACCTTTGGTATGTTGTACAACCATACCGAAAACTTTGTTCTGCCGCTGTCGCACGATGAGGTGGTTCACGGCAAGAAATCCATTCTCGATCGTATGCCGGGCGATGCGTGGCAAAAATTCGCCAACCTGCGCGCCTACTATGGCTGGATGTGGGCCTTCCCCGGCAAGAAACTGCTGTTTATGGGGAATGAGTTTGCCCAGGGACGCGAGTGGAACCATGACGCCAGCCTCGACTGGCACTTGCTGGAGGGGGGCGATAACTGGCACCACGGGGTTCAGCGTCTGGTACGCGATCTCAACCACACCTATCGCCACCATAAAGCGTTGCATGAGCTGGATTTTGATGCTTACGGCTTTGAGTGGCTGGTGGTCGATGACAATGAACGCTCGGTACTGATTTTTGTACGCCGTGATAAAGCCGGTAACGAGATCATCGTCGCCAGCAACTTTACGCCCGTTCCTCGCCACGACTACCGTTTTGGCATCAACCAGCCGGGACGCTGGCGTGAAATTCTCAATACTGATTCGATGCATTATCACGGTAGCAACACCGGCAACGGCGGCGTGGTGCACAGCGATGAGATCGAAAGCCATGGCCGTCAGCACTCTCTTAACCTGACGTTACCGCCGTTGGCGACGATCTGGCTGATGCGGGAGGGGGAATGACGCAGCTTGCGATCGGCGAAGCAACGCCGCATGGCGCAACGTATGACGGTCATGGCGTGAATTTCACGCTCTTTTCCGCCCATGCGGAGCGCGTAGAGCTGTGCGTTTTTGATTCCCGAGGGAATGAGCGTCGCTATGACCTGCCAGGACGTCGCGGCGATGTCTGGCATGGTTATCTGGCAGGCGCCAGGCCAGGTTTGCGCTATGGCTATCGCGTACATGGCCCGTGGCAGCCAGCGCAGGGGCATCGGTTTAATCCGGCGAAGTTACTGCTTGACCCTTATGCGCGCCGGGTCGAGGGCGAACTAAAAGATCATCCGCTGTTGCACGGCGGACACGATGAACCGGACTACCGCGATAACGCGGCGGTGGCGCCGAAAAGCGTGATAATCAGCGACCATTATGACTGGGAAGATGACGCCGCGCCGCGCACGCCGTGGGGAAAAACGGTCATCTATGAAGCGCATGTCAAAGGGCTTACCTACCTGCATCCGGAGCTCCCCCAGGAGATACGCGGCACCTATAAAGCGCTCGGTCATCCGGTCATGGTGGCGTACTTCAAACAGCTTGGCATTACGGCGCTGGAACTGTTGCCGGTGGCGCAGTTTGCCAGCGAGCCGCGCCTGCAACGTATGGGACTGACCAATTATTGGGGTTATAACCCGATGGCGATGTTCGCGCTGCATCCCGCCTGGGCCAGTTCGCCCGAGACGGCGCTGGACGAGTTTCGCGATGCGGTGAAAGCGCTGCATCGCGCGGGGATTGAGGTCATTCTGGACATCGTATTAAACCATAGCGCCGAGCTGGATCTGGACGGTCCAACCTTCTCCCTGCGCGGAATTGATAACCGTAGCTATTATTGGATAAGGGACGATGGCGATTATCACAACTGGACGGGATGCGGCAACACGCTCAATTTAAGCCATCCCGGCGTGGTGGAATACGCGTGCGAGTGTTTGCGCTATTGGGTGGAAACCTGTCATGTCGATGGTTTTCGTTTTGATTTGGCGTCCGTCATGGGGCGCACGCCGACGTTTCGCCAGGATGCGCCGCTGTTCGCCGCGATTAAAGCGTGTCCTGTGTTATCAACGGTCAAGCTGATTGCTGAACCGTGGGATATTGGCGAGGGCGGCTATCAGGTCGGGAATTTTCCGCCACCGTTTGCCGAGTGGAACGATCATTTTCGCGATGCGGCCCGCCGATTCTGGTTGCCGCGTAACCTGACGACCGGGGAGTTTGCCTGTCGTTTCGCCGCTTCCAGCGATGTGTTTAAACGCAATGGCCGCACGCCCGGCGCCTCTGTCAATCTGCTCACGGCGCATGACGGTTTTACGCTCCGGGACTGCGTCTGTTTCAATCAGAAACACAATGAGGCGAACGGTGAGGAAAATCGCGACGGCACCAACAGCAATTACAGCGACAATCATGGTAAAGAAGGATTAGGCGGTCCGCTTGATTTAATGGAGCGGCGGCGCGACAGCATTCATGCCCTGCTGGCGACGCTACTGCTCTCTCAGGGAACGCCGATGCTGCTGGCAGGCGATGAACATGGCCATAGCCAGCACGGCAACAATAACGCCTACTGTCAGGATAATGCCTTAACCTGGCTGGACTGGCAGCAGGCAAACCGTGGGTTAACCACGTTTACCGCCGCGCTGATTCGTTTGCGTCAGCAGATACCGGCTTTAACCGGCAATAGCTGGTGGGAAGAAGGCGATGGCAACGTGCGTTGGCTAAATAAAAACGCGCAACCCTTGAGTGCGGATGAGTGGCAAAACGGGCCTAAGCTGATGCAAATTCTGTTGTCGGACCGTTTTCTGATTGCGATAAATGCCACGCTTGAGGTGACAGATATAGTTTTACCCGAAGGGGAATGGCGCGCCGTTCCCCCATTCGCTGGAGAGGATAATCCGGTGATAACGGCGGTCTGGCAGGGACCTGCGCATGGACTGTGTGTGTTCCAGAGAGGATAAAAAAGGAGTTAATCATGGTGAGTTTAGAGAAGAACGATCGTGTAATGTTGGCGCGCCAGCTGCCACTGAAATCTGTTGCCCTAATCCTGGCCGGCGGCCGCGGCACGCGTCTAAAAGATTTAACGAACAAACGCGCCAAACCAGCCGTCCACTTTGGTGGGAAGTTCCGCATCATCGATTTCGCCTTATCTAATTGTCTGAACTCCGGGATTCGCCGTATCGGCGTGATCACTCAGTATCAGTCCCATACGCTGGTGCAGCATATTCAGCGCGGCTGGTCACTGTTTAGCGAAGAGATGAACGAATTTGTCGATCTGCTGCCAGCCCAACAGCGTATGAAGGGCGAAAACTGGTATCGCGGCACGGCAGACGCGGTGACCCAGAACCTGGATATTATTCGTCGCTATAAAGCGGAATATGTCGTCATCCTGGCAGGCGATCATATCTATAAGCAGGACTACTCGCGTATGTTGATCGATCACGTTGAAAAGGGCGCGCGTTGCACGGTGGCCTGTATGCCGGTGCCGATCAAAGAAGCGACGGCGTTCGGCGTGATGGCGGTCGATGAAAGCGACAAGATTATTGATTTTGTCGAAAAACCGGCGAATCCCCCCGCAATGCCTGGTGACGCCAGCAAATCGCTGGCCAGTATGGGCATTTACGTTTTTGACGCCGATTACCTGTATGAATTGCTGGCGGCAGACGATAAAGATGACGCGTCCAGCCACGATTTCGGTAAAGACATTATCCCCAAAATCACCCGCGAAGGTATGGCTTACGCGCATCCTTTCCCGCTCTCCTGCGTGCAGTCCGATCCACAAGCCGAACCGTACTGGCGCGATGTAGGTACGCTGGAAGCTTACTGGAAGGCGAACCTGGATTTAGCCTCAGTGACGCCGGAGCTGGATATGTATGACCAGAACTGGCCTATCCGTACGCATATGGAATCGCTACCGCCTGCGAAATTCGTGCAGGACCGCTCCGGTAGCCACGGTATGACGCTGAACTCGCTGGTCTCCGGCGGCTGCATTATCTCCGGTTCGGTGGTGGTGCAATCTGTGCTCTTCCCACGGGTGAGAATAAATTCTTTTTGTAATATTGATTCGGCAGTGTTGTTACCTGAGGTTTGGGTAGGGCGCTCCTGCCGTTTACGTCGCTGTGTTATTGACCGTGCCTGTATTATCCCGGAAGGCATGGTGATTGGTGAAAATGCGGAAGAGGACGCTCGTCGTTTCTACCGTTCAGAAGAAGGTATTGTACTGGTCACGCGTGAAATGCTGCGCAAACTGCAGGTCAAACAGGAGCGATAATGCAGGTTTTACATGTATGTTCAGAGATGTTCCCCCTGCTGAAGACTGGGGGGCTGGCGGATGTGATAGGCGCGTTGCCTGCGGCACAAATTGCGGATGGTGTTGATGTTCGCGTTCTGCTTCCTGGGTTTCCCGATATCCGTCGGGGGATACCCGATGCGCATGTGGTGAGCCGCCGCGATACTTTCGCAGGTAAGATATCGCTGCTGTTCGGGCATTATAACGGCGTGGGTATTTATCTGATCGACGCGCCGCATCTGTACGAGCGTCCAGGCAGTCCCTATCACGATACGAATTTATATGCCTATACCGATAACGTGCTGCGCTTTGCCCTGTTAGGGTGGGTCGGCTGTGAAATGGCCTGCGGACTTGATCCATTCTGGCGCCCCGACGTGGTGCACGCCCATGACTGGCACGCCGGGCTGGCGCCCGCCTATCTGGCGGCGCGCGGGCGGCCGGCGAAATCGGTCTTTACCGTACACAACCTGGCCTATCAAGGCATGTTTTATGCAAAGCATATGGATGACATCGAACTGCCGTGGTCATTCTTTAATATGCATGGGCTGGAGTTCAACGGACAACTCTCCTTTTTGAAGGCCGGTTTGTACTATGCCGACCATATTACGGCGGTGAGCCCGACCTATGCGCGTGAAATTACCGAACCGCAGTTTGCTTATGGTATGGAAGGCCTGCTGCGCCAGCGTCATCTGGAAGGGCGCTTGTCCGGCATACTGAACGGCGTGGATGAGAAGATCTGGAACCCGGAATCCGATCTGCTGCTGGCGTCGCGCTACACGCGCGATACCCTGGAAGAGAAGGCGGAAAACAAGCGTCAGCTACAAATTGCGATGGGGTTGAAGGTTAACGACAAAGTGCCGCTGTTTGCCGTGGTAAGCCGTCTGACCAACCAGAAAGGTCTGGATCTGGTGCTGGAGGCGTTACCGGGGCTGCTGGAGCAGGGCGGGCAGTTGGCGCTACTCGGCGCGGGCGATCCGGTGCTTCAGGAGGGGTTCCTCGCGGCGGCGGCGGAACACCCAGGGCAGGTTGGCGTACAGATCGGCTATCACGAAGCTTTCTCGCATCGCATTATGGGCGGCGCGGACGTTATTCTGGTGCCCAGTCGTTTCGAACCGTGCGGCTTAACGCAGTTATATGGCTTAAAGTATGGCACGCTGCCTCTGGTGCGGCGTACCGGGGGGTTGGCCGATACGGTCTCCGACAGTTCGCTGGAAAATTTGGCGGACGGTATCGCCAGCGGTTTTGTCTTCGAAGACAGTAACGCCTGGTCGTTGCTACGCGCGATTCGGCGTGCTTTTGTGTTGTGGTCACGGCCTTCGCTTTGGCGGTTTGTACAACGGCAGGCGATGGCGATGGATTTTAGCTGGCAAGTTGCCGCGAAATCATACCGCGAGCTGTACTATCGCTTGAAATAGTCATCCAGGAATCATTTATATGAATGCTCCGTTTACTTATGCATCGCCCACACTCAGCGTTGAGGCGCTTAAGCATTCTATTGCCTATAAGCTGATGTTTACGATTGGTAAAGACCCGGTCATTGCCAATAAACATGAATGGCTGAACGCCACATTGTTCGCGGTGCGCGATCGTCTGGTGGAGCGCTGGCTGCGTTCTAATCGAGCCCAATTATCGCAGGAAACCCGGCAGGTTTATTACCTGTCGATGGAGTTTTTGATTGGTCGTACTCTCTCTAACGCGCTGCTCTCGCTGGGCATTTATGATGACGTTAAAGGCGCGCTGGAGGCCATGGGCTTAGATCTCGAAGAGCTGATCGATGAAGAGAATGACCCAGGGCTTGGTAACGGCGGCTTAGGACGGCTGGCGGCTTGCTTCCTGGACTCGCTGGCGACGCTAGGATTACCGGGTCGCGGGTATGGCATTCGCTACGATTACGGCATGTTTAAGCAGAATATTGTCGACGGGCGGCAAAAAGAATCCCCGGATTACTGGCTGGAATATGGCAACCCGTGGGAGTTCAAGCGCCACAATACACGCTATAAAGTGCTTTTTGGCGGGCGCATTCAGCAGGAAGGTAAAAAAGCGCGCTGGATTGAGACGGAAGAGATTCTGGCCGTCGCGTATGATCAGATCATCCCCGGTTACGACACCGACGCCACTAACACTCTGCGGCTGTGGAATGCGCAGGCCAGTAGTGAAATCAACCTCGGTAAATTCAACCAGGGCGACTACTTCGCGGCGGTGGAAGATAAAAACCACTCTGAGAACGTGTCGCGGGTGCTCTACCCGGACGATTCCACCTATTCCGGACGAGAGCTACGCCTGCGCCAGGAGTATTTTCTGGTCTCGGCGACAGTGCAGGATATCCTGCACCGTCATTATCAACTGCATAAAACCTATGAGAATCTGGCGGATAAAATCGCCATTCACCTCAACGATACGCATCCGGTGCTGTCAATTCCGGAGCTGATGCGTCTGCTGATTGATGAACATAAATTTAGCTGGGACGACGCGTTTGAGGTGTGCTGTCAGGTCTTCTCTTATACCAACCATACGCTGATGAGCGAGGCGCTGGAAACCTGGCCTGTCGATATGCTGGGGAAAATTCTGCCCCGTCACCTGCAGATTATCTTCGAGATTAACGACTATTTCCTGAAAACGTTGCAAGAGCAATATCCCAACGATACCAGCCTGCTTGGACGCGCGTCGATTATTGATGAGTCGAACGGTCGCCGGGTACGGATGGCCTGGCTGGCGGTGGTGGTCAGCCATAAAGTCAACGGCGTTTCTGAACTCCATTCCAACCTGATGGTGCAGTCGCTGTTCGCGGATTTTGCGAAGATTTTCCCGACCCGTTTTTGTAACGTCACTAACGGCGTTACGCCGCGCCGCTGGCTGGCGTTGGCAAACCCGCCGCTGTCTGACGTGCTGGATGAGAATATTGGCCGTACCTGGCGTACCGATCTTAGTCAGCTCAGCGAGCTGAAGCAGCATTGTGATTATCCGCTGGTCAATCATGCGGTGCGTCAGGCGAAGCTGGAAAATAAAAAACGGCTGGCGGTAGTGATAGCGCAACAACTGAATGTGGTGGTGAACCCGAAGGCGCTGTTTGACGTGCAGATCAAGCGTATTCACGAGTACAAACGTCAGCTGATGAACGTGCTGCATGTCATTACCCGCTATAACCGCATTAAAGAAAATCCGGAGGCCGACTGGGTGCCGCGGGTGAATATTTTTGCCGGTAAGGCGGCTTCCGCCTATTACATGGCAAAACACATTATTCATCTGATCAACGACGTGGCGAAAGTGATTAACAACGATCCGCAGATTGGCGACAAGCTGAAAGTGGTGTTTATCCCGAACTACAGCGTCAGCCTGGCGCAGGTGATCATTCCCGCTGCCGACCTGTCTGAGCAGATTTCGCTGGCAGGGACAGAAGCTTCCGGCACCAGTAATATGAAATTTGCCCTGAACGGCGCGCTCACCATTGGTACGCTGGATGGCGCGAACGTAGAGATGCAAGAGCATGTCGGCGAGGAGAATATCTTTATCTTCGGTAATACTGCCGAAGAGGTGGAAGCGTTGCGCAGGCAGGGTTATAAGCCTCGCGACTATTATGAAAAAGATGAAGAGCTACATCAGGTACTGACGCAGATTGGTAGCGGCGTCTTTAATCCGGAAGAGCCAGGCCGTTACCGCGATCTGGTAGATTCGCTGATTAACTTTGGCGATCACTATCAGGTGCTGGCGGACTACCGCAGCTACGTGGACTGCCAGGATAAGGTGGATGAGTTGTATCGTCGCCCGGAAGAGTGGACGACGAAAGCGATGCTCAACATTGCCAATATGGGCTACTTCTCATCGGACAGAACCATCAAAGAGTATGCCGAAAATATCTGGCATATTGATCCGGTGCGGTTGTAAATCCCGATGCCGGCGGCGCTTCGCTTGCCCGGCCTACGTTTATGTATCCTTGTAGGCCGGATCAGGCGTTAGCCGCCATCCGGCATTTTTCTCAGGACGCCAGTGAAAGCTGGTGTTTCTCAACATACGCCGCCAGCCACTGAGTGATGCGGGACTGCTGTTCGGCGGTCAGCCACATGCCTTCTTTGGTGCGACGCCAGATAGCGTCTTCAGTACGGCGTACCCATTCGTGATCCACCAGGTACTTGAGTTCCGCTTCGTAAAACTCATGACCGAAATCTTCGCCTAAATCAAGCAGTGACGTAGCTTCGCCGAGAATCCACTCCGTGTTGCTACCGTAAGTGCGCGAATAGTGGCGCGCCAGCGATTCCGTCAGGAACGGATAACGACGACGCAGCTTCGCCGCGTAATCTTCGCGGCTGCCGTCGATGTCGCCGCCGGGCAGTACGCACGTTTTGGTCCATGCCGGCCCGATGCCTGGATAATAAGACGCCAGTTTTTCCATCGCATGTTCGGCCAGCTTACGGTAGGTCGTGAGCTTACCGCCAAACACGGAAAGCAGCGGCGCTTTGCCGTTTTCATCATGAATATCAAGGGTATAATCGCGAGTGATCGCCTGCGGTGAGTCGGACTCATCATCGCACAGCGGACGGACGCCGGTGTACGTCCACACGATGTCATCGCGCCCCAGTTGTTTCTGGAAGTGCGCGTTATAGACCTTCAACAGGTAATTAATTTCGCTCTCTTCGATTTTTACCGCTTTCGGATCGCCTTTATATTCGACATCGGTTGTGCCAATGATCGAAAACTCCTCCATCCACGGAATGACAAAGACGATACGTTTATCTTCGTTTTGCAGAATATACGCCTGCTTCTGATTATGGACGCGCGGCACGACGATATGGCTGCCTTTGATCAGGCGGATGCCATACGGTGACGGCAGATGCATCCCTTCGTCGAAGAACTGTTTGACCCACGGTCCAGTGGCGTTAACCAGTCCGCGCGCCTGCCAGACATATTTTTTACCGGTGTCGATATCTTCCGCTTCGACAATCCACAGGCCATTTTCCCGACGAGCGGCGGTTGCGCGAGTACGGGTAAGGACTTCGCCGCCTTTACGCACCACCATCTGTGCGTTAGCCAGCACCAGACGCGCATCGTCTACCCAGCAGTCGGAGTATTCGAATCCGCGCACGATTTCCGGTTTGAGCACCGAATCTGCGCCAAACCGCACACCGGTGGAACCGGGTAAACTGGTACGTTTGCCGAGGTGATCGTACATAAACAGACCGATACGGATCATCCAGGCCGGACGTAAATGCGGGCGGTGCGGCAGACGAAAACGCATCGGGAAGGCGATGTGCGGCGCCATTTTCAACAGCACTTCACGTTCTGCCAGCGCTTCGCTGACCAGACGGAACTCGTAGTGTTCAAGGTAGCGTAAGCCGCCGTGGATAAGTTTCGAACTGGCGGAAGAGGTCGCGCAGGCCAAATCCTGCGCTTCCAGCATGAGTACGGACAAACCGCGTCCGGCGGCATCAGCCGCGATGCCTGCACCGTTAATGCCCCCGCCTATCACGATCAGATCTTTGGTTTCCATGCTGCCCTCTTGCACTTTCGTTAAAGTTCAAAAATGTTCGTTATCGAACATAATAGCAAAGAAACGCGCTATTGGTAACATCGAAAAAACATTTTAGAGTGATATGTATAACATTATGGCGTTAAGCTACTCCGTCAACGTACACTGGGCGATAAAATGCCTTAATTGGCTTCACCGGCAATAATGAAAGAGCGATTCATGGAACAATTTGAATGTATCACTGTAGAAGAGGCGTATCAGAAACTGCACCAGGGCGCGGCGGTGCTGGTCGATATTCGCGATCCGCAAAGTTATGCCATGGGTCATGCGCCGCAGGCGTTTCACTTGACTAACGATACGCTGGGCGCGTTTATGCGTGAGCATGGTTTCGATACCGCCGTGATGGTAATGTGCTATCACGGCAACAGTAGTAAAGGCGCCGCGCAGTATCTGCTCCAGCAAGGCTATGATGCGGTTTACAGCATTGACGGCGGGTTTGAGGCCTGGCATCGCCGTTTCCCTGCCGATGTCGCGAATGGCGCGTAATCCCATAAAGATGCAGCCTCCGACGAGAAGGGTATATATACTGTCTTCTTTTGTATGGACTAAGCGACAGCAATAATGTTGATGATTACTTCCTTTGCGAATCCTCGCGTGGCGCAGGCATTTGTTGATTACATGGCCACCCAGGGCGTCATTCTTACTATTCAGCAACATAATCAAAGCGATATCTGGTTGGCAGATGAATCGCAGGCCGAACGTGTGCGGGTCGAGCTGGCGCGGTTTATAGAAAATCCCGGCGATCCGCGTTATCTGGCGGCTAGCTGGCAGTCCGGGCAGACGAACAGCGGGCTACGCTACCGTCGTTTTCCCTTTCTCGCCACGCTGCGTGAACGAGCCGGCCCTGTTACCTGGATCGTGATGCTCGCCTGCGTGCTGGTCTATATCGCGATGAGTCTCATCGGCGATCAGACGGTGATGGTGTGGCTGGCGTGGCCGTTCGATCCGGTTTTAAAATTTGAATTCTGGCGCTACTTCACCCATATCTTTATGCACTTTTCACTGATGCATATTCTTTTTAACCTGCTGTGGTGGTGGTATCTCGGCGGGGCGGTAGAGAAGCGCCTGGGCAGCGGTAAATTAATCGTCATTACGGTGATAAGCGCGCTACTAAGCGGCTATGTACAGCAGAAATTTAGCGGCCCGTGGTTTGGCGGGCTGTCTGGCGTCGTCTATGCGCTGATGGGTTACGTGTGGCTGCGCGGAGAGCGCGATCCGCAAAGCGGAATTTACCTCCAGCGCGGCTTAATTATTTTTGCATTATTGTGGATAGTCGCTGGTTGGTTTGACTGGTTTGGCATGTCTATGGCGAACGGCGCGCACATCGCCGGGCTTATCGTCGGTTTAGCGATGGCCTTTGTTGATACGCTGAATGCGCGAAAACGAACGTGAGGCGTATCCGGCCTGTGGTCGAGATATTTTTCCAGGCCGGGTAGGGCGAATGCCGCTATCCGGCGCAAGGTTGGTTACTTTCAGAGATTATTCATGAAACAAACACAACGGCATGACGCGATCATTGAACTGGTGAAAAAACAGGGGTACGTCAGTACGGAAGAGCTGGTGGAGCATTTTTCTGTCAGCCCGCAAACCATTCGTCGGGATCTTAACGATCTGGCGGAACAGAATATGATTTTGCGCCACCACGGCGGCGCGGCGTTGCCATCCAGCTCGGTGAACACGCCGTGGCACGATCGTAAGGCGACGCAAACGGAAGAAAAAGAGCGCATCGCTCGCAAAGTCGCGGCCCAGATCCCCAATGGTTCAACGCTGTTTATTGATATCGGCACGACGCCGGAAGCCGTAGCGCACGCCCTGTTAGGGCACAGTAATTTGCGGATCGTGACCAACAATTTGAACGTAGCGAACACGCTAATGGCGAAAGAGGATTTTCGTATTATCCTCGCCGGCGGCGAACTCCGCAGCCGCGACGGCGGCATTATTGGCGAAGCGACGCAGGACTTTATCGCCCAGTTCCGTCTCGATTTCGGCATTCTCGGTATTAGCGGTATTGATAGCGACGGCTCATTGCTGGAATTTGACTACCATGAGGTACGCACCAAGCGCGCGATTATCGAAAATTCGCGCCACGTGATGCTGGTGGTGGATCACTCTAAATTTGGCCGTAATGCGATGGTAAACATGGGCAGCATTAGTATGGTCGATGCGGTCTACACCGATACCCTGCCGCCGCCGGGCGTGATGCAGGTGTTGACGGAGAACCATATCCAACTGGAGCTGTGTTAATTCTGTAAAACGTCCCACGTCAGACCAAAACGCGCCAGGTACTTACGCAGCCGGTCAGCGTCATTCACCGTGGCTTTCCCCTGGCGGGAAACGTTGAATAGCTGCCGCCCGGCGTCGGAAAGGGTTTTCGCCTGGCGGCAGACCGCAACGACGTTTTCCAGCTGCATACGGTCAAACAGATCCAGCGCCGTTGCGTCAATGCCCGGCAATCCGTCGAGCGCGGAGGGGCGATGGTCATTCCAGCTATAGCGCAAACGCGCGATTTCATCGTCTACCGTTTCGACCGTGATTCGCCCGTTGTCCGCCAGCGTCGCCATGCGGGTGACGCTGGCAGAGAGTTCGCGGAAGTTACCGCGCCAGGCGGCCTGCGGCGAGGTGGCGAAGCTCAGCCAGGCGCGGCGCGCTTCGGTATTAAAACGCACGCTGTCGCCGGTTAGCGCCGCGTGGCGTTCCAGTTCGTAGTCAAGGTTTGGTTCAATATCTTCCTGGCGCTGACGCAGGCCCGGTAGTTCGAAGGTCCAGAGATTAATGCGCGCGTACAGGTCTTCGCGGAATGTCCCCTCCGCCACCCGCTGGCGCAGGTCGCGCACCGTGCCGGCAATCAACTGGAAATCGCTGCTGACCTGCTGGTCGCTGCCGAAAGGGTAAAAGCGTTTCTCTTCAATGGCTTTCAGCAACATGGCCTGTTCATCCGCACCCAGCTCTCCCACTTCATCAAGAAACAACATGCCGCCGTCGGCGCTGCGCAGCAGTCCTGCACGCTCCTCTCTCGCGCCGGTAAACGCCCCCTTAACGTGGCCGAACAGCGCCGACATTGCCGTGTCGCCGCGCAGGGTGGCGCAGTTCACTTCGACAAACGGGCCGCTGAACTGGTGGCGGGCCAGTTTTAGTTCATAGATGCGACGGGCGAGAAACGACTTGCCCGCGCCGGTCGGGCCGTTGAGCAGGATTGGCGAACGGGAGCGTATCGCGACGCGCTCAATTTGCTCAATCATCCGGTTGAAACACGGGTTGCGGGTTGCAATGCCGGACTTCAGGAAGTTGAGCGTCTCCTCCCGCTCCTGGGCGAAGCGGGTGGCGATGTCATTGTAGCGGCTGAGGTCGAGGTCAATAATCGTCACGTCGCCCGTGCTATGCGGTTTATCTTTTTTGCGCGGTGGCGAGGTCTGCGCTAATCGCGCCGGTAGATAGCGCGCCTCCGCCAGCAGGAACCAGCAGATCTGCGCGACGTGGGTGCCGGTGGTGATATGAATCAGATAGTCTTCATCTTCGGGATGAAAGGTATGGCTGCGGGCGAAATCGTGCAGGCAGGCGTAAACCTCTTCGAAGTCCCACGGGGTGCGGATCGCGATTTCTACGCCGACGACTTCCGTTTCCGGTGAGACGCTGGCGATATCCTTCTTTAATCCTTCAAACAGCGAGCGAGAGCGGGCATCGTACAGCAGTTCCAGGCGGTGAACGACCAGCGTCTCCTGCTGACACAGACACAAAGTAGGGCGCCATTTTTCCCAACGCTGACTGCCGCGTCCTGCATAGTCGAGCACCGTACCGACAAAACCAAAGGCCACCGTTTTTCGCATCTTAGATTTCCTTCTAAAAGACGAGATAATTTTATCGCTTTTTAATGGCTGCCGTGCAGGCATTTTTCTTTCATCTGAACGTTAAATAAATAAAGTATTTAAAAATCAATAAATTACAAAATAATTTATTTTCTGGCACGCTGGTTGCAATAACCATGGCATGGAGAATAACGGAAATGGGAAAAACAAATGGCTAATCCACTTTTGTTCCGTTCGCTGTTAAGGGACGCGCCGCTGGCCAACGCCAGCAATCAGCAAGGCGCAGCGGCTTTCGCCTTCACCCCGCGCCATAAACTGGCGCAAATGGTGATGACCGGCTGCATGAACGAGACTTTTTATGCCAGCGGCCAGGCGCAGCTAAATGATGTTCTGGCGACGGCGAAAGATCTCGACGATCTGTTTTTAGCGCAACTGGCGATTTATGGCCGCGAACGCGGGATGATGAAGGATATGCCCGCGCTGTTGACCGCCATTCTGGCGGCGCGTGGTTCGGCGCTGCTGCCGGTAGTATTTACGCGGGTGATCAATAATGGCCGGATGCTGCGTAACTTTGTGCAAATTTTGCGCAGCGGCGTGACCGGGCGGCGCTCGCTGGGGACGCGGCCAAAGAAGCTGGTGCAGCGTTGGTTACAGAACGCCAGCGAAGAGCGTTTATTGCAGGCATCGGTGGGCAATGCGCCGTCGCTGGCGGATATCGTCAAAATGGTGCACCCACGGCCGCAGGCGGCGTGGCAGAAAGCCTTCTTCGCCTGGCTGATTGGTAAGCCGTGCGATAAGGCGCAACTGCCGGAAAAAACGCGCGCGCTGCTGGCGTTTCGTGAAGGCGACATGGGCGCGGCCTTACCCGATGTGCCGTTTTTACTGCTGACCAACGCGCCGCTGAGTCGTGAACAGTGGGCACAGCTGGCGCAGCGGATGAGTTGGCAAACGTTGCGGATGAATTTGAATACCCTGGCGCGTCATAACGTGTTTGAGAATGCAACGCTTGCCGCCAGCGTGGCGCAGCGGCTGGCGGACAGGGCGCAGGTGCGCCAGTCCTGGGTTTATCCTTATCAGCTGCTGTCGGCGTGGAGCAATCTGCAAAGCGGCGTGCCGCAGGTTATTCGCGAGGCTTTAGCGCAGGCGATGGAGTACGCGCTGGAGAACATTCCGTCGTTTCGCGGCAACGTGGTGGTCTGCCCGGACGTGTCGGGGTCGATGAAGTCGTCGATAACCGGCTATCGCAAGGGGGCGACCAGTAAGATCCGCTGCGTGGACGTTGCCGGGCTGATCGCCGCCGCCGTGCTGCGTAATCATCCGCTGGCCCGCGTGCTGCCGTTTGAATGCGATGTGGTCGACGTGCAGCTTGATGCGCGCCAGTCGGTTATGCACAACGCGCAAAAGCTGGCGGCGGTTGGCGGCGGCGGCACCAACTGCTCCGCGCCGCTACGTAGGTTGTTGAACGAGCGGGCGCGGGTGGATCTGGTGATTATGGTGTCGGATAACGAATCGTGGGTTGATAAATCGCGCCATGGCTCAACGGCCACCATGGAATGCTGGATCGAACTGAAAAAGCGCAACCCGCAGGCGCGCCTGGTGTGTATCGATCTGCTGCCTTACGGCACCACGCAGGCGGCGGAACGAAGCGATATTTTGAACGTCGGCAGCTTCAGCGACGAGGTGTTTACGGTGATAGATAACTTTGTTAACGGTCGCTATGGCAGCGCGCACTGGCTGGAAGAGATTGAAGCCGTGACGCTGTAAAGAGTATTCAGCGCGGCGCGAATGCTGGCCGGGATTACATCTTTCCCGATGCGTATCATCCCGGCTATGAATTTGTCGCGCAACGCTGAAGGCACGAATGCTGGTGGATCTACACCTTGTATGGCCAGACGCAGGTTCAAACCCTGCCGGGGCTTAGCCCTGTAGCTCAACGGTAGAGCGGGTGATTCACCTTAACTTGTCGTGCCACCCTATTTTGGCGAATGCCTGTGGATCTACATTTGTTGCGGGTTCGAGACCCGTCAGAGCCCGGCTCTGTAGCTCAATGGTAGAGCGGTGTATTCACATAAACTTGTCGCCACCCTAATGATTAAAACGAGAAAAAAATGATGAATTACGAATTGATGACCACCCAGAATGCACCGGTAAAAATGTGGACCAAAGGCGTACCGGTAGAAGACGATGCCCGTCAGCAGCTGATCAATACGGCGAAAATGCCGTTTATTTTCAAACATATTGCCGTTATGCCGGATGTGCATTTGGGGAAAGGATCGACCATCGGTAGCGTGATCCCGACGAAAGGGGCGATTATTCCGGCGGCGGTGGGCGTGGATATCGGTTGTGGAATGAACGCGCTGCGTACCAGCTTAACGGCGGCCGATCTGCCGGAAAATCTGGCAGAACTGCGTAACGCCATAGAGGCCGCTGTGCCTCACGGGCGTACCACCGGACGCGGGCGTCGCGATGTGGGCGCATGGGGAAACCCGCCCGCCAACGTTGATGAAAAATGGGTGCAACTGGAAGCGGGATATCAGTGGTTAACGCAAAAATATCCGCGCTTTTTGAATACCAATAGCTATAAGCACCTGGGAACGTTGGGAACCGGTAACCACTTTATTGAGATCTGTCTGGATGAAACCGATCGGGTATGGATCATGCTGCACTCCGGTTCGCGCGGGATCGGTAACGCCATCGGCACCTATTTTATCGGCCTGGCGCAGCAAGAAATGCAGGAGCAGTTAGAAACGCTGCCGTCCCGCGATCTGGCGTATTTTAATGAAGGAAGCGAATATTTTGATGATTATCTGAAAGCGGTACACTGGGCGCAGCAATTCGCCAGCCTGAACCGCGAGGCGATGATGGAAAACGCGCTGGCGGCGCTCCAGCGCTGCGTGGAAAAACCGATCGCCCTCGATATGGACGAGATCAACTGCCACCATAACTATGTGCAAAAAGAGCAGCACTTTGGCGAAGAGATTTATGTGACGCGTAAAGGGGCTGTTTCGGCGCGGCGCGGTGAGTTCGGTATCATTCCTGGTTCGATGGGGGCGAAAAGCTTTATCGTGCGCGGGCTGGGTAACGAAGAGTCGTTCTGTTCGTGCAGCCACGGCGCCGGACGTGTGATGAGCCGAACGAAAGCGAAGAAACTGTTTAGCGTTGACGATCAGATTCGCGCCACCGCGCATGTCGAATGCCGTAAAGATGCGGATGTGATCGACGAGATCCCAATGGCGTATAAAGATATTGATGCGGTGATGGCGGCGCAGTCTGACCTGGTGGAAATCATGTACACCCTGCGGCAGGTGGTGTGCGTTAAAGGATAGAAAATGGCAAGGATTATCGCGCTGGATGGCGCACAGGGAGAGGGCGGCGGGCAGATTTTGCGCTCGGCGCTGAGTTTATCAATGATAACCGGCCAGCCGTTTGAAATGAGCGGCATCCGCGCCGGGCGCGCCAAACCGGGGCTGCTGCGCCAGCATTTAACGGCGGTGCGGGCGGCGACGGAAATCTGCGGCGCACAGGTGAACGGCGACGAGCTGGGCTCGCAACAGTTGCGTTTTACGCCGGGGCCGATTCGCGGCGGCGAGTACCGTTTCGCGATTGGCAGCGCGGGCAGTTGTATGCTGGTGCTACAAACCGTTCTGCCCGCGCTGTGGTTTGCCGATGGTTCATCCCGTGTGGAGGTTCACGGCGGGACGCATAATCAGGCCGCGCCCAGCGCCGATTTTATCTGCCGCGTCTGGGAGCCGCTGTTGGCGAGGATGGGTATCAACCAGCGCACCACGCTGATAAAACACGGCTTTTATCCGGCAGGCGGCGGCGCGGCGGCAACGGTCGTCGAACCGGCGGCGTCTTTACGCGGTCTGACGCTGATATCGCGCGGCGAGACGCTGCGTATCACCGCCGAAGCTTTGCTGGCCTCGGTGCCTCACCACGTTGGCGAACGTGAAGTCGCAACGCTGGAAGCCCACTTCCCGCAGGCGGAGAAAAACGTCGTTGCGCTGGAAGGCGGCTGCGGGCCGGGCAATGCGCTGTTGCTGGTGATCCAAAGCGAACAGTTAACCGAACTGTTCGCCGCGTTCGGCGTAAAAGGCACCAGCGCGGAAGCGGTAGCTAACCAGGTTGCGCATGAAGCGCGGCGCTATCTCGCAAGCCCGGCAGCGGTGGGAGAGCATCTGGCCGACCAGCTGATTTTACCGCTGGCGCTGGCGGGCGAAGGCGCGTTTACCGTGGCGCGGGCTTCCGCTCACTTGCTTACCAATATTGTGGTGGTGGAACGGTTTTTGCCGGTAACGTTCAACCTGGAGGAGGCGAGGGGGATGGTGCAGGTTATGGTAAGTAAAAAGGATAGCGGATCATAACATACCACGCTGATTTCCTTGATGCTGAACAACGCGTTGCTGACGCCATCCCGGAGAGGGATGTTAATCCCTTTTCCGGCCCTTCAACGATGCGGCGAAGAGTGCTGGTGAGTCAGGACGGCGAGCCGGTTATCGTGCTGTGTCTTTTTGTCGCGCTGGAAGAGGGGCGCTGGATCGTTGAGCAGTGCTTCAGCGGCATCATGAATAATGATAAGACTATTGCGATATTATACGGTCAGCACGTTCACTTATTTGATACGGATTCACATCAGGTTAAGAGCCTGTTTCTTGATGATTATGTTGGCCATATTTATTCAATACCCGATGTTTGGGATCATAAGGCCTCGCTGAGCGAGAATTTCCTGGTCACAACCTTTCAGTATACGTTTCTTATCAACGTGAGTTCCGGCATTATCTGGCGATCGGAACCGTGTGGTATTGATGGCGTCATTATTCACGATATCCGGGAGGGTATTATTTATGGCAGTGGCGAATGGGACCCGCCGGATGGATGGGCGCCATTTAACCTGCGGCTGAGCGACGGCCATCGGGCCTGAAGCCAACTCAACGTCTGGATTTACGTTTATGCTCCCGGCCTACAAAACCAGCAATATCAATATGATTTAAAATGACTCTGCAGGCCTGATAAGCGAAGCGCCATCAGGCACACGTTAAACCCCGTACCCCATCATCTTCAGCAACTGTTGTGCGTGCTGTACCGCGTCCTGACGGTGCGCGACGCCGAGTTTCTGGTAGAGGTTGCGGATATGCGTCTTAATGGTGGTCGCGGCCACCGCCAGTTCGCCGGCAATCTGTTCGTTGCTGTAACCGGAATAGATAAGCCCTAACACCTGCCATTCACGCTGGGTGAGCGGGCTGGTGCGAATAAGCTCCGGGACATCCGGATGGTTAAGCAGACGCTCGACGAAGCCTTCGTCAAAATGGGCGAATTTATGCCGGTGATGTTGGTTAATCTCTCGCAGGATGCGCTGCGCGCGATGCTGCTCCATCTCCGGCAGCGTATTGAGTTGAATCAGCTGACGCAATTGTTGCGCCATGGCTTCGCCTTCAATCACAAAATGGCTGATAAATCCGGTGCGGTTGGCAAGCTGTAAGGCATCAAGCAATACGCGCTGGGCATCGTTTTTCCGCCCGGATTGCCAGTAAAGCTGATTGAGTAACAGCAGATTGCGGTTTAAATCGCTCATTAAGCGCAGGCTACGGGCATTCTCATTTAACTCTTCCAGCACGATTTCCGCAGGCTCGAATTCGCCCAGCAGGATCTGCGCGCGGGCGATATTCCGCCATTGCCCTTGCAGAAAATGGTTATTGGCAAACGCCGGTTTGGGCGTATGACGTAACCAGTTGGCGGCGGATTTTTTGTCGCCGGTTAACTGCCAGTAAATGACACGCACCTTATCGGCGTTAGAGATCCAGTCGCAGTGATAACGACCATTGCCTAATAAATTTTCCAGTCGGTTAAGCTGACTACGGGCATTATCCAGATCGCCGCGCGCCAGCGAGCACTGCACCAGTAGCGTCAGGCACTGCAACTGTTGTTGCGGCTGGA
This sequence comes from Salmonella sp. A1325, assembly GCF_056991255.1. Taxonomy (NCBI): domain Bacteria; kingdom Pseudomonadati; phylum Pseudomonadota; class Gammaproteobacteria; order Enterobacterales; family Enterobacteriaceae; genus Salmonella; species Salmonella sp. A1325. The sequence continues at coordinate 78,600 of NZ_JAMLWO010000004.1, read as the reverse complement.
AGGTGGACAGCACAGCGATACCGCTGCGCGCCGAGGCCTCCGCTTCGTCAAGGCGCGCCCACGCCCACAGCAATTGCGCGCGGATACGTACCAGAAACTCATGCATCGGCAGTTGTTCCAGATGTTGCTCTTTGATCAACTGGAAGGCTCGCTCCTGCGTTTCCCATGCGGCCTGCAGGAATCCCTGGGCGAACTGAATTTCGCTTTGTTGAATTAAGCTCCACAGCGCGTAATGCCAGACGTCATGATGGCGCGCCATTTGTTCGGTTTGCTGCATCAGCGATAAAGACTGGCTGAGATCGCCTTTACAGTGCAGCACTTCTCCGTGAACGGAGGTCGCGACAATGCGGCTATAAAACCAGGCGAGAGGAAGCTCATCCAGCGCCAGTTTCGCCAGCCGCTCTGCCTCTTCCGGATTGCCGTCGTTGATGGCGACCTGAGCGCGCAGCGCGTTAAATTCAGCATGTAGCGTGCCGTCCATGACCCCTTTGATCTCTTGCTCGGCGCGCGCCAGCAACGTATTCACTTCGCTGTAGCGGTGTTGGCTTTGCATCAGCCAGGCCTGTAACAACACCAGCCGCGGATTTTCCAGCAGGCTTTCCCACGGCAGCGCTTTTAATGACTCTTCCAGCAGCGCCAGTTCACTGTGATTAAACAGCCCCCACGCATGATTAAGCAGGATATCGCGCAGCATTTGCGCGTCACCCGCCGCCAGCGCATGATGTATAGCTTCGCTGGGAAAACCCTGTTCCATCCAGCTTTCCGCGGCCGCACGGTGGATCTCCGGCAGTTCCGCCGCCAGTTCCCACTGGCAACGCTGGCGCAGAAAGCTACCAAACAACGGGTGATAGCTAAACCACTCGCCCGTGTCGTCCATGCGTTGCAGGAATAACCCCTGGCGCTCAATCTCCTCCAGCCGCATCTGGCCGTTTTCTTCGCCGGTCACGCGTACGATCAACGCGTCATTCATTGAGCGTAAGATCGCGCTTTTAAGTAAAAAATGTCGGGTGCTGACATCCACGTTATCCAGTACTTCGTCCACCAGATAATCAGAAAGGTGGCTGGCATTAATCCCGGCAAGACGGCGGGCGGAGTGATGCGCAGAGGTATGGTTCTGGCGCGCGGAGAGGGCGATCAACTGTAGCGCAGTGGCCCAACCGGCAACATCGTCGCACATGCGGCTGCTCTCAGCGGCTTCAATGGGCGACGAAAGGCGACGGTCAAAAAATTGCTTTGCTTCCTGATGGTTAAAAGCCAACTGCTGGCTGCCGATTTCCAACAGCTGATCGCGCACGCGCAGGTTAGCGATGCCCAGTTGCGGTAAATTACGCGATAACACCACCAGGGTGAAATTTTCCGGCTGATGCCGTAAGAAAAAGCGCATCGCGTCGTGAATCACCGGATTGGTAATCAAATGGTAGTCGTCAATCACCAGATAAAGCGGGCGATGCCACTGCGCCAGTTCAATAAAGAGCTGTGCGAAGAGGGACGTCAGGCTGGCGTACTGACGTTTTTGCGCCATCGCTTCGCTGGTAGAGCAGTGTCCGCCGGTGGCCTGTTGGATTGCGGCAATTAAGTAACTGGCGAACCGCTCTTGCTGGTTATCGCCTTCGTCGAGAGAGTACCAGCCTAATTCATTTTTGCCCGCCGCCCACTGTGAGACAAGCGTGGTTTTCCCATAGCCAGCAGGACTGGTTACCAGGGCGAGCCTGAAATTGTTCGCGCCGGAAAGTTTAGCCAACAGCCGCTCACGAACCACGGTATGGTCGAGACGAACCGGACGACTTAATTTAGACGGAATCAACATAGCAATCACTTCACTGTGGGAAATGGGGGGAACTGCGATTTTTTTTGCGCTTCGTAATTAATAGATATAAGGTCGGCCAGAAAGCATTTTAATGCAAGCTAAGCAGACTTTTTATGTGTCTGAATTTGCACTCTGTCACAATTCTAAATAACGGTATTAAAAAAGTATTCGGCGCGGTTGAAACGAGCGTCAGCGCTGGGCTGAGGTCATATTTCCGTTATTGTAAATAATGTCCTGGACATCATCCGGATTTAACACAATGGCGATACCAGGCGTTTAATTAATTATGTTTAGTTAGTGAATCTCCCGCCGCTGAATATTTCAGGTAAGAAACTATTTTGGCGTTCATATAATCTTCGAAAATATCCCTTCGCGATTTACTGTTATTTCTGTTTATTCATTTGATTATGCGTAACACTGGGTGTCGTTGACAGGAATCGGCGCGTTTATACAGGGGTAAGTGGCGGCGATCACACTTTTATGCTCATCCCCGCTCCTCCTCCCTCCCTAATCATTGCCGGGAGGAGGAAGGTCAACATCGAGCCTGGCAAACTAGCGATAACGTTGTTTTATTACCCGAGGACGGATTTCCTATGTCACAGCCAACCTTCAATAAAGATCAATTCCAGGCCGCCCTGACGCGTCAGTGGCAGCGTTTCGGTTTACTGTCGGCGTCCGACATGACGCCTCGTCAGTGGTGGCAGGCCGTTAGCGGCGCGCTGGCGGAATTACTGAGCGCGCAACCGGTAGCGCAGCCGACGAAAGGCCAGCGTCATGTGAACTACATTTCGATGGAGTTTTTGATTGGCCGCCTGACGGGAAATAACCTGTTAAATCTGGGGTGGTACCAGGACGTTAGCGATGTGCTGAAAGCGCACGATATTAATCTGACCGATCTGCTGGAAGAGGAAGTCGATCCGGCGCTCGGCAACGGTGGTTTGGGTCGTCTGGCCGCCTGTTTCCTCGATTCGATGGCCACCGTCGGGCAGTCCGCTACGGGCTATGGTCTGAACTACCAGTATGGGCTGTTCCGTCAGTCATTTGTTGAAGGCAAGCAGATGGAAGCGCCGGATGACTGGCATCGCGGCAGCTATCCGTGGTTCCGCCACAACGAGGCGCTGGACGTCCAGGTTGGGATCGGCGGTAAAGTCACCAAAGAAGGGAGCTGGGAGCCAGGTTTTGTGATTACAGGCCAGGCCTGGGATCTGCCGGTGTTAGGCTATCGTAACGGTGTCGCGCAACCGCTGCGTTTGTGGCAGGCGACCCACGCGCATCCGTTTGATCTGACCAAATTCAACGACGGCGCTTTCCTGCGGGCGGAACAGCAGGGTATCGATGCGGAAAAATTGACGAAGGTGCTTTATCCCAACGATAACCACACGGCGGGCAAAAAACTGCGCCTGATGCAGCAATACTTCCAGTGCGCCTGCTCGGTAGCGGATATTCTGCGTCGCCATCATCTGGCCGGACGCAAACTGCATGAGCTGGCGGATTATGAGGTCATTCAGCTAAATGATACCCACCCGACTATTGCCATTCCGGAACTGCTGCGCGTGCTGATTGACGAGCACCAACTGAGCTGGGATGACGCCTGGGCTATCACCAGCAAAACCTTCGCCTACACCAACCACACTCTGATGCCGGAAGCGCTGGAGTGCTGGGATGAGAAGCTGGTGAAAGCGCTGCTGCCGCGTCATATGCAGATTATCAAGCAGATTAACGATCGCTTTAAGACGCTGGTCGATAACACCTGGCCTGGTGATAAGCAGGTATGGGCAAAACTGGCGGTGGTGCATGACCGTCAGGTGCGCATGGCCAATATGTGCGTGGTCAGCGGCTTTGCGGTCAACGGTGTGGCGGCGCTGCACTCCGATCTGGTGGTGAAAGATCTGTTCCCGGAATATCACCAACTTTGGCCGAACAAATTCCACAATGTCACCAACGGCATTACGCCGCGTCGCTGGATCAAACAGTGCAATCCGCAGCTTGCGGCGTTGCTGGATAAAACGCTGAAAAAAGAGTGGGCTAACGATCTCGACCAGTTGATCAACCTCGAAAAATACGCTGACGACGCCACATTCCGTCAGCAGTATCGCGACATCAAGCGGGCGAACAAAGAACGGCTGGTGAAATTTATCCAGGCCCGTACCGGGATTGAGATTTCGAGCCATGCGATTTTTGATATTCAGATCAAACGTCTGCACGAGTACAAGCGTCAGCATCTGAATCTGTTGCATATTCTGGCGCTGTACAACGAGATTCGCGAAAACCCGCAGGCTGATCGCGTACCGCGCGTATTCCTGTTTGGCGCGAAGGCGGCGCCGGGCTATTACCTGGCGAAGAACATCATTTTTGCTATCAATAAGGTTGCGGAAGCCATTAATAACGACCCGGCGGTGGGTGATAAGCTGAAGGTGGTTTTCCTGCCGGATTACTGCGTCTCGGCGGCGGAAATGCTCATTCCGGCGGCGGATATTTCAGAGCAAATTTCTACCGCCGGGAAAGAGGCGTCCGGCACCGGCAACATGAAACTGGCGCTGAACGGGGCGTTGACTGTGGGAACGCTGGACGGCGCTAACGTTGAAATCGCTGAGAAGGTGGGTGAAGAGAATATCTTTATCTTTGGCCATACTGTGGAAGAGGTCAAGGCGCTCAAAGCCAAAGGCTACGATCCGGTGAAATGGCGTAAAAAAGACAAAGTGCTGGATGCGGTGCTAAAAGAGCTGGAAAGCGGTCAATACAGCGATGGCGATAAACATGCCTTTGACCAGATGCTGCATAGCCTCGGCAAACAGGGGGGCGATCCGTACCTGGTCATGGCGGACTTCGCCGCTTATGTCGAGGCGCAAAAGCAGGTGGATGCGCTGTATCGCGACCAGGAAGCGTGGACGCGCGCCGCGATCCTCAATACCGCGCGCTGCGGTATGTTCAGTTCCGATCGCTCTATTCGCGATTATCAGGCCCGTATCTGGCAGGCAAAACGCTAAGGGAGCGCGATGGAAAATAAACGTCTCGATAGTGCCGCGCTGGCGGCGGGGATCAGCCCCAGTTACATCAATGCTCATGGCAAACCGCAGTCTATTGGCGCTGAAACCAAGAGACGTTTGCTGGCGGCGATGCACGGCACGACAACAGGACCACAGGCGGTCGTGCCGAATGTGAAGGTTTATACCGCGGGTAAAAAAATGGCGTTGCCGGTAGAGGGGCGCGGTGAGTTTGCCTGGCTGCTGACTACGGAAGAGGGCATGCATTACAAAGGGCGCGTGACGGGCGGTAAAAAACTTAACCTTCCGGCTACATTGCCGGAGGGCTACCACACCCTGACGTTGACCCAGGATGAACAGCGTACGCACTGCCGGATTATCGTCGCCCCGCCGCGATGCTATGAGCCGCAGGCGCTGCTGGAAGGGAAAAAACTCTGGGGGGCCTGCGTCCAGCTTTATACTCTGCGTTCAGAAAAAAACTGGGGTATTGGCGATTTCGGCGATTTGAAGTCGATGCTGGTCGATGTGGCGACACGCGGCGGCGCGTTTATCGGCCTGAACCCGATCCACGCGCTTTATCCGGCGAATCCGGAGAGCGCCAGTCCCTACAGCCCCTCGTCTCGTCGCTGGCTGAACGTGATATATATCGACGTCAACGCCGTCGAAGATTTCCGCCTGAGCGAAGAGGCGCAGGCATGGTGGCAAATGCCCGCCACACAGCAAAAGCTGCGACAGGCACGCGATGCGCAATGGGTGGATTACGCTACCGTTACCGCGCTGAAAATCACGGCGCTGCGGATGGCGTGGACGCGGTTTGCCGCTCGCGACGATGCGCAAATGGCGGAGTTTCGTCACTTTATCGCCCGCGAAGGCGAGAGCCTTTACTGGCAGGCGGCATTCGACGCGCTGCATGCGTATCAGGTAAAAGAGGATGAGCAGCGCTGGGGCTGGCCAGCCTGGCCGGAGGCGTACCAGTCGGTAGAGTCTCCCGCTGTAAAACAATTCTGTGAAGCGCACCGCGAAGAGGTGGAGTTTTACCTCTGGCTTCAGTGGCTGGCCTGGCGCCAATTCGCCGCCTGCTGGGATACCTGCCAGAGTTTTAAACTACCGATTGGTCTGTACCGCGATCTGGCGGTTGGCGTAGCGGAAGGCGGCGCGGAAACCTGGTGCGACCGGGAGCTGTACTGCCTGAAAGCATCTGTCGGCGCGCCGCCGGATATCCTCGGCCCGCTCGGTCAGAACTGGGGGCTGCCGCCAATGGACCCGCATATCATTGTCGCCCGGGCGTATGAGCCCTTTATCGACCTGCTGCGCGCCAATATGCAAAACTGCGGCGCGTTGCGCATTGACCATGTCATGTCGTTGCTGCGTCTGTGGTGGATACCGTATGGCGAAACAGCGGATCAGGGGGCTTACGTCCATTATCCGGTAGATGATTTGCTTTCTATTCTGGCGCTGGAGAGCCAACGTCACCGCTGTATGGTGATAGGTGAAGATCTGGGGACGGTGCCAGTTGAGATTGTCGGCAAGCTGCGCGATAGCGGGGTCTATTCTTATAAAGTGCTGTGGTTTGAAAATGATCTTGAGAAAAACTTCCGCGCGCCAGGCGCGTATCCGCAACAATCGATGGCTGTCGCCTCGACGCACGATCTCCCCACGCTGCGCGGCTATTGGGAATGCGGTGACCTGACGTTGGGTAAAGCTCTGGGGCTTTATCCGGATGAAGTGATTCTGCGCGGGCTGTATGAGGATCGCGAGCGGGCGAAACAGGGGCTATTGGACGCGCTGCATAAATATGGCTGTCTGCCAAAACGCGCCGGGCATAAGGCATCGTTAATGTCGATGACGCCAACGCTAAATCGCGGGCTTCAGCGCTACATCGCCGACAGTAACAGCGGTCTGTTGGGGCTTCAGCCGGAGGACTGGCTGGATATGGCCGATCCGGTTAACGTACCGGGCACCAGCGATCAGTATAAAAACTGGCGGCGGAAATTGTCTGCATCTCTTGAGGCCATGTTTGCCGATGAGGGCGTAAACAAGCTGATTAAGGATTTGGATAAGCGCCGAAAAGCGGCCGCGAAGAAGAAGTAATAAAGCCGGGGATTTCCCCGGCTTTATTATGGTGAGAGCACGTAGGCCTGATAAGCGCAGCGCCATCAGGCAATCCTGGCGCACATTGCTACCTTATCCGGCCTACAAGCCGCCTCGCTTAAACCACCATACCCAGTAGCAGACAGCCGATTAGGCCGCAGACGGAGATGATCGTTTCCAGCATCGACCAGGATTTAATGGTCTCGCCGATAGTCAAATTGAAATACTCTTTGAACAGCCAGAAGCCCGGGTCGTTGACGTGAGAGAAAATCACGCTCCCGGAACCGACCGCGATAACCATCAGTTCAGGGCTAACGCCGGTAGTGGCGATCAGCGGCGCCGCAATGCCGCCTGCGGTAATCGCCGCGACAGTCGCAGAGCCCAGCGCGATACGCAGCACCGCCGCGATAGACCACGCCATCAACAGCGGAGAGACATTGGTTTCATGCATCATTGAAGCGATGTATTTATCCACGCCGCTATCGACCAGCACCTGCTTGAACGCGCCGCCGCCGCCGATGATCAGCAGCATCATGGCGATAATTTTGATGGAAGAGACCAGCGTATCGTTAATCTGATCCATGGAACGCCCGCGGTTCAGGCCAAAGGTGAACATCGCAATCAGTACGGCAATTAACGTAGCCATTACCGGGTCGCCCAGGAACTCGGCAACGGGCAGGAAAGCGTGGCCTTTTGGCAGAATCATCTCGGCAATCGCACGCATCGCCATCAGAATCACCGGAACCAGCGACGTCCAGACGCTGACGCCAAAGCCCGGCATCTCTTCTTCCGTAAAAGTTTTCGCGCTGTACAGGCCTTCCGGGATCGGCTTATCGATACCTTTCAGGAAACGGGCGTAAACCGGTCCGGCAAGGATCACGGTCGGGATTGCCAGAATCGTACCAAACAGCAACGTCTTACCCATATCGGCATGGAAAATCGTGGCGATCGCGGTTGGACCCGGGTGCGGCGGCAGGAAGCCGTGTGTGACGGAGAGCGCCGCGGCCATCGGCACGCCGACGTACAGTAACGGGATATTCGCCGCTGCGGCAATGGTGAATACCAGCGGCAGCATCAGAACGAAGCCCACTTCATAGAACAGAGCGAAGCCGACGGTAAAGCCGGTTAACACTACGGCCCACTGAATATGCTTTTTACCAAATTTCGCGATCAGGGTAGTGGCGATACGTTGAGCGCCACCGCAGTCGGCAAGCATTTTGCCCAGCATGGCGCCGAACCCCATAATCAGGGCCAGACTGCCAAGCGTACCGCCGACACCGGCTTTGATGGAGCCGATGACTTTATCCAGCGGCATTCCCTGCATCAACCCGACAGCGAGCGCTACCAGGACAAGGGCGATAAATCCGTTCATTTTGAAGCGGATCATCAGAAGAAGTAACAAGATAACACCGATAGCAACGATGACTAATGGCATGATTTACCTGGCCTTTACTTTGTTATGGGTAACGTCATTGTTTCGACGACAAATTCCTGTTGTTCCCGACGGGAACAGAGTCGCAATAGCACCAATACTGATTACCGTTGAAACGAATGAGCGTAGTCAGATGTTATATGGATGTTAGGTGCCCATAAGAATGATACGGGTAACATATGGGTGTTGAAAATGACCCTGGCAGGCAAAATTTAAATTATGAGACACAGGTCATGTTATCGGCGCAAGAAGAAGGACCATTGTTCTGAGAGGTGGCTGATGGCGCCGGATGGAGGAGTAGACGCCTTATTCGGCCTACGGTGGCGCAGACAAGGCCCGACAGGCGCAAGCGCCATCGGGCATGGATGCGGGGAAAATCTTAGTAGTAGGAGTGCTCGCCGCGCTGGTGTTCGGTCAGATCGCGAACCCCTTTCAGTTCCGGGAATTCATTCAGCAACTGTTTCTCGATCCCTTCTTTCAGCGTGACGTCAACCATCGAGCAACCGTTACAACCGCCGCCAAACTGCAGAATTGCATAGCCTTCATCGGTAATTTCCATCAGCGAGACGCGACCGCCGTGGCCCGCCAACTGCGGGTTAATCTGCGATTGCAGAGCATATTCCACGCGCTCCATCAGCGGCGCGTCATCGGCCACTTTGCGCATCTTCGCGTTTGGCGCTTTCAATGTAAGTTGAGAACCTAGCTGGTCGGTCACGAAATCAATTTCCGCGTCTTCCAGATAGGGCGCGCTCAGCTCGTCGACATAAGCGGTCAACAGGTCAAATTTCAGTGCAGTATCGGTGGCTTCTACGGCGTCGGGCGGACAATAAGAAACACCGCACTCTGCGTTAGGAGTGCCGGGATTAATGACAAATACGCGGATTTGCGTCCCTTCTTCCTGATTTGCCAGCAGTTTGGCAAAGTGCGCTTGTGCAGCATCGGAAATACGGATCATAGTAATGGCCTAATAGTTGACTATTTTAGTTGGTTATAATACGCCCATCATCGAGGCTCTACAAGGTTCGACACAGGCACCATACCTGGACAGTCGCTGCGCCGTTGCGCAAAAGCAGTTGCGCGATTTCCGCGACGGTACTTCCGGTAGTGACGACATCATCCACAATAACCATATGGAGACCCTGTACCGGCAATTCAAGGCGAAACGCGTTTTTCAAATTGCGCTTACGTAACCTGGCGCTGAGATGATGTTGTGTTGCGGTCGCCCGTACCCGCGTGATGGTTTGGCTGTCCCACGCGCAGCCAAGCCAGCGCGCTAACGGTTGACATAACAGATCGCTTTGGTTAAATCCCCGCCGCCAGTGTCGGCGCGACCAGAGCGGAACGCTGACGATTCTATCGGGAAGCTGCAAGCCAGTGCTGCGGCGCGCCATGAGTACTTCCTGCAACAGTAGACGCGCCAGAGCGGCGGCAATTTCGCTGCGGCGGGTAAATTTAAGCTGATGCACCAGTAAACTCAAGGGCGGCGTATAGTCACTGACGCTCACCAGACGCTGCCAGGGCGGTGGTTTTTGCAGGCAGCGACCGCAGGGGAGCGAAGGATGCGCGGCAGGTAATCCGCATTGCGGACACAGGCTGACGCGCTGACGAACGGCGCGCGCGCATACGGAACAAATCCCCCAGTGGCTTAACGCCAGCGGCATTCGGCATAGCCAGCATAATCCCGGTACTGTTAGCATAGGTGCATCCTTGTTAGACAAAAGAGAACAGTAACTGATGAATGACATCTGGTGGCAGACCTACGGCGAGGGAAATTGTCATCTTGTGCTGCTGCACGGATGGGGATTGAACGCGGAGGTATGGCATTGCATTCGCGAGGAACTCGGCTCGCATTTTACGCTGCATCTGGTCGACTTGCCGGGCTATGGCCGTAGTTCGGGGTTTGGCGCTATGACGTTTGAAGAGATGACGGCGCAGGTAGCGAAAAACGCGCCGGACCAGGCTATCTGGCTTGGCTGGAGCCTGGGTGGCCTGGTGGCGAGTCAGATGGCGCTCACCCACCCTGAACGCGTCCAGGCGCTGGTGACTGTCGCCTCTTCGCCATGCTTTAGCGCGCGTGAGGGGTGGCCGGGAATAAAACCAGAAATCCTCGGCGGATTCCAGCAGCAGCTTAGCGACGATTTTCAGCGCACGGTGGAGCGTTTTCTGGCGCTGCAAACGTTAGGGACGGAGACGGCGCGTCAGGATGCCCGCACCTTAAAAAGCGTGGTGCTGGCGCAGCCTATGCCGGATGTAGACGTGCTCAATGGCGGACTGGAAATCTTAAAAACGGTCGATCTACGAGAAGCGCTTAAAAATGTGAACATGCCGTTTTTGCGTTTGTATGGTTATCTGGACGGTCTGGTGCCGCGTAAAATCGTGCCTTTGCTCGATACGTTATGGCCGCACAGTACATCACAGATAATGGCGAAGGCGGCCCATGCGCCGTTTATCTCGCATCCGGCGGCGTTTTGTCAGGCGCTGATGACGCTAAAATCATCGCTGTAACCAGGGCGTTGCCGGGCCCGGACCATTCTGCAAGGTTAATGGCTTTCAGACGCCAGATCGGCAGGCGCCAGCCCGGTAACCCTAAGCACGGTATCGCGATCGAAACCATCGTTTAGCATGGAGCGGGCAATGCGCAATGCGGCGAGCCGTTGGCCTTCCTGTTTGCCTTGCTGTAGCCCTTTCTGTAACCCGTTACGATGCCCTTCCTGACGTAATCTTTCTGCGATAGTCATGATCTTCTCCTTATGCTGTGGGATACGCATAGCCACCTGGCGGATAAACGTATTGAAGCGCGCGGCGTCGCCAGTGTGCATCATGTAATTAAACAGACTTTGAAGCTGGGTGTCATTAGCGTATCCCTTAACCAGCAGGGCGACCAGCTGTTCGACAAGCCCCATCAGATCACGCTGGCGGATGTGTTTTTGTATGAGTTCCAGCAGCGCGACCCGTCGGTGCCGCATAATCTCGTCGTCCGGCACGACCGTAATATCGACCAGAGGAAAGGCGGTGGCGTATAGCTTACGCGCCATCACCGGGTCGGCAAATTCATCCAGCCAGCATAATGAGAACGGATACGGGCTGCGGTTTCCGTGATAAAACAGCATTGGCACCACTAACGGCAACGTCTTATGCCCGGCCTCCAGGTGCCGTTGCATTGCAGCCATTGCGTAACGCATCAGCCGAAATGCCATATGCGCGTCTGGCGTACTCTGATGTTCAATAACCACGTAAATGTAACCTTCACCTTCACTTGTTTCCAGCGACCAAAGAATATCGGAATAATGGGGGCGTAAATCCTCTTCAATAAAGCTACCGGACTCCAGCCGTAACGTATTCAGATTACAGATTTGACGTAATGTCGTCGGGAGATGAATTTCCAAAAAATCCCGTGCAGTATCGGGGTGGCATAGAAACTGTTTGAATACCGCGTCATGCGGCGTGGATGTTGTTGAGGTCGCCATATCGATCCGTCATCGGTGAAGTTCAATGGCGTGACACTACGCGCAGACCGGGCTGATTGCAGTAGAGGATTAGCGCGCTTGCGAGGCGCGTGGGGAGATAAATGCGCACGGCGGTAACGCTTTCATCTTTGTGGAAGGCATGACGCAAAATTGCCCGGCAGCGTGACGCGTACCGGGCAACATAACGCGGGATAAAGGCCGGATAAGACGCGTTACGTCACTACCCGGCGAAGGCTAACGCAAGGCCCACCATTCGCGCAGGCAGGCTTTACCTTCCGGACAACTTTTACAGCTGCCTGAAAGGCAGCCGTCCGGTTCTTCCGGGATACGTACCGCTTTACCCATGATCTCCAGTTGATTCAGCATGGCGTCGATCATGGGCTGCGGAGCGTGCAGCGTATGGCTGATCTGCGTTGCCTCCATACGCCCCCGTAGCGCCAGTAGATCGCGAACCTGTATCAATGAAGCCATTTTTTACATCCCTTAGTGACAATTGCCCGCAGTGCCCGAACAACAGGAACTGACGTTTTTGCGGGTTGCCAGCAGTTCAATGTCTACACGGCTGCGGGCGCGGCGTAACAGGCTTAACACCACAACGTTAAAGACGATCACTGCCAGAATACAGATCAGGCTGTACGTCGGGTGTTGACTGAAGCTGGTAACCTGGTAGAACAGCGTGGCGAGCGAATAGGCGATATTCAGCCCCCACAGAATGGAGAAGCCCATCCAGCCGCGGCTGGACTCGCGGGCGATAGCGCCCATTACCGAGATACACGGTACGTAAAGCAGGACGAAAATCAGGTAACTGTACGCCGCTGCGGCGCTGCCGAATTTTTGACCCATCACGCCCATCGCGCCGGTCGCCATTTCGCCGTCGCCTTTACTCGCTTCGATCGGGTTAGCCAGTACGCTCAGGCTAAAGGTGTCTTTCAGGCTTTGCCAGGTATCGTCAACCGCGCCCAGCAGTTCATCGCCGAGGTGGAAGTCGGCAGGATTAAACGCTTCGTCCTGAATATTTTCGGCGGTGTAGAGCGTGTTCAGCGTACCGACGACAACCTCTTTCGCCATGGCGCCCGTAAACAGACCCACGGTCGCTTGCCAGTTATCCTCATGGACGCCGATCGGTTTAAAGACTGGCGTGATGACCCGGCTTACAGAGGCGAGGGCGGAGTCATTAATGTTATCGACGATTTTGCCGCTCAGCGAGAAACTGTTAAACGCGCTCAGGAAAATACTCACGATGATAATGACTTTACCGGCGCGTAGTACAAAACCTTTCAGGCGTTGCCAGGTCTGGATGATCAGGCTCTTGATATGCGGGACGTGGTAAACCGGCAGCTCCATCACAAACGGAGAGGCTTCGCCGCGCATAATGGTATGCTTCAGCATCAGGCCGGTTAATACCGCCATGACAATACCCAGCACGTACAGCGAGAAGACCGCCAGCGCGCCGTTTTGCCCGAAGAAGGCGGCGGCAAAGACGGCGAAAATCGCCAGGCGCGCGCCACAGGACATAAACGGCGCCATCATGATGGTCATCAGGCGTTCGCGCGGAGCGTCAAGCGTGCGGGCGCCCATCACGGAAGGTACATTACAGCCGAAGCCGACAATCAGCGGCACGAAGGATTTACCCGGTAGTCCCAGCGCCTGCATCAGGCGATCCATGACGAAGGCCGCGCGCGCCATATAACCGGAGTCTTCAAGGAAGGAGAGGAACAGGTACATCATGCCGATTTGCGGTACCAACGGTAGCACGGTGTTAATCCCGCCGCCAAGACCTTGCGCCAGGAAGATGGTCAGCCAGTCCGGGAAGTGCAGCGTGTAGCCAATCCATTGAATGCCATGAATAAAGATGGCGACGGAACCGGCATCAAACAGGGGTTGCAACGCGCCGCCGATGTTAATGGCGAGCAGGAACATCAGGTACATCACGAACAAAAAAATCGGTAAGCCGAGGAAGCGGTTCAGAATAATTTTATCGACCGCCCTGGTGAAGCGGCTGGGTTCGGCTGTCAGGGTATTGCTGACCACGTCGCAAATAGCGGCGATACACTGATAACGGGCGTCGGCGATATGCAGCGCCGGGTCGTCCATTTCGTCCTTCAGACGGGCCAGGGAGGTGTCCAGGTTTTGCGCCGCCTCGCCTGCGTAAGCCCGGCTGTAGATATCGCCCTCCAGCATTTGCAGACCCAGCCAGCGGCGCTGTTGTAAAGGCATCTCCTGGGCCATCGCGTCGGCCAGGAAACCTGCTTCGCGCAGCAGCGGCTGGGCATAATGCACCAGTTCGACGTTGTCGTTAGCGTTGTGACGGTCAATGGCCAGTTTCAGCGCCTCGATACCGCGACCGCGAGTCGATACCAGCGGTACGACAGGGCAACCCAGACGCGTGGACAGAGCGTCGACATCAATACGAACCTGCTGTTTTTCGGCGATATCCAGCATGTTGAGCGCGACAATACAGGGGATACCCAGCTCCAGCAGTTGCAGCGTCAAATAGAGGTTGCGCTCCAGATTGGAGGCGTCCACAACGTTTATCAACAGATCGGCGTCGCCGCTCAGGATGTAGTGGCAGGCGATCTGTTCGTCGAGAGAGGTTTGTGACGAGATGGTCGTCAGAGAATAGGTGCCGGGTAAATCTACCAGCGTGACCTGGTGGTCAGTTGTCGCGAACTGGCCCTCTTTACGCTCGACGGTGACGCCCGCCCAGTTCCCCACGCGCTGACGCGCGCCGGTGAGTTGGTTAAATAAGGTGGTCTTGCCGGAATTAGGATTACCAATTAAACCAATGGTTAATTTTTTCATTTTTATAGACTCACTGTATTAACAGGAAACCGCTTCCACTTCTATTAACGCCAAATCCTTTTTACGCAAAACCAGACTCACGCGTCGTGTTTCGATATGGATCGGATCGCCTAAGGGCGCGACGCGGACGACATTAAATGAAGAGCCGGGCAACATGCCGAGCGAAAGCAGTTTTTGACGATACGCCGGGCTGATTTCACGCGCAAAGCCGGTGATTTTCCACGCAGTGTCAGGAGTGAATTGCATACGACCTACTTGTTTCTTACTAACTGGATGTATACCTCATGCGGCGCTCAGGGGGGCGGCAGGAGACCCGATGTTTAGCCAACGAAGGAAAGAGTAAATAATCAACAACACAATGATAATGAGAATGGTTTCTATCTTCAACGATTAAAATGTGACGGAATGTACAAATAAGCGATAATTTGCGCCGATATTGATATGGCTCAACATTTATTTGTCTTTTTGCAAATACCCCTAATGTGCAAATATTCACCGTTTTTAATGTTTAATTAAGGTTTCATCTGTTAATAAAGTGATAATTAATAGTGCGGATAGCAGAAGAAAATTAATTAACAGATTCTAATGGGTAAGATTTAATTGTTAATTAAAAAAGAAAGGGTTGGACGTATTGCAAAATCGCAGGCCGGATAAGAAGTAACCCGGCCTGCGTATTACCCGATTAGCGTTTTTTTCCCATTGCCGCTGCCAGCGCGTCCATCATGGCGCTGTTACCGGCTGGCTGGGCGTCACGACCGCGCGGTTTCGCCGCTTTTGATGCCGGGCGGTTGCCCTGAGCGCGATCGGCGCCGCCGCCGCGGCGAGCGGCGGTTTCGCCGGGCTGTTCGTCCAGACGCATCGTCAGCGCAATACGCTTACGTTGCAGATCCACTTCCAGCACTTTCACCTTCACGATGTCGCCAGCTTTTACCACGGTGTGTGGATCGTCGACGAACTTAGTCGACAGGGAAGAGATGTGGACCAGACCATCCTGATGAACGCCGATATCGACAAACGCGCCGAAGTTAGTGACGTTAGTGACCGCCCCTTCCAGAATCATCCCCGGTAGCAGGTCGTTCATGGTTTCAACGCCATCGGCGAATTGCGCGGTTTTAAATTCAGGACGCGGGTCGCGGCCCGGTTTTTCCAGCTCTTTGATGATATCGCTCACGGTCGGCACGCCGAATTTATCGTCGGTAAAATCAGCGGCCTTGAGGTGACGCAATTCGTTGCTGTTGCCCATCAGATCTTTTAGCGCTTGCTGCGTCGCCGCCAGAATGCGTTCGACAACCGGATAGGCTTCCGGGTGGACGGTGGAGGCATCCAGCGGGTTATCGCCGTGGTTAATACGCAGGAAGCCCGCGCACTGCTCAAACGCTTTCGGCCCCAGACGGCTCACCTTCAACAGTTGCTGGCGATTCTGGAACTGACCGTTCTCATCGCGCCAGGCGACGATGTTTTGCGCCATCATGCGCGTTAAGCCCGCGACGCGGGTCAGCAGCGGTACGGAGGCGGTATTCAAATCGACGCCGACGGCGTTTACGCAGTCTTCGACCACCGCATCCAGCTTACGCGCCAGCTGCGTCTGGCTGACATCGTGTTGATATTGGCCGACGCCGATCGATTTCGGATCGATTTTCACCAGTTCCGCCAGCGGATCCTGCAGGCGACGCGCGATAGAGACCGCGCCGCGCAGGGAGACGTCGAGATCTGGAAACTCCTGCGCCGCCAGCTCAGAAGCGGAATATACGGACGCCCCCGCTTCGCTGACGATCACTTTCTGCGCCGTCACGTTCGGGAACTGTTTCTGTACGTCGAGATAGAAGCGTTCGGTTTCACGCGAGGCCGTACCGTTGCCAATCGCGACCAGTTCGACGTGGTATTTTTCGCACAGCGCGGCGATCACGGTAGCCGCTTTGGCCGCCTGACCGGTATGCGGATAAATGGTATCCGTCGCCACCAGCTTGCCGGTGCCGTCAACGACAGCGACTTTTACGCCGGTACGCAGGCCAGGATCAAGGCCCATCGTGGCGCGCAGGCCTGCGGGGGCTGCCATCAGCAGGTCGTGCAGGTTACGGGCAAACACGTTAATCGCTTCATCTTCCGCACGTTCGCGCACGGTGCCCATCAGTTCGGTTTCGAGGTGCATTAAGACTTTGATACGCCACGTCCAGCTCACTACGCCTTTGCGCCAGCTATCCGCCGGGGCGTTATTTAGCCGCAGGCCGAGATGGTCCATGATGATTTGCTCGCAGTAGCTCTCTTTCGGCGGCTCATCAAACTGTGGGTCGGCATTGAGCGAAAGTTGCAGAATGCCTTCGTTACGACCACGGAACATGGCCAGCGCACGGTGAGACGGGACGTTAGCAATGGGCTCATGATGGTCGAAATAGTCGCGGAATTTTGCCCCTTCTTCCTCTTTGCCGTTCACGACTGTGGCGACCAGATGGGCGTTCTTCCACAGGTAATCACGCACTTTCGCCAGCAATGCGGCGTCTTCGGCAAAGCGCTCCATCAAAATGTAGCGTGCGCCGTCGAGCGCGGCTTTCGTGTCCGCCACGCCTTTGTCGCCATCAATGTACTTTGCCGCTTCCACGTCAGGATCGTGGGACGGCTCGTTCCAGAGCAGATCGGCCAGCGGCTCAAGGCCGGCTTCAATGGCGATTTGTCCACGGGTGCGGCGTTTAGGTTTATAGGGCAGGTAGAGGTCTTCGAGCTCGGTCTTACTTAACGTAGCGTTGATGGCGCCAGCCAGCTCATCGGTCAGTTTGCCTTGTTCGGAAATGGACTTGAGGATGGCCTGACGCCTGTCTTCCAGCTCACGCAGATAGCCCAGACGCGTTTCCAGGTTACGCAACTGCGTGTCATCCAGACCGCCGGTGATTTCTTTACGATAACGTGCGATAAACGGCACGGTGTTCCCTTCGTCAAGCAGGCGAACGGCAGCTTCAACCTGTCCGGCATTTGCCTGGATTTCACCCGCAATAATGCGGCAGAAAGAATCATTCATCATGGGTTAGCTTCGTCTTCAGGATAAAAATCAGGGGATAGTTATACGGATTGGCTGGCAAAAATGCCAGCCATCAGCGGGGGCTTAGGATTCTTCTTGTCTTATTTGACGTATTCGATCGCATTGACGTACCAGTTTGCTTCGCCGACAGGGGTGTTGACCACCGCCAGATCGCCCACTTCTTTTTTCAGTAGCGCCCGCGCCATCGGCGAGTCGATAGAGATGTAATCCTTACGTCCGAAAATTTCATCGTAGCCGACAATGCGGAACTTCAGCGTATCGCCGTCATCATTTTCAATTTCCACCCAGGCGCCGAAGAAGACTTTGCCCTCCTGCTGCGGGGAATAATCCACGATTTTGAGATTTTCCATGCATTTGGTCAGATATCTGACGCGTCTGTCGATCTCACGCAGGCGCTTTTTATTATACTGATAGTCGGCATTCTCGCTGCGGTCGCCCAGACTCGCAGCCCAGGTCACTTTTTTGGTGACCTCCGGGCGCTCTTCACGCCAGAGATAATTGAGCTCTTGTTTGAGTGTTTCGTACCCTTCGCGGGTGATCAGGGGCGTTTTCATCTCGTTGATTTACCTTTGCTGTCGATATTGCGCACACGGGGTATAACGTGATCGTCCCGACAGAATAAATAATGGGGTTGCCGATTAATTGTATATTTAAGCTGCTGTTAAATATGCTTTGTAACAATTTAGCCTGAAATTCATACCAGAATTTGCTGGTGACTCACGTGAGCTTTTTTAAGAATACACACTTACATTTGTTGCGAACCTTTGGGAGTACAGACAATGCAAGAGAATTATAAGATTCTGGTGGTTGATGACGATATGCGTCTGCGGGCGCTACTGGAACGTTATCTGACCGAGCAGGGCTTCCAGGTTCGAAGCGTCGCTAACGCCGAGCAGATGGATCGTCTGCTGACCCGTGAATCTTTCCATCTCATGGTACTGGATTTAATGCTGCCAGGTGAAGATGGTCTGTCGATTTGTCGTCGCCTGCGTAGTCAGAGTAATCCAATGCCGATCATTATGGTCACGGCGAAGGGTGAAGAAGTTGACCGTATCGTCGGGCTGGAAATCGGCGCCGATGACTACATTCCTAAACCGTTTAACCCGCGCGAGCTGTTGGCGCGTATCCGCGCCGTGCTACGTCGTCAGGCAAACGAACTGCCCGGCGCGCCGTCGCAGGAAGAGGCCGTTATCGCGTTCGGTAAGTTTAAACTGAACCTCGGTACGCGCGAGATGTTCCGTGAAGATGAACCGATGCCGCTGACCAGCGGGGAGTTTGCGGTACTGAAAGCGTTAGTCAGCCATCCGCGCGAGCCGCTCTCTCGCGATAAGCTGATGAATCTGGCCCGTGGCCGCGAGTATTCCGCGATGGAACGCTCCATCGACGTCCAGATCTCCCGCCTGCGCCGTATGGTGGAAGAAGATCCGGCACATCCGCGTTATATTCAGACCGTATGGGGCCTGGGCTACGTCTTCGTACCGGACGGTTCTAAAGCATGAGGCGAATGCGCTTCTCGCCGCGAAGTTCATTTGCCCGCACGCTGTTGCTCATCGTCACCTTGCTGTTCGTCAGCCTGGTGACGACCTACCTGGTGGTGCTGAACTTCGCGATTTTGCCGAGCCTCCAGCAGTTTAATAAGGTTCTGGCTTACGAAGTCCGTATGCTGATGACCGATAAGCTGCAACTGGAGGACGGCACGCAGTTAGTCGTGCCGCCTGCGTTTCGCCGGGAAATCTATCGCGAGCTGGGGATCTCTCTCTACACCAACGAAGCCGCCGAAGAGGCCGGGCTGCGTTGGGCGCAACACTACGAATTCTTAAGCCACCAGATGGCGCAGCAATTAGGCGGCCCGACGGAAGTGCGCGTTGAGGTCAACAAAAGCTCGCCCGTCGTGTGGCTCAAAACCTGGCTGTCGCCCAATATCTGGGTGCGCGTGCCGCTGACCGAGATTCATCAGGGCGATTTTTCTCCGCTTTTCCGTTACACGCTGGCGATCATGCTCCTGGCGATAGGCGGCGCGTGGCTGTTTATTCGTATACAGAATCGACCGTTAGTGGATCTTGAACATGCCGCCCTGCAGGTAGGGAAGGGAATTATTCCGCCGCCGCTGCGTGAATATGGCGCCTCTGAGGTGCGCTCTGTGACTCGGGCGTTTAACCATATGGCAGCCGGCGTGAAACAATTGGCCGATGACCGTACGCTATTGATGGCGGGCGTCAGCCACGACTTGCGCACGCCGCTGACCCGTATTCGTCTGGCGACGGAGATGATGGGCGAGGAAGACGGTTATCTCGCGGAGTCGATCAATAAAGACATCGAAGAGTGTAACGCCATTATCGAACAGTTTATTGACTATCTGCGTACCGGTCAGGAAATGCCAATGGAGATGGCGGATCTCAATTCCGTGCTGGGCGAGGTGATTGCGGCGGAAAGCGGCTATGAGCGTGAGATTAACACTGCGCTTCAGGCAGGGAGCATCCAGGTGAAAATGCACCCGCTCTCGATTAAGCGCGCGGTGGCGAATATGGTGGTCAATGCTGCCCGCTATGGCAACGGCTGGATTAAGGTCAGCAGCGGCACCGAGTCGCATCGCGCCTGGTTTCAGGTAGAAGATGACGGGCCGGGCATTAAGCCGGAGCAGCGTAAACATCTGTTCCAGCCTTTTGTGCGCGGCGACAGCGCCCGTAGCACCAGCGGCACAGGGCTGGGGCTGGCGATTGTGCAGCGCATTATCGATAACCATAACGGGATGCTGGAGATTGGCACCAGCGAGCGTGGCGGATTGTCAATTCGCGCCTGGCTACCGGTTCCTGTGGCTCGCGTCCAGGGGACGACAAAAGAGGCATAAGAAAGGGAGGTATTATCCTCCCTTTCTTCTTAACGCCGGATGACGCCGTTCAAAGCCGCCATCCGGCCTGTTCCTTACAGCTTCGGTCCGGCGCTAACCAGCGCTTCGCCTGCCGGGGTATCCGTATACTTCTCGAAGTTCTCAATGAACAGTTTCGCCAGCGCGGTGGCTTTTTCCTGCCATTGTTCCGGCGACGCGTAGGTGTTACGCGGGTCGAGAATGTGGGTATCCACGCCTGGCAGTTCAGTCGGGATCGCCAGATCGAACAGCGGCAGACGGAAGGTTTCCGCGTTATCAAGAGAACCGTTCAGAATGGCGTCAATAATCGCGCGCGTATCTTTGATGGAGATACGTTTGCCGGTGCCATTCCAGCCGGTGTTAACCAGATAAGCCTGCGCGCCTGCTGCCTGCATACGTTTCACCAGCACCTCAGCATACTGCGTCGGGTGCAGCGTCAGGAACGCGGCGCCGAAGCAGGCGGAAAAGGTGGGGGTCGGTTCGGTGACGCCGCGTTCGGTGCCGGCCAGTTTAGCGGTGAAACCCGACAGGAAGTGGTATTGCGTCTGGTTAGCGGTTAAACGGGAAACCGGCGGCAACACGCCGAAAGCATCCGCCGTCAGGAAGATAACCTTGGTGGCGTGACCTGCTTTGGACACGGGCTTAACGATGTTATCGATATGATAGATCGGGTAAGAGACGCGGGTGTTTTCGGTTTTGGAACCATCGTCGAAATCAACGCTGCCGTCTTCGCGCACAGTGACGTTTTCCAGCAGCGCATCACGGCGAATCGCATGATAAATTTCTGGCTCCGCTTCTTTCGACAGTTTGATGGTTTTGGCGTAGCAGCCGCCTTCAAAGTTGAACACGCCGTCGTCATCCCAACCGTGCTCATCATCGCCAATCAGACGACGTTTCGGGTCGGTGGACAGAGTGGTTTTTCCGGTACCGGAAAGGCCGAAGAAGACCGCGACATCGCCTTTTTCACCCACGTTGGCGGAACAGTGCATTGAGGCGATACCTTTGAGCGGCAGCAGGTAGTTCATTACCGAGAACATCCCTTTTTTCATTTCGCCGCCGTACCAGGTGCCGCCAATAAGCTGAATACGTTCAGTCAGGTTGAACGCCACGAAGTTTTCCGAGTTCAGCCCTTGCTCTTTCCACTGCGGGTTGGTGCACTTCGCGCCGTTCATGACAATAAAGTCAGGTTTGAAGCCTACCAGCTCTTCGTCCGTTGGGCGAATGAACATATTTTTAACGAAGTGGGCCTGCCAGGCGACTTCCGTAATAAAGCGCACGGAAAGACGCGTATCGGCATTTGCGCCGCAGAACGCATCAACAATGAATAAGCGTTTACCGGAAAGCTGATGCGTCACCAGACCTTTCAGGTGTTGCCAGGTTTCCTGAGAAAGCGGCTTATTATCGTTTTTACCTTTACCCTTATCGGACCACCACAGCGTATCACGCGTGGTGTCGTCGCGAACAATATACTTATCCTTAGGCGAACGACCGGTAAAAATACCGGTATCAACGGCAACAGCGCCCAGGTTAGTTAACACGCCACGCTCATAGCCTTCCAGACCAGGATTAAGTTCTTCCTGATAAAGGGTGTCGTAGCTGGGATTGTAAACGATATCCTGGACGTCGTTGATACCATAAGCCTTGAGATCTTGCGGGGTTAAATTGTTAACGCGCATATCACTGCTCCTTAGCCAATATATATTACCGAAAATAGTAAGGTTTTTTGAGGTTGGTTAACCGCGACAAGGCTCATAGATTTACGTATCTGGACAAAATCACGATTGACGAAAAACACTGTGACTCCTGTCACGCAGCGGCGGTTATTATGGCAGGAAACCTACTTTTGTTGTGGAAAATGTTCTGAAAACGTTAAAAGGAAGTGTTTTTGACCGGCATAATGTGACTGTAATCGCATTCATGTAAGAAAGTTACGTAACACCAACATTAACAATATCGATTCACCTCTCTGCGTTTTTTTCTGAATTATGCATGACGACGCCTGGCGGTGAACAGATGATGCAATAATGCGGCTTTCTCATCATTCTGGATAACGACATGGAAAGTGTAGCGCTTTCACGTACTACTCGCTGGGGTATGTTGCTCACCGGTTTGCTGCAGGGCGTCTTGTGCTACCTGCTGATGGCCTGGCTGGTACCACAAAATAGCGACTGGCTGTTCTATGGTATGCCTGCGACGATAGCGTTGTCGTCAATGCTATTGCTTACCATGGTCTCTTTTAAACAGCGCGCGCTGTGGGGCTGGCTGGGGCTGACCTTTGTGGTCGTGCTGGCAATGAGCGGCTGGCTGAAATGGCAGGTTGAGACGGTGGAGAAATGGCGCCTGGCCGAGCTCCTCTGGCTGTATGGTCTCCGGCTTGTGTTGATGGCGATGCTGGTATTACCCTGGATGCAATATCAGCTACATTCGCAAACCGGTTCGGCGCGTTATCCCCAGTTTTATATGCGGTTATGGCATAACGTACTGACATTGTTTATCGTCCTGGTCGCCAACGGACTGTTCTGGCTGGTGCTTCTGCTCTGGAGCGCGCTATTCAGGCTGGTGGGCATCCGCTTTTTCAGCACCCTCTTCTTTGAAACTGAAGCCTTTATTTATGTGACCATCGGCCTGATTACGGCGCTGGCGGTCATTCTCGCCCGCACGCAGTCGCGCCTTGTGGCGGCGGTGCAAAAGCTGCTGACGCTGATCGCGACGGGTTTACTGCCGGTGGTGTCGCTGCTGGCATTGCTGTTTATTGTGACGTTACCCTTTACCGGACTGGAGGCGATTTCTGCGCGTGTTTCCGCTGCGGGGCTGCTATCCACGCTGACGCTGATGCTGCTGCTCCTCGTGGCGATTGTCAACGAACCGCAAAAGCGCGTATTACCCTATCCGCGCGTACTACGCGGCATGATTAGCGCCTCGCTGTGCGTTGCCCCGATATATATGCTGCTGGCGGGCTGGGCGTTATGGGTACGCATTCAGCAATACGGCTGGACGCCGGATCGTCTGTATGGCGCGCTGACGGTGTCTGTCTTGCTGGTATGGTCCTTCGGTTATCTGATCGGTCTGTTACGCCGCGGACGCGACCCTGGTGAGTGGCAAGGCAAGGTGATACTGAGCGTCTCTTTGTTGACACTGGTGATATTGCTGTTGCTGGCCTCGCCTGTACTTGATGTCTGGCGTATTAGCGTCAACAGCCATATGGCGCGTTACCATAGCGGTAAAATTACTGCGGATCAGATCAGCCTGTATATGCTGGATCACAGCGGTAAACCTGGCCAGGAAGCGCTGAAATCGTTGCGGGATGACGAGGCGTTTACGCAGAACAGAAAGCGCAATCGTGAACTGATGACGTTTTTGCAGAGAAATAAGATCTCTCCGACGGCGGACGATTTAGCGCGGGTGGTGATGATTGCGCCCGGTAGCCAGAAGCCGGATGCCGCATTTTGGGCGTTTGTCAAAGAGCAGAGTTATTCGGACGATTCCTGCCTTGAACCGGATGCCTGCGTGCTGGTGAGTCAGGATCTTAACGGCGACGGTCAGCCTGAGCAGGTGCTGTATAACTTTATTGTTGCCGAGAGCCAGGTCTACGGCTTAAAAGAGGGGAAATGGACGCAGAAAGCGTTCGCCCGATTGCCGGACGGGTTTTCTAAGACGCAACTGTTGCACGCGATTGCCGGGCATCGGTTAGACTCAGCCCCCAAAGCCTGGCGCGATATCATTGTTGATGGTAAGCGGTTGGATGTGGATTACTACAACGAGTAAGCTTTTTGCCGGATGGCGGCATAAATGCCTTATCCGGCCTACGGAGCGGGATGCTGTAGGCCAGATAAGCGCAGCGCCATCAGGCAATGACGTTGCTGACTACGAGGCGATTAGTGAACCTGTGGATCGGCAGGAGAGGCGTTGTTACGGATCTCCGCGATATCCATCGCATTGAACAGATAATGATTGCCGCAGTAATCGCAGTGCATATCGATTTCGCCTTCTTCCGCCAGAATGCTGTCCACTTCTTCATCCGGCAATGTTTTCAGCGCGCCCGCGCAACGTTCGCGTGAACAGGTGCATTTGAATTCAACATCTTGCGGATCGTAGAGCGTGACTTCTTCTTCGTGATACAAACGCCACAGCACGTCATTTGCCGGTAACGTCAGCAGCTCTTCGCTTTTAATGGTTTCCGTCAACATGGCCAGATGGTCGAAATCCTCCGCCTGCGCGTTCTGTGCCGGCATCACCTGGAGCAACATTCCACCTGCCGCCGGTTTACCGTCGACATCGCCGGTACGAATAAACAGGCGCGTCGGCAACTGCTCGGAGCGCAGGAAGTAATCTTCCAGGCACGCCGCCAGAGTATCGCCTTCCAGACCCACCACGCCCTGATAGCGTTCACCCTCTTCCGGCGTAATGGTGATCACCAGATAGCCGTTGCCAACCAGCGTTTTGAGATCCGCATTGTCAGGGATGTCGCCCTGAACGCGAGCCACGCCGCGCATCTGCTGCTGATTATTGCCATTGATCACCGCCAGGCTTAACGGCCCGTCGCCCTGGAGCTGTACCGTAATGTCACCGGCAAACTTCAGCGTCGCGGTCAGCAGGCTAGTGGCGACCAGCAGTTCGGCCAGTACGGTTTTCACCGGCTGCGGGTAGGTATGATTGTCGAGGATCTGTTGCAAGGTTTCCGAAACGGTCACCAGCTCGCCGCGAACGGCAAAGTTTTCAAACAGATAACGATGTAATTGGTCATGTTGCGGCATAATCATCTCTCTTGCGGGTGACAGTTATTCGCTGTCGCCGTGTTTAAATCGTAACAGGTCGCGGCGCTCTTTCTTGTCCGGTCGCCTGTCCGGATGCGGCATGGTCAGGGCGTTAAGCTTGCGCGCCTGCGCCATTTTTTCGCGTTTTTCCACGCTTTCCGCCGTCTCTTCATACAGCGCGGCGGCTTCGCTGGCCGGACGGCGCTGTTCGGTGATGGCTTTAACGATCACCGTCCGTTCGTCATTTCCCTGACGCAGGGTAAGGGTTGCGTTCAGCTCGACGATTTTGCTCGGCTTACTGCGCTGGCCGTTGTAATGCACCTTACCGCCTTCAATCATCTCGCGGGCCAGCGCGCGGGTTTTATAAAAACGCGCGGCCCACAGCCATTTATCCAGTCTGACCTCAACGGAGGACTTTTCTTTCATGGCGTCTCCTTCACATCAGCGAGGGGATCAGACGGCGGTAGTCGTTCAGGGACGGATGGCGCGTATAGTGCTTTTCCGCCAGGCCGGAATCGGGATTCGTCACGCCAAGACAGTAGCGAATACCAAACCGGGCGGCGGCGTCGAGAATCGGTTCGCTGTCATCGATAAACAGCGTTTTCTCTGCGCTTATTCCCGTTTCCTCAGTGACAGCGCGCCATAACCGCTGATCCTCTTTGGGATAACCAAATGTGTGGGTGGAAAGTAATAAATCAAGGTGTGAGGCCAGACCGGTATGCTCCAGCTTCACCGCCAGGTTATGTGGATGCGCATTGGTGAGCAGAATCCGACGTTTCCCGCTGGCTTTTAACGCATTCAGAAACGGTACGGTATCGTCGCGCAAAACGGCGCGCGGCCCTTGCGCCGTCGTCATGGCGCAAATATCCAGACCCAGACGCTCGCTCCAGTAATCCAGACAGTACCAGTTTAGCGTATGCTGTACGGCATGATACTGCTGGCGAATATATTCCTGCGCGTCCTGCGGCGAAATACCCTGCTGCGCGCCGTAGGTTTCCGGTACCAGCTTTTGCCAGAAATAGTTATCGAACGCGAGATCGAGCAGCGTGCCGTCCATATCCAGCAAAACGGTATCCACGTTTTGCCAGTCAATATCAATATGCATGGGGAACTCCAGGGTAACGCAATTTGCGCGACAGGGTAGCATACCCTGTCGCACGGCGGCGCTATCAGATGAGATTTTCCGGAGAGACAGTTAACCTGGGATTGAGGCAGCTTTCATAGTATTCCTGGATGTCCGCCATACGGGTACGGTGGCGTTGGTAACGTCTGAACGCCTGAATGCCGTTGTAGACCGCGCTCACTATCATTGCCAGCATCAGCAGCGTGGTGCCGAGGTAACGCCACCAGCCGGATTTATCGGGGATACGATGCAGGCTGATATGCTGCGTGCCGTTGGCATCGGTATACACGCTGGTGACAATGCCCTCGGCGCTAAATGGCGTCTGCATGAGCGTTTGCGCCAGACGCTGGAAGGCGCTCCACTGTTCCTGCGCGGGATAGTCATACAGCGGCGTTGACGGCCAGGCCTGATCAACCAGTTCGCTGCCTTCATCGCTGGCGATCAGGAATCCGCCGGGAGCGGGGCTATTCAGCGACTGGGCGGCACGCGCGGTCTCGCGAGAAATAAACGGCGCCGTTGAGGTCGTGACCAGATTTTCCAGCGACTCTGCGCTTACGGGGCGTAGCAGCACGTTGACGCCGTCCAGTTTGCCGGCGTTCGCGCGTTTCACCAGCGCGTTCCAGTCCTTACTGTTACCGAGATTAACCAGCGCATTTTTCAGGCGCACGCACTCGTCTTCCGCCGCGCACAAATCAGCGGTTTTCAGAACAATATCGCCAAAGTCATCTAATAATACCATGCCCGATTTTTGGATCGCGGAGCGTAAAGATGCGCTGACGCGCGAGTCGTCTTCGGGTTTGGGATGGAGCTGACGATTTACCGCCTGGCTTAGCGCCATCGCTTTATTCACCAGGTCTGATTCCGGCAGCGGTAGCGCAGGCGCGTCATTCCAGATGATTTGCGAGCAATCGAACGGCATAAACGGTGAGTTAGACTGGCCGCTCCAGGTCGCGCCGGAATGAATATTACACATTCCTTTACCGCTCAGATGCAGCGTATCGCCCACCCGCACGCCAGCTTTTTCAAGCTGTTTTACCGTTGTCGCTTCAATGGTTTGCGCGCCTTTCATCCACGAGAGCGTGAACTTGATTGGCATATCCAGCGGGATCCAGAACAGCAGCATAAACAACACCAGCAGCGAACCGATAGCAATAACAGTGCTGCGTAACCAGTGCTGCAACGGAAAGTTTTTCACTTCATCATGCAGGGATAAAAAACGGCCCTGGCGGGCGACATGGCGATCAAGGTAAATATCAATATCCGTTTGTTGCCCAAGATCCTGCGTAATGTAGGGTTGCCAGTGGGCAGGGTAAATAAGGTCGATGATGCCCAGCGAAATATTGTTAATCTGCTCCTGATTATTCTCCCCAAACAGTCCCCAGCGGCGGGGCGTTCCCCGCAGACAGTGAATTTCCCGCAGCGCGCTTTTCGACGGCGGCGCAAAAAGTCCCCAAAGTCCGGCTGCCAGCAGCAGGATAGCGCCGCCTATCATCCACGGTACAAAAACGTCTGGCGTTATCAGACAGAAAAAGAATAACAAAAAGGAGGCGACGATTAACAACGCTTCGCGCAAGCCAGCCGGGCGGCTGAGCGCATATTCTTCGTGGGTCTCCTGACGGATATTCAACAGCTCAATCTGCTCGCTCTCTTCGCCGCGAATCGACGCCTGCGTAGAGGCCGTATTCTGTAGCGCGTAGCCGCGCGACTCCTGCATATACTCTTGCAGCGTATGGCCGTTTAAAGAGATCACCAGCGGCAGCGTATCCGTGAGGATCAGCTCAACGTTGTTTTCATCATTGATGTACTGTTCCCAGAAAGGCGGCAGATGGACTTCGACGGAGTCGAGGTAGTAGCGCCATTTATTAGGATCGTCAGTGGTAATGCCGTAGCGGGTGATGGAGTGGGTCAGTATCACGACACTGTTGCTTTCCGCGTTCAGCGTCAGCGAGATGGGCGCAGCACTGGCGCCTGTCGGCCCCGGAACTTGCTGGATCTGGCTAAGGTTATCGAGATAGTTTTCTACCGCGCTGCGCTCTTCGGGCAACAGTTTACGCGTTTGCGCGTCCTGAAAGGCGCTGATCCACGGTAAGCTCCCTCGTCTGGACTTTACCCGGAACCGCCATATTGCCAGTAGAGAGCAGGCCAGCAAAGCAGCTATAAAAATCAGAATGGTGCTCATGCTTTCCCCATCTTACTAAGTCTGTCAGGCGTGGTCAGTCGCACCCTGTCCAATAAACATTTTTCTGTGGTTGGCTATCGGCAAGCGTGGAGTTGAACTTGAGCATTGTAAAGCGCATCCCAGTGAAGGCAAATCATAGCAATACCACCAAAAACGGAATATCAGCAAATTCCTGGAGTTATTTCAACCTATTGACTTTTAATTTGAAATAAGAATTAATTTTTATTACGTTACATAAATGTAAATAAACGGCAATTCGCATTGCCGAAACCGTGCGGTATGTCGCACAATGACCACAGATTACACTGCAAAGATTCTCACAATGAGCAAATCATTACAAAAACCCACCATTCTGAAAGTGGAAACCGTCGCACAATCCCGACTGTTTAACGTAGAAAGCGTGGATCTGGAGTTCAGCAACGGCGTGCGTCGCGTGTATGAACGTATGCGACCATCAACCCGTGAGGCGGTAATGATTGTGCCGATCGTTGATGAGCATCTGATTCTTATTCGTGAGTATGCGGTGGGAACCGAATCCTATGAGCTGGGCTTCTCGAAAGGATTGATCGACCCGGGCGAGACCGTTTTTGAAGCGGCGAACCGGGAGCTCAAAGAAGAGGTCGGGTTTGGCGCGCATAACCTGACCTTCTTAAAAAAACTCAGCATGGCGCCCTCTTATTTTTCCAGCAAAATGAATATCGTGGTGGCGGAAGATCTCTATCCGGAGTCGCTGGAAGGCGACGAGCCTGAGCCATTGCCGCAGGTACGCTGGCCGCTGGCGCATTTAATGGATCTGCTGGAAGACCCCGATTTTAACGAGGCCCGCAACGTCAGCGCGCTGTTTCTGGTACGCGAGTGGTTGAAAGCGCAGGGCCGAATTGCCTGATGGCGCGGCGTTGATCAAGCCAACGGAAAGTTTGTCTCCCCGTTCGCCGTCATCCGCTAAACACAATAAAAAAGGCGCCGGAGCGCCTTTTTTGATCAGAACAGTTCGTGTGTTTCACCATTATCAATAATGGTAGTTCCCACCTCGTGTACCGCCTGTTGTGTCGGCTGCGTGCCTTCGATGAAATACTCTTCACGGCTGTTACCGCCGCTCGCCAGTTGTCCGGTACTGCGGTCGATATTCACCGTGACGATGCCCGGCGGCGGCGTTAGCGGCTGTTCCGGCACGCCTTCCAGCACGGCTTTCATATAGGCGTCCCATGCAGGTTGCGCGCTCTTCGCGCCGCCCTCATAGCCGGAGATTTGATCTTTGATCGCGCCGGAAGCGGTGGTGCGGCCTAAATCACGGCGGTGATCGTCAAAGCCGATCCATACGGAAGTGACGACGCCAGGACCATAGCCGGAGAACCATGCGTCTTTCGAGCTGTTGGTCGTACCGGTTTTGCCGCCGATATCGCGACGTTTAAGGTCGCGCGCCGCACGCCAACCGGTACCCATCCAGCCGGGTTCGCCGAAGATATTGGTGTTCAGCGCGCTTTTGATCAGAAACGCCAGCGGCGTATTGATCACATGCGGCGCGTATTCCTGCGTGCCGTTTTGCGCGACCAGCGCCTGGTTTGCCTGTTCCAGCTCAGGCATCGGTACGGCGCTGTTTTGCTGCTCTTGCGAAACCGCGACCTCTTCCACATTGGTGTTTTCCAGCACGTCGGATTTCTGCGTATTGCCGTAAATGACCGGGATATCGCACTCCGGGCAGGCGATTTTCGGTTTCGCTTCGAAGATCACGCCGCCCTGATCGTTCTCAATCTTGCTGATGAAATACGGGTCGATCAGGAAACCGCCGTTCGCCATCACCGCATAACCGCGCGCAACCTGCATCGGCGTGAAGGAGGCGGAGCCCAGCGCCAGCGATTCGGTATGCACGATATTCTGCGCCGGGAAGCCGAAGCGTTGCAGATACTCCGCCGCATAGTCGACGCCCATGGCGCGCATGGCGCGTACCATCACCACGTTTTTCGACTGCCCCAGCCCCTGGCGTAAACGAATCGGTCCGGCGTACTGCGGCGGGGAGTTTTTCGGACGCCAGTCTGAACCTGCCCCGGCGTCCCAGCGGGAAATCGGCACATCGTTGAGCATACTGGCGAGCGTCAGCCCTTTATCCATTGCGGCGGTGTAGAGGAACGGTTTGATGTTCGACCCCACCTGACGCAAAGCTTGCGTCGCGCGGTTAAATTTACTCTGATTAAAATCGAAACCGCCGACCAGCGCCAGTACCGCGCCTGTTTGCGGGTTAAGCGAAACCAGCGCGGAGTTCACTTCCGGTACCTGCGCCAGCCACCAGTCGTTATCCACCTGACGAACCCAGATTTGCTGACCTGTCTGGACGACATCGGTAACTTTACGCGGCGTCGGCCCCTGCTGTGTATCCGAGCGGTAAGGCCGCGCCCAACGCATTCCTTCCATACGTAGCGAAACGGACGTACCGTCGGCAAGCGCAGCGGTCGCCTCTTGCGGATTAGCGCTGGTGACCACGGCGGGAAGCAGCGGTCCGTAGGTCGGCAACGCTTTCAACGTATCGGTAATTTTTTTACTGTCCCACGCCGTTTCGCCCACTTTCCATAGCACATTCGCCGGGCCGCGATAACCGTGGCGCATGTCATAGTCCAGCACGTTATTACGTACCGCCTGTTGCGCGGCCTGCTGCACTTTGCGGGTGATGGTCGTGTAAATACGATAACCATCTTCGTAGGCGCTTTCGCCATAACGGTTATACATTTCCTGGCGCACCATTTCCGATAGATAAGGCGCGGAGAAGGCGATTTCCGGCGCGTGATAATTTGCGTCGATAGGTTCGCTACGGGCCTGATCGTACTGCGCCTGAGTGATATATCCCTCGCTTAACATTCGCGAAAGCACTACGTTACGGCGCGCTATCGCCCGATCCATCGAGTAGAGCGGGTTAAAGGTAGAAGGCGCTTTAGGTAGCCCGGCGATAACCGCCATTTCGCTTAGGCTAAGCTGGTCGACCGTCTTACCAAAGTAGACCTGTGCCGCCGCGCCAACGCCATAGGCGCGGTAGCCGAGATAGATCTTGTTCAGATAGAGTTCGAGGATCTCATTTTTATTCAGCAACTGCTCAATACGAATCGCCAGAAACGCTTCCTTGATCTTGCGCATCAGCGTGCGTTCGGGGCTAAGGAAGAAGTTTCGCGCCAGTTGCTGGGTAATGGTACTTGCTCCCTGCGATGCGTGACCGGAGAAGAGCGCGACGCTGGCCGCACGGAAAATACCTACCGGGTCAATGCCGTGATGCTCATAAAAGCGGCTATCTTCGGTGGCGATAAAGGCGTTGATCATTTCCGGCGGAATTTGATCGAGCGTAACGGGAATACGACGTTTTTCGCCATATTGCGCGATAAGTTCGCCATCCGCGCTGTAAACCTGCATCGGAATTTGCAAACGCACATCTTTCAATGTCGCGACGTCAGGTAGCTGTGGCTCAATATAGCGATAAAGGCCATAAATCGAGCCTGCTCCCAGCAGGATGCAACATACTGCAAGGATCAATAAATACTTTACGAACTTCACTGGAGATTTCCCATTTAGTGTCATTTGGGCAGTTTATAAACAAACGCGCGGTAGTATAAAGGCAAGCCAGACGCATTGATATACCCGTTAACGCGACGGGTGATAAGGAGATCGACCGTTATGGCTTTTAAAACCTGGCAAATAGGATTGCACATTCAGCAGCATGAAGCGCTGGCCATCGCCGTTATTCGCGGCGCATCGGACTGGTCTCTGCAACGTTGGTGGCGACTGCCGCTGATGAACGCCTCCACGGCAGAGGGTACGATTCCTGACCCGCAATCGCTGGCTCACGTACTGCGACCCTGGAGTCGTGAGCTGCCGCTGCGTCACCGTATTTATCTCTCTTTTCCCGCAAATCGGACATTGCAACGCGCTTTTCCACATCCGCCGATGCGGCTGCGGGAACGTGAGCAAATCGCATGGCTTTCACAAACGATGGCGCGTGAGCTGGATATGGATCCGGACTTATTGCGTTTCGACTTTCAGGACGATGCGTTAAGCCCCGCGTTCAACGTTACCGCCGTGCAAAGCAAAGAAATTTCAGCGCTGTTAACGCTGGCGCAAACGCTCAATGTGCGCATCGCTGCTGTAACGCCCGATGCCTGTGCGTTACAGCGCTTGCTGCCGTTTATACCTTCGGGGCGGCAATGTCTGGTCTGGCGCGATGAGAGCCAGTGGCTGTGGGCGACGCGCTATGCGTGGGGGCGTAAATCGGCGCGCGAGGCGACGACGCTGCATGACCTTGCCGCAACATTATCCGTCGTGCCGGAACATATTTCATTATGCGCCGAAGGCGAATTCGACCCCTGGCGCGCCGTTACCGTCCGCCAACCGCCGGTTCCGCCGGACGGTTATCGCTTTGCGATTGCGCTGGGTTTAGCCATGGGGGAGATACGCTGATGGCGCATTCTGTCAATTTGCTCCCCTGGCGGCGCCAACATTACGTAGCGCGTCTGCGGCTGTGGTGCGTGGTATGGGGCGCGTCCCTGCTGCTGATAGCAAGCCTCGCGACGATCGCCCGGTTGGTTTTTTGGCAGGAGGGGAGGATTAACGAGCTGCTACTGACGGCGGAAAACGGACGCACGACAGCGCTTGCGGCGAACATACCGCAGTTGCAGCAGCGTCAGCGACAGCAACAGGCGCGATTACAACGTCAGGCGCAGCGTGAACTGACGCAAGCCTGGCAATCTATCTTGATTGACCTTGCCAACCTGTTGCCAGAGCAGGCATGGCTGACAAGCCTCAATTATCAGCAAGAGACGCTAGAGCTGGAAGGGCTGGCGAGAACGTTTGACGCCCTGCTCACGCTTGAGACATCGCTTCGTCACTATGTCAGTTTTCCGCTAAACCGCACGGGCGCCACGCGGCAGGATGCGCAAGGGCGCTGGCAGTTCCATTATCAGTTAACGAGGAGCGCCGCCCGTGAACGCGCTCTTTGATATCTGGTACGGGATGTCGCGCCGTGGTCGGGTTTTTTGTTGGTGTGCAGGCGTGCTGTGCCTGACGCTGACGGTCGCGTCATCTGTGGGCTATCCCGGCTGGAAGACGTTGGATACGCAACAAACGCGGTTAAGCCAGCAGCGCGAGGCCGCCCGGCAACAGTGGCGTAATCTGCGCCGTCTGAGCATCGCGGCTGAACCGCTTTTCGGGGGCACCGTTGAAAATCCGCGTCCTTTTTCGCCGTTAGATTTCCAGGCGCCTCCCCTGAGTTTGCTGCACTGGCAGCCATCGGCGCAGGGGGGAGAAATGGCGCTGAAAACGTCCTGGGATGCGGTGCCGTCGCTGTTTGTCCGGTTGGCCGAAAGCGAGATGATCGTAAGTCGGTTTTCATTGCGTAAAGAGGGGGCGGAATTATTGATGACTCTGCAACTGGAGCGCCTGGCGAATGAAGGCTAGCCGCAGTGTATTGCTCTGTTTTTGTTTGCTGACGTTGACGGGAATGCGCGATCCCTTCCGCCCGCCGGAAGATCGCTGCCGGATAGCGGAACTCTCGCAGTGGCGGTATCAGGGCGCGGTGCGTAAAGGCGAGCGATGGACAGGCATTCTTAAAGACAGTCAGCAAAAATGGCGACGAGTGGAAGAAGGGCAGACGCTGGAAAACGGTTGGACGATTGTCCGCCTGACGGCGGAAGCCTTAACGTTAACGACCGGTAAAAATTGTGCGCCGCCGCAGTGGCGGTGGCTACGTCAGGGAGCGGACAATGAAGCGATGGATAGCCATAATACTGATAGCCTTGATGCCCGCCGTGCAGGCGGGAAAAGCGGCGAAAGTGACGCTGGTGGTTGATGACGTCCCTGTGGTGCAGGTTTTGCAGGCTTTAGCCGAGCAGGAGCGGCAGAATCTGGTGGTGTCGCCGGACGTCAGCGGGACATTATCGCTACATCTGACGGATGTGCCATGGAAACAGGCGCTACAGACGGTGGTCAATAGCGCGGGGCTGGTGCTGCGTCAGGAGGGGAATATTCTCCATGTTCATTCACAGGCCTGGCAGAAAGAACATAGTGCGCGGCAGGATGCCGAGCGGTTAAGGCTTCAGGCTAATTTACCGCTGGAAAACCGCAGCATTAGCCTGCAATACGCCGATGCCGGCGAACTGGCGAAAGCGGGCGAGAAACTCCTGAGCGCGAAGGGAACCATCATGGTAGATAAGCGCACCAACCGCCTGCTGTTGCGCGATAACCGCGCGGTCCTGGCGGAGCTGGAAAAATGGGTATCGCAAATGGATCTGCCGGTGGCGCAGGTGGAGCTGGCGGCGCATATCGTCACCATTAACGAAAAGAGTCTACGGGAACTGGGCGTAAAGTGGACGCTGGCTGACGCGACGCAAGCGGGCGCGGTGGGTGACGTGACGACGCTTTCCAGTGATTTATCCGTCGCCGCCGCCACCTCACGCGTCGGGTTTAACATCGGGCGCATTAACGGACGCTTGCTGGATCTGGAACTGTCAGCGCTGGAGCAAAAGCAGCAGTTGGATATTATCGCCAGCCCCCGGCTGCTGGCTTCCCATCTGCAGCCAGCCAGTATCAAGCAAGGCAGCGAAATTCCTTATCAGGTTTCCAGCGGCGAAAGCGGCGCGACCTCCGTTGAATTTAAAGAAGCGGTGCTGGGAATGGAGGTGACGCCCACCGTTTTGCAAAAAGGGCGCATCCGCCTGAAGTTACATATCAGCCAGAATGTTCCCGGTCAGGTACTACAACAGGCTGACGGCGAAGTGCTGGCGATAGATAAACAGGAAATTGAAACGCAGGTAGAGGTAAAAAGCGGCGAGACGCTGGCGCTGGGCGGCATTTTTTCGCGAAAAAATAAATCGGGTAGCGATAGCGTGCCGCTGTTGGGGGATATTCCCTGGCTTGGTCAGCTCTTCCGCCATGACGGCAAAGAGGACGAGCGACGCGAATTAGTGGTGTTTATCACCCCCAGACTGGTGGCGACAGAATAATTTATGCATAAAAAAGCGCTGTTTTTGCACTGAACGCATCTGCGGGATTTGACGTGCGGATGTATTTAGCATACAAGGAGTACCGATTTGAGAGTCGTGCTTTTCGTTGCTGACGCATTGATTAATGCGCTTTGCCTTGCCGAAGGTGTGCATAAGACCGATGATAAACGGCTGAATGTCCGCTGATGCAGACGTATTGGTTCTGCGGATTTCGCACAATTGTTTGAAAGTAGAGCAATTTGTAGGCCGGATATGTTGTTCTGGTCGCCATCCGGCAACGCTAACTCGGGTTTTGCAACAATCAGGCTTGGTGATTTATTCAGTTGCCAAACCCGCTTGAGTATTGAGATAATTTTCAGTCTGACTCTCGCAATATCTTATGAGGTTTCAGTTCATGTCCTGCTGCGCTGGGTGTCTGTGAAGCGGGTTTACCATTAACGAATAGTCTTAGTAGTACCGAAAAAATGGCAGAGAAACGCAATATCTTTCTGGTTGGGCCTATGGGTGCCGGAAAAAGCACTATTGGGCGCCAGTTAGCTCAACAACTCAATATGGAATTTTACGATTCTGATCAAGAGATTGAGAAACGAACCGGAGCTGATGTGGGCTGGGTCTTCGATGTTGAAGGTGAAGACGGCTTCCGTAATCGTGAAGAAAAAGTTATCAACGAATTGACGGAAAAACAGGGTATTGTGCTGGCAACCGGCGGTGGCTCTGTAAAATCGCGTGAAACGCGTAACCGTCTCTCCGCGCGTGGCGTCGTGGTCTACCTTGAAACGACCATCGAAAAACAACTGGCGCGCACGCAGCGTGATAAAAAACGCCCGCTGTTGCAGGTTGAAGCGCCGCCTCGCGAAGTTCTGGAAGCGCTGGCTAACGAACGCAATCCGCTGTACGAAGAGATTGCCGACGTCACCATTCGCACCGACGATCAAAGCGCTAAGGTTGTGGCAAACCAGATTATTCATATGCTGGAAAGCAACTAATTCAAGCAGAATACGCTGGGTAAGCGGGCACAAGTAACTAAGGTGGATGTCGCGTCATGGAGAGGATTACAGTCACTCTCGGGGAACGTAGTTACCCGATCACCATCGCGGCTGGTTTGTTTAACGAACCAGCTTCATTCTTGCCGCTGAAATCAGGCGATCAGGTCATGTTAGTGACCAACGAAACCCTGGCGCCGCTTTATCTGGACAAGGTTCGCGGCGTACTCGAACGGGCGGGCGTTAACGTAGACAGCGTGATTCTTCCTGACGGCGAGCAGTATAAGAGCCTGACGGTGCTGGATACGGTGTTTACGGCGTTACTGAAAAAACCGCATGGTCGTGATACCACGCTGGTCGCGCTTGGCGGCGGCGTGATTGGCGATCTCACCGGTTTTGCGGCGGCCAGCTACCAGCGAGGCGTACGTTTCATCCAGGTGCCAACTACCTTACTGTCGCAGGTTGATTCTTCCGTGGGCGGGAAAACCGCCGTCAACCATCCCCTTGGCAAAAACATGATTGGCGCGTTTTACCAACCCGCTTCTGTGGTTGTCGATCTTGATTGCCTGAAAACGCTTCCCGCACGCGAACTGGCATCGGGACTGGCAGAGGTGATCAAATACGGCATTATACTCGACGCAGACTTCTTCACCTGGCTTGAGGATAATCTGGATGCGCTATTGCGTCTGGACGGCCCGGCGATGGCGTACTGTATTCGTCGTTGTTGCGAGCTGAAAGCCGAAGTTGTTGCCGCCGACGAGCGTGAAGCGGGCTTACGTGCTTTACTGAATCTTGGACATACCTTTGGCCACGCCATTGAAGCGGAAATGGGATATGGCAATTGGTTACATGGTGAAGCCGTTGCCGCAGGTATAGTGATGGCTGCGCGCGCATCCGAGCGTTTGGGGCAGTTCAGTTCTGCTGATACGCAGCGCATCATCGCTCTACTCGAACGGGCCGGGTTGCCAGTCAATGGCCCTTGCGAGATGTCCGCGCAGGACTATTTGCCGCACATGCTGCGAGATAAAAAAGTGTTAGCGGGGGAGCTGCGTTTAGTGCTTCCGCTGGCCATAGGGAAAAGTGAAGTGCGCGGCGGAGTGTCGCACGAAGTCGTTCTTAGCGCGATTGCTGACTGTCAGCAGGCGTAACAACAAGAAAGGTCAGACTGATATTGCGTAGATGTCAGTCTTTTAGCTTCAGGTTATGTGCAATGTCGTAAGCATTAACCTTTGAGTGGGGTGTTAAATGGATGAATTCAAACCAGAAGACGAGCTGAAACCCGATCCCAGCGATCGTCGTACTGGTCGTTCTCGTCAATCTTCAGAACGCGATAATGAGCCGCAGATCAACTTTGATGACGTTGATCTGGATGCCGACGATCGCCGTCCGACGCGTACGCGTAAAGCGCGTAGTGAAGAACCTGAAGTTGAAGAAGAGTACGAATCCGATGAAGACGATACGGTGGACGAAGAGCGTGTTGAACGCCGTCCACGTAAGCGTAAAAAAGCGGCCCATAAGCCAGCCTCTCGTCAGTACATGATGATGGGCGTTGGTGTACTGGTGCTGCTGCTATTGATTATCGGTATCGGCTCCGCGCTGAAAGCCCCCTCAACGTCTTCCAGCGAGCCGTCGGCCTCTGGCGAAAAGAGTATCGATCTTTCCGGTAACGCCGCCGATCAGGCGAATGCGACCCAGCCTGCGCCGGGCGCCACCTCCGCAGAACAAACCGCGGGCAATACGTCGCAGAATATTTCTTTGCCGCCGATTTCTTCAACGCCGACGCAGGGACAATCGCCTGTGGTCGCTGACGGTCAGCAGCGCGTGGAAGTGCAGGGCGATCTGAATAATGCGCTGACGCAGAATCCAGAGCAGATGAACAATGTTGCGGTGAACTCTACGTTGCCGACAGAGCCTGCAACCGTCGCGCCAGTTCGCAATGGCAGCACGACGCGTCAGGCGGCGGTTAGCGAACCTGGTGAGCGTCATACCACGCGTCCGGAACGTAAACAGGCCGTCATTGAACCTAAGAAACCGCAGACCACGGCGAAAACCACCACTGCGGAACCGAAGAAACCGGTCGCGCCAGTGAAACGCACGGAACCGGCAGCGCCAGCCGCGACGCCGAAAGCGACCACCACGACGGCTGCGCCGACAGCGACGGCAAGCACTGCGCCGGTACAAACCGCGAAGCCAGCGCAAGCCTCGACAACGCCTGTCGCAGGCGGCGGGAAAAGCGCCGGCAACGTTGGCGCGTTAAAGAGCGCGCCATCCAGCCACTACACATTGCAGCTCAGTAGTTCTTCAAATTACGACAACCTGAACGGTTGGGCGAAGAAAGAGAACCTGAAAAATTATGTGGTATACGAGACGACGCGTAATGGACAACCGTGGTATGTGCTGGTAACGGGGATGTATGCTTCGAAAGAAGATGCTAAACGTGCGGTGTCCACCTTACCTGCCGATGTGCAGGCGAAAAACCCGTGGGCAAAACCGTTGCATCAGGTTCAGGCCGATCTGAAATAATCCAGGCTGTGTCCTGCAATTGCCTGTGAGTGTCGCTGACAGCTATTTTTGTTCAGGACAGGCGCGAGGGGCGCATTTGCTACCGTCAAATGCGCCGTAAAGCAACGCGGCACAGCCTAAAGCGCAGGATGCTGTCGGAGCTTTCTCCACAGCCGGAGAAGGTGTAATTAGTTAGTCAGCATGAAAAAAAATCGCGCTTTTTTGAAGTGGGCAGGGGGAAAATACCCTCTGCTTGATGATATCAAACGACATTTGCCAAAAGGCGAGTGCCTTGTCGAACCTTTTGTGGGTGCCGGATCGGTGTTTCTTAACACCGACTTTTCTCGTTATATCCTCGCCGATATCAACAGCGACCTTATTAGCCTCTATAACATCGTGAAGTTACGTACTGACGAGTACGTACAGGCTTCGCGCGAGCTGTTTATGCCTGAAACTAACCAGGCTGAGGTCTATTACCAACTCCGTGAGGAGTTCAACACCTGCCAGGACCCCTTTCGTCGGGCGGTACTGTTTTTATATCTGAACCGCTACGGTTATAACGGACTCTGTCGCTATAACTTGCGCGGGGAATTTAATGTACCGTTTGGTCGTTATAAAAGACCTTACTTCCCGGAAGCGGAGTTGTACCACTTTGCAGAAAAAGCGCAGAATGCGTTCTTTTACTGTGAGTCATACGCAGACAGTATGGCGCGTGCGGACAAGTCGTCGGTGGTCTATTGCGATCCGCCTTATGCGCCGTTGTCCGCCACGGCTAACTTCACAGCGTATCACACCAATAGTTTTAGCCTGACGCAACAAGCGCATTTGGCGGAAATCGCTGAGAATCTGGTCAGTAACCGGATACCGGTGCTCATTTCCAACCATGATACGGCGCTCACACGCGAGTGGTATCAACTCGCAAAATTGCATGTCGTCAAAGTTAGACGCAGTATAAGCAGCAACGGCGGCACACGTAAAAAGGTGGACGAACTGCTGGCTCTGTACCAACCAGGAGTCGCAACGCCTGCAAGAAAATAATTCTCAAGGAGAAGCGGATGAAACAGTATTTGATTGCCCCCTCAATTCTGTCGGCTGATTTTGCTCGCCTGGGTGAAGACACCGCCAAAGCGCTGGCTGCCGGTGCTGATGTTGTACACTTTGACGTCATGGATAATCACTATGTGCCGAACCTGACTATCGGCCCGATGGTGCTGAAATCCCTGCGTCAATACGGTATTACCGCGCCTATTGATGTCCACCTGATGG
This sequence comes from Salmonella sp. A1325, assembly GCF_056991255.1. NCBI lineage: Bacteria > Pseudomonadati > Pseudomonadota > Gammaproteobacteria > Enterobacterales > Enterobacteriaceae > Salmonella > Salmonella sp. A1325. The sequence continues at coordinate 38,339 of NZ_JAMLWO010000004.1, read as the reverse complement.
TCAAGCCAGTCGACCGTATCGTGCCCGACTTTGCCGCCGCTGGCGCGAGCATCATTACTTTTCACCCGGAAGCCTCCGAACATGTTGACCGCACGCTACAGTTGATTAAAGAACACGGCTGTAAAGCGGGGCTGGTATTCAACCCGGCAACGTCGCTCAGTTATCTCGATTACGTCATGGACAAACTGGATGTGATCCTGCTGATGTCCGTGAACCCAGGCTTTGGCGGCCAGTCTTTTATTCCGCAGACGCTGGATAAACTGCGCGAAGTGCGTCGCCGCATTGATGCCTCCGGTTACGACATTCGCCTGGAAGTGGACGGCGGCGTGAAGGTGAACAATATCGGCGAGATCGCCGCAGCAGGTGCGGACATGTTTGTTGCGGGGTCGGCAATTTTCGATAAACCCGACTACAAAAAAGTGATTGATGAAATGCGCAGTGAGCTGGCAAAGGTAACTCATGGATAAGTTGCAGAATATTCGGGGCGTCGCCTTTGATCTTGACGGTACGCTGGTGGATAGCGCGCCGGGTCTTGCCGCGGCGGTGGATATGGCGCTGTATGCGCTGGAACTGCCGGTCGCGGGCGAGCAGCGCGTGATTACCTGGATTGGTAACGGCGCAGACGTATTGATGGAACGCGCGCTGACCTGGGCTCGCGAGGAGCGCGCCACGCTGCGTAAGACGATGGGGAAACCGCCCGTTGATGAAGATATTCCTGCCGAGGAACAGGTACGCATTCTGCGTAAACTGTTCGACAGGTATTATGGCGAAGTGGCGGAAGAAGGCACCTTTTTATTTCCGCATGTCGCCGACACGCTGGGCGCGCTGCACGCCAGCGGATTGTCATTAGGTTTGGTGACCAACAAACCGACGCCGTTCGTCGCGCCGTTGCTGGAATCGCTTGATATCGCCAAATACTTTAGTGTGGTTATCGGCGGCGATGATGTGCAAAATAAGAAGCCGCATCCGGAGCCGCTGTTGCTGGTGGCAAGCCGACTGGGCATGATGCCGGAGCAGATGCTTTTTGTCGGCGATTCGCGTAATGATATTCAGGCTGCAAAAGCGGCGGGTTGCCCTTCGGTTGGCCTGACATACGGCTACAATTATGGCGAAGTGATCGCTCTTAGCGAGCCGGACGTCATTTATGACAGTTTTAACGATCTTTTGCCCGCACTTGGGCTTCCGCATAGCGATAACCAGGAAATAAAAAATGACTAAGCCCATCGTTTTTAGTGGCGCACAGCCCTCAGGTGAATTGACCATTGGCAACTATATGGGGGCATTGCGTCAGTGGGTAAACATGCAGGATGACTATCATTGCATCTATTGCATCGTAGACCAACATGCTATTACCGTGCGTCAGGACGCGCAGCAGCTACGTAAAGCGACGCTGGATACGCTGGCGCTGTACCTGGCATGTGGTATTGATCCTGAAAAGAGCACTATTTTCGTTCAGTCCCATGTGCCGGAACATGCGCAGCTTGGCTGGGCGCTGAACTGCTATACCTATTTCGGCGAGCTGAGCCGTATGACGCAGTTTAAAGATAAATCTGCGCGCTATGCGGAAAACATTAACGCCGGCCTGTTTGATTACCCGGTGTTGATGGCGGCAGACATCCTGTTGTACCAAACCAATCTGGTGCCGGTAGGCGAAGATCAGAAGCAGCATCTGGAACTGAGCCGCGATATCGCCCAGCGTTTTAACGGGCTGTATGGCGATATTTTCAAAGTACCGGAACCGTTTATTCCAAAATCCGGCGCGCGTGTGATGTCGCTGCTGGAGCCGACGAAGAAAATGTCCAAATCGGACGATAACCGTAATAACGTGATCGGCCTGCTGGAAGATCCGAAATCGGTAGTGAAGAAAATCAAACGTGCGGTCACTGACTCCGACGAGCCGCCGGTAGTGCGTTATGATGTGAAAGAGAAAGCGGGTGTCTCTAACCTGCTGGATATTCTTTCCGCCGTGACCGGTCAGAGCATTCCTGAACTGGAAAAACAGTTTGAAGGTAAAATGTATGGCCATTTGAAAGGCGAAGTGGCGGAGGCGGTTTCCGGAATGCTGTCTGAGTTGCAGGAGCGCTATCACCGTTTCCGCAACGACGAAGCGTTCTTGCAGAAGGTGATGAAAGACGGGGCGGAAAAAGCCAGCGCACGTGCGGCCGAAACGCTGAAAGCCGTTTACGAAGCCATTGGCTTTGTGGCGAAACCGTAAGGGTTATTGCTTGCCCGATGGCGCGAGCTTATCGGGCCTACAAACGAGCGTAAGTTGGACAAGGCATCTGCGCCGTACCGTTTATCAGACCTGTAAAAAAACCGGGAAAATCCCGGTTTTTTTGTATCTGCGCAGTCGTTTCTATTATTGATCGGCAGCCGGGCCGCAACCACCAATAATTTTAGAAATAGAAATTGCAGGGTGCAGCAAATAATCGTAGCTGCAGTTGTTTTTTTTGTTTTCGATATGACCAGTACAGGCGGTGAGCGTTGCCAGAACCCCTGCCACAACGGCAATTTTTACAAATTTGAACATGTCAAAATCCTTGTTGATAAAACGAACACTAATGGTGGAATAAATATAAGATCTATTTAGCGTATAGTACGATAGCAATTAATAAACCATGCAGGTAGTCCAAATAAGGACTTCATCTTTACCTGGAAATCTGATTTAAAAAAGGCCGCTTAATAATAAGCGGCCTGTATTAGTGTTATATAATGTCGTTTATTTAACGAAATGTTTTCTTAACGTTAAGCATAAAGCCTTTATCGCTGATACCGTCTTCCTTCCACTGGTACGCATCCAGATGTAGCGCGGTATCATTGCTGCTGTATTTCACGCCGATGGTTGCCAGGCCATTAACGCCGCCGCCTTTTTGACCGTCATCCATGCCGAACGATTGACCCGCCGCACCCTGTAATGACGCTGTACGCTGGCTCTTGCTGTAGCTCAGGTTCGGGCCGCCTTCCAGGGTAGCGGTGGCGCTCCAGCCGTCTTTCCCGGCGTAATCCAGCTTCAGACCGACAATAGAGTCTACCGCCGTTTCGTTGCCAGAGTTCATGGACAGGTTAAAATCTCCGGCGCTGTGCTCTTTATAGCCATCTTCCAGCGTGTGACGGAATTTCACCCCGGCATACGGCGTGACTTTCAGCGTATCACTCATCAGGGTGAAGGTTTTCGCCCCTTCGCTGCGGAACTCAAGGTACTGCTGACGTACGTCGGAATCCGCCACTTTGTTGGTATCGCCATACGAGACGAAACGGCTGCTGTCGAGGTTGTGGACGTCATAGCGCAGGCTGTTGTTCCACGCCAGACCTTCATCAAACGCCATGCTGTGCTTCAGACCAAAGAACTGACTGTAGCCACCGGTCAGGCCGTTATCGCCCGCAGTTTTCGAACCGTCGCCATCCAGACGCGCAATACCGTACTCCAGCGTCAGATTCTGGCTTGTGGTCAAATCCAGCGTCCGGCGCAGCGCCAGCATGTCGTACTGGGTGTCGTTGCCCAGCTCCGCGCGCGGGTCGCCTTTCGCCACCACGTTAAACGCCAGGCCGTTGCCCATCTGCGGGGCGGCGTCGGCCAGCATGTTGAAGCGGTTACTGAGGATGCGCGCTTCGCGGAACACGGTGGTTGCCTGAGCGCCGCTCACCTGTTTCAAGGCGTTGTTCAGTTCGGCGGTGGTGCCCACGTTGAGGCTGGTGTACAGCTCGTTGTTGGTATAACCGGCGTCCAGCGCACTCGCCACGCCAGAAACGCTGGCGTCGGTGGCCACATCGGCATAGGCGTTTTTGGTCATCGTGACGTCAATGTTACCGTCGCTGTCAGTACTTCCCTGGGCGTTCCATACCACGGTGGTGGACTGGATAGCGCCTGCGTCAGACAGGTTGCTGCCTTCGACCACGTTGTCAAAGCTGACGGTGGTGTCGGCGGTGCCTGCGGCAAAGCCGGTGTTGATTTCCACGCCGTTCATGCTGGCGTTGCTGACCTTAAGCTTACCGGCGCTGCCGTCGGCGCTGGTGCCGACCACGTAGCCGGACAGGTTGTTGGTGGTGGAAGAAGCGCTGCTCCCGGAAGCGTTAACCACGGTATTCGCCGGATCGTTTGGTATCTGGTAGTCGGTGTAATGGACTTCGGTATCGTTACCGTTATTACCATTTATGCCTTCGACGTTGACGCTGTCGCCCTGTTTGATCAGGCCGGAACCCGTTACGCCATCGTCAATGATGACCGTACCGTTATTGACCACATGCCCTGCGCCTGCCACGCTGAAAGCATAAGAGTCACTGGCATAGATATTAATGATGCCGTTGTTCTCAATAACCGCACTAGCCGTTGCGCCTGAATCCAGCGCCATGGCCACCATGCCGGTATCGGTGGTCCCTTTTGTACCCAGATTGATGGTGCCGTTATTGACCAGTTGCGCGTTTTTGCTGCCGTACATGCCGTAAGCGTTATTGCCGCTAACGTTCATGGTACCGTCGTTTTGTGCCACGAAGTTGCTGTGGGCGATTTTGACTACGGCTCCGCCATCAAGATCATAATTTATAACGCCGTTCGTCTGGTTCCAGAAGAAGGAATCGTAATCGCCGTTGGCGTTACCGCCGCTGGCAAATACCGATTTTGTGGTGGCGTCCACAACACCATCGTTAATGAAATGACCTGAACCATTCCAGACGTTTATTGCGCCATTATAGGCCGATGTAGTTAACTGCATATGGCCCGTGTTGTAAAATGTACTTGCACCACGCATGTTTACCGCGTTTTGGGTATTATCAATAATAAATTCGCCGCTGTTGTTAAACACCGAGCTTTGATTAAGATCCAGCGTGCTCTTATCGGAGCCTTCCCCCTGATAACCCAGCTGCCAGGTGCCGTTGTTGTTCACAACCGCATAGTTGCTGAGCGTGGCGCTGCGGTTAACGTTACCCCCGGCAAGATTATTAAACGTACCATTATTTACTGCAATATGAGCATCAGCGGTTCCTTCGTTATTGAAGGTGCCGCCGTTGAGCGTTACTGCATTTACGGTGCCTTCGTTATCCAGTATACCGCTGTTGAGTGTCACTGTATTTACGACGGTGCCTTTATTATCCAGTGTGCCGCCATTAATGGTGACGGTACTGTTAATTATGCCGGATGCATTATTGGTCAGAATACCGTCACTATTTTTAATAACGATCTGGTAATCATTAACCGTTCCTTTATTGGATACATTCCCCAGAATAACCATATCCTGGGGGAGATTAACCGTTTCGCCCGTCTCCGCGATGACCCCGTCAAACATCGCCAGGCTAATATAGGCATCCGTTGGGTTATATTCGTCGCTGCTCTGGCAGTCACTGTCAAAACACACGGTGCCGTAGTTAACCACGGTGCTGCTGCTGTCAGTCAGGAAAGGCTTACCATAATCTGCGTCAATATTAATAATACCGGTGGTATCGTTGATGACGAGCCCGCCGTTGAGCGCTGCCATGCCCACCAGTTGATTGTCATCGGTTTTGGTGACGCCTTCATCGGCGGTGAGATTAATGATGCCCTGGTTAATGGCGGTGCCGCCGTTGAGCGCCATCATACCGAACCCGGCGTTATTAACGTTAATGGTACCGGTATTGGTGGCCGTGGCGTCGCCATCACCGTCTGTTGAGCCTGCAACCATGCCTGAACTGGTGAGATACAGCTGCGATGGTGACCAGTAACTTGTACTGGTGATGTTGTTTTCGTCATCCAGCGTCGGGACAAAGCCGTCCAGATAAATATCGCCTTCGTTTAACGCCGTTCCTTTACTGGCGCTAACGCCATACACGCCTGCGCCCTGTAAATGGATGGTTGCGCCTTTATCGTTAATGACGTCACCACCGCCTTTTCCTGTCGCCAGCATTGCGTAGAAGGTGTGGGAGTACCATTTCACCGGGTATGCGCCCATGCCGCTAACCTTTACCGGTTGCTGGTCGGATATGATAGTGATATCGCCGCCAGACTGGTTATGAATCATTGCACCCGTGCCGTCGGCGCGGGTAACGGCGGTACGGTCATCGCCGCCGCTGTTACTGGTTGCATAGATGAGAATATTTCCGCTATTGCTGATATCTGCGCCATTGTCGGCGCGCATAATCGAGTACACGCCGAAGCTTGTGATATCGGCCTGGCTTTTAATAGATGAATCTTCGCCGTCCGCGATTAATAGCGCATTGCTGGTGTAAGCGCTGGTGTTAACATAATCGGCATTAATATCAATAGCTGAATCGTCATCCAGTATCAGGGAACCGCCGTTGTTGACTCGCGCCAGTATGACATTGCCGCCTACTACTGTGGCCGTATCCACCGTAGAATGGCCGCTCAGCGTGACTTCGCTGTTGCCGTCGATATTGATACCCGTGACGGTGACGGTGTCTCCGTTCGGACTTTCGTTATGGGTAATGTTGATACCGCCGCTGATATCCACGTTGTTGCCATCGCCTATAACGTTCAGGCCGATAACGTCCAGATACTGTTCACTGACTGTCGACAGATCGTTGACGTTGATGCCAAGTGCGCCATTCAGGGTGATCTCATTGTTGGTGCCGCTGACGACGACACCGGTTAGCGGGGTATCGCTGGCGATCAGAGAATCCAGTTCGTACTCAGCGCTCATATTCACATTGCCGGTGATATCTACGGTGTTGCTGTCGCCGCCCACGTTTACGCCCGTCGCGCCACGGAATACGCCATCGCTGTCCTGCGCGGAAATAACGTTAATATCGCCATCCAGCATCACCTGTGACGTATGACCGCTCACCAGCGCACCTGTACCATTCAGGCTAACGTCGATATTCCCTTTATTTTTGAGGGTATTTTGTTTCCCTGCGACCACAAAACCCACGGAATTATCATCGCGCACGGTGGCGTTGCCGGTATTTTTTGCTTCATTTCCGGTGCCGTTGGTGACGATACCCATCGCGCTGTCGGTGACCAGCAGATCACCCGCCTGGGTCAGGTTGCCGTTGTCGCCATTGATAACTACGGCGGCAGAGTCCGCGCCATCCACCGTGATATCGCCGGTATTGGCGATATGGGCGTCGTCGCCGTCAATTTGCGTACCGATGGCGCCGTCGGAGATAGTCTGATTACCTTCGTTGATAACGAGCGCGTTGTCGCCATCGATATACAGCGCCGTAGAGTCCGCGCCGTTGACGATGGTGCTCCCGGCGTTATCGATAACCACGTTGTCGCCGATAATATGACCGCCGGTACCGCCGTCGGTGATGGTCATATCACCGTCGTTGTTGACGCGGGCGTTATTGCCGTCAATGACGGTGCCAGTGGAGCCTGCGCCGCTGATGTTAGAAGTACCGGTATTTTTAATCGTGGCGTTGTCGCCGTCGATGATGATGGCGGTGCCGCCGCCGCTCACGGTAATGTCACCGGAGAAATCGGTGGTAGTGCCGCTGCCGGAAATCAGAGCGCCGGTGGCGTTGTCCACCGTTGAGTGGCCCGAAATGGTGTTGGTGGTGCCTTCGCCGGAGATAACCATGCCGGTGGCACCGTCGGCCACACTGGAGTCCCCGGTGAGCGTGTTGACGGTTCGATCGCCGGAAATAATCACGCCGGTGCGACCCTGGCCGCTGATATCCATGCCGCGAGCGGAGGTATTCGATTGGTCATCGCCGCTGATAACTGTGGTTTTATCGTCGGCAAGGATCAGATAGCCCCGGCTGTCGTACTTCCAGTAGAGACCGTTTTCCTGGGTGCCTTCAATCACGGCGGCATTGGCGTCGGTCACGTCCCAGCCGGTGACGTTCAGAGTTTTACCGTCCGGGGTGGTGAGCTGCCACTGGTCATCCTGTTTTGAATAACCCCACACGGCGCCCTCGAGAACGCTGCTGTTATCCAGTTTGAAGCTATCGAAGGCCAGGGTGTCTTTGCCTTTATCGATGGTGACGCCGTTGCTGAAGGTAGTAACAGAATTATCTGTGGGCGTGTCGTCGTCATCGCCGCTATCGTCAGGCGGGGTCACATCGTCATCGCCGCTATCATCAGGCGGGGTCACATCGTCATCGCCGCTATCGTCAGGCGGGGTCACATCGTCATCGCCGCTATCATCAGGCGGGGTCACATCGTCATCGCCGCTATCATCGGGTGGGGTCACATCGTCATCGCCGCTATCGTCGGGCGGGGTCACATCGTCATCGCCGCTATCGTCGGGTGGGGTTACATCATCGTCGCCGCCATCGTCGGGCGGGGTCACATCGTCATCGCCGCTATCGTCAGGCGGGGTTACATTGTCATCGCCGCTATCGTCGGGTGGGGTTACATCATCATCGCCGCCATCGTCGGGCGGAGTGACGTTGCCTCCATTGTCGGGCGTAGGGGGGGTATAAGAATGAGTGGAATCTCCGCCACCGTTATTTTCAACGCCAATAGCCACACCTGCGACCAGTGCAGCAACGCCGCCAGCAACCCAGCCCCAGTGATTATCATTTTCAGGTAAAGTAGCAAGGCAGGTCGGTGAGAGTTTTGCGCGTTTTTCTTTAGGCAGGGAGGAGATATTACTGGGACATTCTTTTTCATCATCGTTATTTTCTGCGGCGATGGCCGGAATGTAATAACTTTGTAGCGCGATAGCGATAGCGATAGAAATAATTTTTTTCTTTTGCATAGGGTTCATCCTTAATTAATATTTTCCTTGCGTACTAAATATATGCAGATAGAGATACGGGCAGTGATGAAACGGCCAGAAGAAAAATTATGCTTTAGTGTTTATTTTATCACCCGATAACCAGGTCAGGTCAAATTGAATGCTTAACGATATTATTTGTTGAGTGAATGAATAAGGGGTGAATTTGACGAATGAAAGGCTTTTTACGCAATATTGTTACTATTTAAATTCGCCTGGTGTATTTAAAATGGATTGCTTAATTAACTTTTAAGTAAAAATAATTTGAGATTACGAGTGGTTGTAAAATAAAGCCCTGAATAACAGGGCTTTATTTTAATTAATGATTAGAGAACCAATTTAATTTATCGCGTAAGCCAACGACCCGGCCAACGATAATCAGCGCCGGGCTTTCAACCTGTTGCGCTAATTCACCGAGCTGCGTCAGCACACCGTGGACGACGCGTTGCTTCACGGAGGTACCATTTTCTACCAGCGCAACCGGCATATCGGCCTGCATACCGAATGCGATCAGTTTTTCCTGGATAGTCGCTGCCTGATTAAGCCCCATGTAGAACACCAGCGTCTGTTTTTCTGCCGCCAGGTTTTCCCAGTCCAGCTCGCCGCCGGTTTTCAGGTGACCGGTGACCAGACGTACGCTCTGTGCGTAATCGCGGTGGGTTAGCGGAATACCGGAGTAGGCGGAGCAGCCGGAAGCCGCGGTAATCCCCGGCACTACCGAGAAAGGAATACCGGCATGGCACAGCGTTTCCAGCTCTTCGCCGCCGCGACCAAAGATAAAGGGATCGCCGCCTTTCAGGCGTACCACGCGTTTACCTTTTTGCGCTTCACGTAGCAGGATCTGGTTGATTTCCTCCTGTGGGACGCAGTGATAACCCGCGCGTTTCCCCACAAAGACCCGATCGGCATCGCGGCGTACCAGGTTCATAATGTCGTCGGAGACGAGGCGATCGTAAACCACGATATCCGCCTGTTGGATTTGTTGTAATCCTTTCAGCGTCAGCAGTCCGGCATCGCCCGGCCCGGCACCGACCAGCACGACTTCGCCACGGTGATCCAGCGGTTCGCTAAACAGGTGCTCGGTTGCCGCGTTAACCGCTTTCTCATCGGCATTCGCCAGCGACTGCGCCAGCCGGTCATTGACGAAAAATTTTTCCCAGAAGCGACGACGTTCGCCCATCGTGGCAAACTGCTTTTTCACTCGGGCGCGGAGTTGCCCGGCATAGCGCGCGACCTGCCCCAGATGCTGCGGCAGCAGCGATTCCAGTTTCTCGCGCAGCAGACGCGCCAGCACCGGGGAAGTGCCGCCCGAGGAGACGGCGACCATCAGCGGCGAGCGGTCAATAATGGAGGGCATGATAAAGCTGGCGGCTTTCGGCGCATCCACCACGTTGCAGAAGATACGGCGTGACTCCGCCGCCTCGCTGACGCGCTGGTTGACGGTATCGTCGTCGGTGGCCGCGATCGCCAGCCAACACGAGTCGAGAAGCGTTTCGTCGAACGGTCCCTCAACCAGAGTCAACATGCCTTCATTTGCCCATACGGTGAACTGTGGAATAAAGGTGAGCGCATTGACCGTTAAACGTGCGCCTGCTTCCAGCAATAACCGTGCTTTGCGTTCTGCGACATCGCCACCGCCGACGATCAGACAGTCGCGGTCGCGTAATTGACAAAATATAGGCAAATGGTCCACGACATTACCCCTTAATGGTTGGCTGTAACCTTAATTTGGTTGGTTTTTTGCGGAACAGGACGCTCCGATTTCGGCGTAGCATACCAATAACCCAATCCCATGAACACGACGCCGGACAAAGTATTACCCAGAGTGACCCATAACAGGTTGTGTCCGATTCCGGACAGGGTATAAGCGTCGCTGTGATGACCAAACCAGGAGAGGGCGAACAGCGTCATATTCGCGACGGAGTGCTCGTAGCCGGAAGCGATAAACGCCAGCAGGCACCACCAGATAGCAAGAAATTTCGCCGTGCCTTCGGTGCGGATCGCCATCCAGATTGCCAGACAAACCAGCCAGTTACACAGCGCGCCTTTGAAGAACAGTACCGTGGCGGGCGCGGTGGTTTTCGCCAACGCGACTGAGTGAACGATGCTGGTATCGACCGGCAACAAACTGCCGCCGCCCCAGCTGTAAAGCAGAGCGACAAAGACGGAGCCGACCAGGTTGCCAAGCCAGGTTTGCGGCAGGATAGCCCACATTTGACCGTGGCTGATGGTGCCAGCTTTGACGCCCAGCGTCAGGAACATGGTGTGGCCGGTAAACAGTTCGGAACCGGCAATAATCACCAGTGTTAAGGCGATACCGAAGGTCGCTCCCATCACCAAAGGACGCACGGACGGGTCGAGCAGATTGCCGAGGGTGAAAATAAGAATAATGCCGAGACCGACATAAGCCCCGGCCATTGCCGAACTGATCCAGAAGCCGAGCGGATTATTCGCCGACAGGCGTGCGATGCGCGCAGCGTTAGCCGCACACTTATTGATAGTGTCTGTAAACATTTGATTATCCTTTTCTCACTTCATCCTTTGCACTGCCTCTTTGTTGGCTGCCCTCGCTCACCCCAGTCACATAGTGAACTATGCTCCTGGGGATTTGCTCAGTTGCCGCCGCGATGCAGTACAAATGATTTTGTGATAACAATTAAAATGAAAAAAATACAAAAAAGGGGAGGCGTTGCGCCTCCCAAAAATAATTAACCGCGCAACTGCACCACGCCATCTTTTACCCGCGCGTCGTAATGTTTCACAGAAAACTGTTCGTCTTCCATGCACAGACCGTCGCTTAAACGAAAGCGCTGTTTCTTCAGCGGGCTGGCGACCCACAGTTCGCCCTGGTGTTCCGCAATCAGCCCACGAGACAGCACGCTGGCCTCAAAGAACGGGTCGATGTTGCTGATCGCGAACACCTGATCGCTATGGTAAGGACGGAAAATCGCCACCTGTTCGCCGCCTGACAGCGCGCAGACGCCGGTTCCCGGCAGGATGTCATCGATTTTGCAGATGTTTTGCCACTGGCTCATGCGTTTTCCTCCACCAGAGTGACCGGGATACGTTCATACGGCGTGGCCGGTCGATGCTGTTCACGTTCCGGGACGACCTGGACATTTGGGTCGCGTTTGTCGCTGTTGATGAAGTGCTTAAAGCGAACCTGTGCGGATGGGGTGTTAACGGTTTCTGTCCACTCGCAGACCACCGCTGCGCGCAGGCGCGCCATCTCTTCTTCCAGATGTTCGTTCAGGCCCAGCTTATCGTCGATGATGACCGATTTCAGATACTCGATGCCGCCTTCCAGGTTATCCAGCCATGGCGCGGTACGCGTCAGCTTATCGGCGGTACGGATGTAGAACATCATAAAGCGGTCGAGGTACTTGATCAGCGTATCGCGATCGAGATCGGCTGCCAGCAGATCCGCATGACGCGGTTTCATGCCGCCGTTACCGCAGACGTACAGGTTCCAGCCTTTCTCAGTGGCGATAATGCCGACATCTTTACCCTGAGCTTCCGCACATTCACGGGTACAGCCGGAGACGCCGAATTTCATTTTGTGCGGGGTACGAATGCCTTTGTAGCGGTTTTCCAGCTCGACGCCGAAACCGACGCTGTCGCCCACGCCGTAGCGGCACCAGGTGCTGCCGACGCAGGTTTTCGCCATCCGCAGCGCTTTGGCGTACGCGTGACCGGTTTCGAAGCCCGCTTCAATCAGTTGACGCCAGATTTCCGGCAGATCGTCTTTTTGCGCGCCAAACAGACCGATACGCTGAGAACCGGTAATTTTGGTATAGAGGTTAAACTCGCGGGCGATACGACCCACGGCCACCAGACCTTCCGGGGTGATTTCACCGCCAGCGGAGCGCGGGATCACCGAGTAAGTACCGTCTTTCTGGATATTCGCCAGGAAGTTGTCGTTAGTATCCTGTAGCGGCGTGTGCTGCGGTTTGAGGATGTATTCGTTCCAGCACGACGCCAGCAGCGAACCGACGGTCGGCTTACACACTTCGCAGCCGTAGCCTTTACCGTGTTTCGCCAGCAGTTCTTCAAAGGTTTTAATGCCTTCCACGCGGATTAAGTGGAACAGTTCCTGACGAGAATAAGCAAAGTGCTCGCACAGGTTGTTGTTGACTTCAATACCCTGTTTCGCCAGTTCGGCGTTCAGTACCTGCGTCACCAGCGGAATGCAGCCGCCGCAGCCGGTGCCGGCTTTGGTTTCCGCTTTCAGCGCCGCCACGGTATGGCAGCCTTTATTGATAGCGGCGATCAGATCGCCTTTAGTCACATCGAAGCAGGAGCAGATCTGCGCGCTGTCCGGCAGTTTATCCACGCCGATAGCGGGTTTACCACTGCTCGCGTGCGACGGCAGGATCAGCGAATCCGGGTTTTCCGGCAGTTCGATGGCATTCAGTACCAGTTGCAGCAAATTGCCGTAATCGCTGGTGTCGCCGACCAGTACTGCGCCGAGCAGCGTTTTGTTATCTTCGCTGACAATAAGACGTTTGTAGACTTCTTTGCTTTCATCGAGGTAAACGTAGCTACGCGCGCCCGGCGTGCGGCCATGCGCGTCGCCGATGCCGCCGACGTCCACGCCCAGCAGCTTCAGCTTGGCGCTGAGGTCCGCCCCTTCAAAGGCGTTTTCACTGCCGAGGATATGGTCAACGGCAACCTGGGCCATTTTATAGCCCGGTGCGACCAGACCGTAAACGCGGTTGTTCCAACTGGCGCACTCGCCGATAGCGTAGATATCCGGGTCGGACGTCTGACAGGTGTCGTTAATCACGATCCCGCCGCGCTGCGCGACGGCCAGACCGCACTGGGTAGCCAGCTTGTCGCGGGGGCGAATACCGGTAGAGAAGACGATAAAATCGACTTCCAGCTCGCTGCCGTCGGCAAAACGCATAGTCTTACGCGCTTCGTTACCCTGCTGAACAATCTCTTGCGTGTTTTTACTGGTGTGTACACGCACGCCCATGCTTTCGATCTTGCGACGTAGCTGCTCGCCGCCCATCTGATCGAGCTGTTCTGCCATCAGCATTGGCGCAAATTCAATGACGTGCGTTTCCACGCCGAGGTTTTTCAGCGCGCCAGCGGCTTCCAGCCCCAGCAGACCGCCGCCGACCACCGCCCCGCGCTTGCTGCGACGGGCGCAGGCTTCGATAGCGTTGAGGTCTTCAATGGTACGGTAAACGAAGCAATCCTGGGTTTCGGAGCCTTTAATCGGCGGAATCCACGGATATGAACCGGTCGCCATGATCAACTTGTCATAATAAACGGTACGACCCGCGCTGGAGTGAATCACTTTCTCCTGACGGTTAATGGTAATTGCGCGTTCGCCAACCAGTACCTTCACGCCGTGCTTCTCGTAAAATCCTTCACGCACCAGAGAGAGCTCTTCCGCGGTGTGGTGAGAGAAGTAGGATGACAGGTGGACACGGTCATAGGCTTTACGGGGTTCTTCACAGAACACGGTAATGTCGAACAGGCTAGCGTCGGATTTATCAAGGAGATCCTCAATAAAGCGGTGGCCGACCATACCATTACCGATAATAGCGAGTCTGACTTTGCTCATTTTTGCCTCGATTTCTTTTCTATTACCGCCTACCTTAACGATTCAGCAACCCCGCTTATTGATGTAAATCAAATTCACCTTTATATACCTCTTAATGGGTATATGGCTGATTTGTCTGGATTTTTATAAGTGGCGGAATTGTCAGGCTTTTCAGGTTTGTACAAATAACATACAAAATGAGGGGTTTTTAGACCAACAGGCCTACCCCGTCAGGAGGGGATAGAGTGCCGGAGGGCGACGTCGCCATCCGGCAATGATTATCAATGCGTAGCCGGCGCGCTATGCTGACGATGACGGGATACAAAGCCGAGCGCAAAGCACATCACAAAGACCACCGCATACAGACCATTCGCGGTGAGTAACGCCGCCTGTGGGCCGCTGTGCGCCACAATCGGGCCGGTGACGACGAAGGTCAGCATCGTTCCTATGGTGCCGCAGGTCAGAATAAAGTTAACCAGCTTAGGCGAGGCCACTTTCGTTTGCTGCGATCCCAGCGTAATGATGGAGGTATAAATGGCGCTGGAGAAGAAGCCCAGCGTCAGAATAAACCACGGCATATGCGCCTGCGTGCCGGTAATAAACAGATACATCAGTACCGCCGCCATACCCGCCAGTACGGTCAGAATGCGTTGCAGATCGAAAAAGCGCAGGATAAAGCTGAACGCCCACATGCCGAACATATAGGACATCCAGAAATCACTCACCAGCGCCCCGGCGTCATTCAGGCTCATGCCGAGGCCTTTGGCGTATTCCGGCACCCAGGAGATAAAGCCCAACTGGCCAAGGATATAGCACAGCGCGGCGACGGCGAGAAACAGTACGCCAATGCCCCATTTTTCTTTGACGACAGGCGCCTGAGAGTGCTGCGCATGTTTACCCAGCGCCGGAAATTCACAGCCGAAGGTCAGGATGAAAATCGCCAGGTAGACCAGGCCGATGCAGGCGTAGACCCAGTACCACTCAATACTACGCGCCAGCAGGAAGGCGGCGACCATAGGAAAAATCATCCCCGCCATGCTGAAGAAGGAGTCGGTAAACAGCAGTCGGGAACCGCGCTGACGCCCTTCATACAGTTGCGTAATCAGGAAGGTGCCAATCGACATGGTGATCCCGCTGACCAGCCCCAGCACAAACATCGCCGCTGAGAACAACGCCAGGCTGTGGCTGAACATCAGCCCGGCCACCGCCAGCACCATCAGGATAAAACCAAAGCGTAGCTGTGTTTTCAGCGGGATGATTTCCATCAACCACGCGTTGAGGAAGATCGAGATCAAAATCCCGGCGTTCAGGAAAGTAAAGGTATTACTCATGCTGGAAACGGGCAGCTGAAAATAGTCTGCAATATTTCCCATCACCATCCCGGTGACAATCACCAGCGCCCCGGTCAGGGCGTAGGAAAGAAAGCTGATCCATGTGAGCTTGATGCGGTTGCTGTTAGTCATGTCTGGCCTTGAAGAGAAGTGAAGCGCGTGGAGGGCGCGTTAAGCGGGCAGATTTTAGGCGCTTTTGTGATGCATTTAAATAATTATTAGTGATAGTAATGTTCATTGCATTTTTTAATGTGATGTTTGTCACATCATATTGCAAGAATACGGCGTTGCGTCGTAACGTTACATTTGTTTCATATACGTAAAATTAGGTAAAGGGCTGGCCTGGCCCAGGAAGGCTCTTTAAAATCATTCCACTTGCTTTATTTCTGCTCTCTTTAAGGAAATCTCATGCTCAAATCGACTCTGGCGGCTGTCGCAGCTGTTTTCGCTCTTTCTGCTCTTTCTCCCGCAGCGTTGGCAGCAAAAGGCGATCCTCATGTGCTGTTAACCACCTCCGCCGGGAATATTGAGCTGGAGCTGAACAGCCAGAAAGCGCCGGTTTCTGTGAAAAACTTTGTCGATTACGTCAACAGTGGTTTCTATAACAACACTACGTTTCACCGCGTTATTCCTGGCTTTATGATTCAGGGCGGTGGTTTTAACGAGCAGATGCAGCAGAAGAAACCGAATCCGCCGATTAAGAATGAAGCCGACAACGGTCTGCGTAATACTCGCGGCACGATCGCGATGGCGCGCACCGCAGATAAAGACAGCGCCACCAGCCAGTTCTTTATTAACGTCGCGGATAACGCTTTTCTCGACCACGGCCAGCGCGACTTTGGCTATGCGGTATTTGGTAAAGTGGTAAAAGGTATGGATGTCGCCGATAAAATCTCGCAGGTACCGACGCACGATGTCGGGCCTTATCAGAATGTGCCGACAAAACCAGTCGTTATCCTTTCCGCGAAAGTCCTGCCATAAAACATGCCTGCGCGGGCGCGAGCCGCCCGCGTTTTCTCCCTGTCTCAGCGTAACCTGAAATTGCTGCTTATACTTGTGGTCAAGCACAGACATATTCAGGGAGGCCCGGTGAAGAAACTTACCGATAAACAAAAGTCACGCTTTTGGGAACAGAGGCGCAACGTTAACTTCCAGCAAAGCCGCCGTCTCGAAGGTATTGAGATCCCTTTAGTAACTCTGACCGCCGATGAAGCGCTGGCACGTCTTGACGAGCTTCGGAGGCACTATGAGCGATAAATTTGGCGAAGGGCGCGATCCGTACCTCTATCCGGGGCTGAATGTGATGCGTAATCGGCTGGGGATTCATCAGGCCCAGCGACTGGCGCAAGCGGCATATGAAATGACCGCGCTCCGTGCCGCCACGATTGAACTGGGGCCGCTGATACGCGGCTTGCCTCATCTGTGCGCGATTCATCGCCAGCTCTATCAGGATATTTTCGACTGGGCAGGGCAACTGCGGGAGGTCGATATTTACCAGGGCGATACCCGTTTTTGCCACTTTGCCTATATCGAAAAAGAGGGCAATGCTCTGATGCAGGATCTGGAAGAAGAGGGCTATCTGGTCGGTCTGGCGCACGAGAAGTTTGTCGAGCGGCTGGCGCATTACTACTGTGAAATTAACGTGCTTCATCCGTTTCGTTTGGGGAGCGGGCTGGCGCAGCGCATCTTCTTTGAACAGCTGGCGCTACATGCAGGCTACGCGCTGAGTTGGCAAGGTATTGCGGTTGAAACATGGAAGCAGGCGAACCAGAGCGGCGCGATGGGCGATCTCTCCGCTTTGCAGGCGATTTTTCAGAAAGCGATAAGCGAAGCTCGCGAAACTGAGTAAAATAGTGCGGTTCTACTCACCCGGAGCCGCCATGATCCTGCTTATCGATAACTATGATTCCTTTACCTGGAACCTCTACCAGTATTTTTGTGAACTGGGCGCGGAAGTGCAGGTCCGGCGCAATGATGCGCTGACGCTGGCGCACATTGACGCTTTGAACCCGCAAAAAATCGTTATCTCTCCTGGCCCCTGTACGCCGAATGACGCTGGCATTTCACTGGAGGTCATCCGCCATTATGCCGGACGTATTCCGATGCTGGGCGTTTGCCTGGGTCATCAGGCGATGGCGCAGGCCTTTGGCGCGTCGGTGGTGCGGGCAGCGAAAGTGATGCACGGTAAAACGTCACCTATTACGCATAATGGACAGGGCGTGTTTCGGGGATTGCCCAGCCCGTTAACCGTGACACGTTACCACTCGCTGATTGTCGACCCTGCCACGTTGCCTGAGTGTTTTGAGATCACCGCCTGGAGCGAAACGCAGGAGATTATGGGCATTCGCCACCGCGAGTGGGATCTGGAAGGCGTGCAGTTCCACCCGGAAAGTATTCTCAGCGAACAAGGACACGCTCTGCTGGAAAATTTCCTCCGGCGTTGATTTGTGGTTGCTATTGAGTGATTTTTTATTCATATTTTGTGATTATAATTTCACTGGCATTTCTACTTAACCGGGTGGTAATGATATGGCAACTGAACAAACGGCTATTACGCGCGCAACTTTCGATGAGGTGATTCTGCCTGTTTATGCACCGGCGGACTTTATTCCGGTCAAAGGTAAAGGCAGCCGCGTATGGGATCAGCAGGGCAAAGAGTATATCGATTTCGCCGGCGGGATTGCAGTGACTGCGCTGGGCCATTGCCATCCGGCGCTGGTCGAGGCGCTGAAATCCCAGGGGGAAACCTTGTGGCATACCAGTAACGTTTTTACCAATGAACCGGCGTTGCGTCTGGGACGTAAACTGATCGACGCCACGTTTGCCGAGCGCGTGCTGTTCATGAACTCCGGTACCGAAGCCAACGAAACCGCCTTTAAGCTGGCGCGTCATTATGCCTGTGTACGCCACAGCCCGTTCAAAACCAAAATCATTGCCTTTCATAATGCGTTTCACGGTCGTTCGCTGTTTACCGTATCTGTTGGTGGGCAACCGAAATATTCCGACGGCTTTGGACCAAAACCGGCGGATATCATCCATGTGCCGTTTAACGATCTGCATGCGGTAAAAGCGGTGATGGACGATCACACCTGTGCGGTGGTGGTTGAGCCAATTCAGGGGGAAGGCGGCGTTACTGCGGCAACCCCAGAATTCCTGCAAGGTTTACGTGAACTCTGCGACCAGCATCAGGCGTTGCTGGTGTTTGATGAAGTGCAGTGCGGGATGGGGCGCACCGGAGACCTGTTTGCCTATATGCACTACGGCGTCACGCCGGATATCCTCACCAGCGCCAAAGCGTTAGGAGGCGGTTTTCCGGTGAGCGCCATGCTGACCACGCAGGAAATAGCCTCGGCCTTCCATGTCGGTTCGCATGGTTCAACTTATGGCGGCAATCCGCTGGCCTGTGCGGTGGCTGGCGCGGCATTCGATATTATTAATACGCCAGAGGTGCTACAAGGCATTCACACTAAGCGGCAACAGTTTGTGCAACATTTGCAGGCGATTGACGAGCAATTTGACATTTTCAGCGATATTCGCGGCATGGGGCTGCTGATTGGCGCGGAACTGAAACCGGAGTACAAAGGTCGGGCGCGCGATTTTCTGTACGCAGGCGCGGAGGCCGGCGTGATGGTGCTCAATGCCGGAGCCGACGTGATGCGTTTCGCGCCGTCGCTGGTGGTGGAAGACGCGGATATCGAGGAAGGAATGCAGCGCTTTGCGCAGGCGGTAGGGAAGGTGGTGGCCTGATGGCGGATTGCCGGATAAGCGTAGCGCATCCGGCAGTCGGTCTTAACCTTTTGTATCCCGTAGCCGCTTACTCAGCCAGATACCGTGATGCGGACGCTGACGCCAGGCCATCGACGAAATGGTGTGCATGGTGTTCAGATGGCCAATGATGCGCTGTAAATGTTGTTCCAGAGTGCTCAATAAGCCATGTGACGGCATGTCCGGCGACTCCAGAATATTGACATCGCCGGAGCCGCCTGGCCTGTCGTACTCCAGGCGCTGTTGGCAGCGCTGAATCGCAATCTCGCAAGATTCCAGATAGCGCTGCGCCAGATCCGGCGTCAGCATGGTGTGTTCCCGCGCCAGCGTCGTCATAGCGTTGATATGCTCGACAATAAACTGGCTGTGCGTGACCCATAGTTTCATATCCGACAGATAGTGGGTATTGAATCCGGGTTCCTGCATTGCCTGATTTAACGAGTTGAATAACGTGTTATGCGCCTGGTTGACCCGCATTCTTTGATAAGCGAGCGGGGTGGCCTGCGGATCGTTACTGAGGATCAGTCGGATAGCTTCTTGATCGGCTTCCAGCGCATCATGGGCGTTTTTACGTAATAGCCCGCTTTGCCATTGCGGCCACAGCCAGACCATGCCGCCAAAGGCAATTAAACAGCCAATCAGCGTATCGATCAGCCTCGGCACAATAAACTGCTCTCCGTTTAACGTCAGTAACTGGATGGTGTATACCGCCGTCACCGTAAAGCCGACCGTCGCCCAGCCGTAGTTTTTACGAATAATCAGATAACTTGCCAGCGTTAGTACCAGCATGACCGCCAGCGTAATGCTTTCGGGAATATGTAAGTGCAGCGTGACGCCGGCAATCACCAGGCCGACCAGCGTTCCGACCGAACGGTGCAGAATACGTACGCGCGTCGCGCCATAGCCGTTTTGGGTGACAAACAGCACTGTCATGAGTATCCAGTACGGTTTAGGCAGGTGCAACGCGCTGCCCATCAGACTGGCGATGCTCATCATCACGCTGATGCGTCCGGCGTTGCGTAGCGCCGGTGATTTAAGAGACATATAATTTTTCAGCGCCGGAAGTAGCGGCAAACGACGCTGTTTATCGGCCATCAGGTCGCGGGCGTACAGCGGTCGCTGAGTACGCAGCACACGGGCGATTCGACTGAAGTGCCAATAGCAGAACTGGCCTACCGGATTTTCAGGATGCTGATTGGCGATCTTCTCCAGAGCGCCAATCTGTTTTTCCATGGAGAAGCGCGTCGGCAGACGATGATAAAGAATGTCATCCGCCAGCACGCGCAGGCGGGCGGCGACCGTTTGCGCATTCCAGCGAATCACCTCTTCCGCATGGCTGCGTTCTACCAGTTTCTGTACCTCTTCCGGCTGATGCAAGCTGACGGAGATGTGCTCCTGCAAATCCATCGCTTCCTGAAAAGCCCGTAGTAGACGCTTGTAATCATTATTGTTGTGCGCCGAAAGCATATGCATCTGTTGGTAACACTGGGTAATGAGATCGACCGCTTTTTGCTGGCGTATCAGCAGGGGAGGCAGCGCTTTTTCCGGATCGATATGTTGGGTGAGCAGGCTGTATTTCGCTTCGCAATAATCGGCCAGTTCACGGTATAACAAACTCAATGACTCGCGCAGCGGCTGTTCGCGCCATAGCCAGAACCAAAACCAGTTAAACACGCCGTACCATAGCGTGCCCAGCGCATAAATGAGCAGTGGCTCCCAGACGGGCATGTATCCCGCAAGACTCAGGGTAAAGATGGCGGCAATCAGCGACGCTGGCAGTAGCCGCGCGTGAAGCGGGCTAATTTCCGCCGTCACGCCAAGCACCAGCGTGAGCCCGGTCAGGATCAACGGCAGGGGGATGGATTCCGCCAGCAGAAGTTGCGTTACCAGACTGCATCCGGCGAACAGCGACGCGCCGATGATCAGGCGTTTAAAAAAGCGTTTGTGCGGGGTATCCAGACCTGCAATGTTGCAGCAGGCGGGAACGAGAGAGAAAAGCAAGCCCAGGTGTAGCTGGCCTATCAATAAACCAACAGCCACAGGCAGGCACAGCACCAGCGTTTGCCGTAGTGCGTAATTAATCTCTGGGTGATAAATCAGTCTTCGCCACATCGATGCAAACAAAAATGGCGCATGATAAAACGCGCCATTCTGACGGAATTAACGGGTGCCGTAGACGACGATGGTCTTGCCATGCGCGGAGATCAGGTTTTGATCTTCCAGCATTTTCAAAATACGACCAACGGTTTCGCGGGAGCAGCCGACGATCTGGCCGATTTCCTGACGGGTGATTTTGATCTGCATCCCATCCGGGTGCGTCATGGCATCGGGCTGTTTCGCCAGATTCAGCAGCGTCTGAGCGATACGCCCGGTGACGTCAAGGAAGGCGAGGTTACCTACTTTTTCAGAGGTGACTTGTAAGCGACGAGCCATCTGGGAAGAGAGGCGCATCAGAATATCCGGGTTGACCTGGATTAATTGGCGAAATTTTTTGTAGGAAATTTCAGCGACCTCACATGCGGTTTTCGCACGTACCCAGGCGCTGCGTTCCTGACCTTCTTCAAACAGGCCCAGTTCACCAATAAAATCACCCTGATTCAGATAAGAAAGGATCATTTCTTTCCCTTCCTCATCTTTGATCAGCACTGCCACGGAGCCTTTAACGATGTAGTACAGCGTTTCTGCTTTTTCACCCTGGTGAATCAGCGTGCTCTTTGACGGGTACTTATGAATGTGGCAATGAGACAAGAACCATTCAAGAGTCGGGTCTGTTTGCGGTTTGCCAAGCACCATGCGCGGTTATCCTCTGTTATAAGCTGTCTCCAGAGCCAGAAAACGGCACTGTCTCTGGGGTTGCAAAAATATACTTCCCGCTACCTGGGAAGGGGGCTACGAAAATAGATTGTAGCCTGTAATGTGATGTCCTCTGCATACATGCAGTACGTCAATGTATTACTGTAGCATCTTGTCTGTTTTAGCATAGCTTTCGCCGTGTGTCTCCTGGTGTCTCGCTTCAGCATGACCCAGGTCGCCTTCCATTGCGACTTTTGTTGTATGCGCGTAATCTTTCAGGAAAA
Source organism: Salmonella sp. A1325 (assembly GCF_056991255.1). Classification (NCBI taxonomy): domain Bacteria; kingdom Pseudomonadati; phylum Pseudomonadota; class Gammaproteobacteria; order Enterobacterales; family Enterobacteriaceae; genus Salmonella; species Salmonella sp. A1325. The sequence goes on along the minus strand of NZ_JAMLWO010000004.1, from coordinate 15,964 downwards.
TTGAAACATTGGAGTTACGAAATATGCAAGCGCGTGTAAAGTGGGTTGAAGGGCTCACGTTCCTCGGAGAGTCCTCCTCCGGCCACCAGATTTTAATGGATGGCAACTCCGGTGACAAAGCGCCGAGTCCGATGGAGATGGTATTAATGGCGGCTGGCGGATGTAGCGCTATTGATGTGGTATCAATCCTGCAAAAGGGCCGTCAGAATGTCACCAACTGCGAAGTGAAGCTGACATCCGAGCGCCGGGAAGACGCGCCGCGCCTGTTTACGCACATTAATCTGCATTTTATCGTTACCGGCAGCGATCTGAAAGAGGCTGCCGTCGCGCGCGCTGTCGATCTCTCCGCGGAAAAATATTGCTCGGTGGCGCTAATGCTGGAAAAAGCGGTCAATATTACCCATTCGTATGAAGTGATTGCGGCGTAACATGTGATGCCGGATGGCGGCGTGGCTTTATCCGGCCTACCCGTTTTTATCTCGTAGGCCCGATAAGCGTAGCGCCATCGGGCATTTCACCGCGGTTATTCGATTTTTTTGCCTTCCATTAATCGCTGCACCAGCGGCAACATAATCAGCTCCATCGCCAGCCCCATTTTGCCGCCCGGCACCACTAATGTATTAATGTGAGAAATAAACGAGCCCTGGAGCATCGCCAGGAGCCAGGGAAAATCGATCCCTTCCAGGTTGCGGAAATGGATCACCACAAAACTCTCATCCAGCGAGGGAATACCCTTTGCGGCGAACGGATTGGACGTGTCGACGGTCGGCACGCGCTGGAAGTTTATATGGGTACGCGAGAACTGCGGCGTAATGTAATTGATGTAGTCGTCCATGGAACGCACCACGGAATCCATCACCGCTTCACGGGAGTGTCCGCGCTCGCTGGTGTCGCGGATTAGTTTCTGAATCCACTCGAGGTTGACGATAGGCACCACGCCAACCAACAGATCAACATGACGCGCGACATCATGTTGCGGGGTGACGACGCCGCCGTGCAGTCCTTCATAAAACAGCACATCGGTCGGTTCGGGAAGCGGCTGCCAGGGGGTAAACGTGCCGGGAACCTGATTCCACGGCACGGCTTCATCATAGGTATGCAGATATTTACGCGACTGGCCTTTACCCGTCTGCCCGTACTCAATAAAGGTATGTTCCAGTAGGCTGAAGTCATTGGCTTCAGGCCCGAAATAGCTGATATGCCGCCCGGCGTCACGCGCTTTGCGGATCGCCATGTCCATTTCCGGGCGGGTGTAACGATGAAAACTGTCGCCTTCCACCTCGGCGGCGTGCAGATTTAACTGCGCGAAAATTTTACGAAACGCGAGGCTGGTGGTGGTGGTCCCCGCGCCGCTTGACCCTGTTACTGCTATCACCGGATGTTTGGCTGACATGGCAACTCCATGATTGAGCTTTAGTAATAATGTATTGTCGGCAAAGGCGTTTTATTCGCGAAACTGCTTTTTCGGCATAATATTGACCGTTTCATGTAATTCAGACCATACCAGCACGGCCTCGCCGGATTGCAGTTGGCGTTTTACGTCAGCGACTTTTTGTTCAAGCGAACGTTCATGTTCACCATAATCGGTGCCTTCGCGCAACACAAAGCTTTCGATCAGGTTGTCCAGCGTGTCGGGGGCGAGCCCCTGCCAGGGAATGATCATGATGACGCCTCCAGGTACGTTGTCAGCCAGTCAGGAATTCGGCGTTCCAGCCACATTTCAGGGCGCAGCGGCGTACCGCCGATAAATCCTACGTGTCCGCCATGCTCAGTCAGCTGATACTCCACCTGCGGGGGCAGATCTTCCGCTTTAGGGATCACATGATGATCCATAAACGGATCGTCTTTAGCGTGAATAATCAGCGTCGGTTTAGCAATCTGGTTAAGCAACGGCATGGCGCTACACTGACGATAGTAGTCGATGGCGTCGGCAAAGCCGTGAATTTTCGCGGTGATCAGGTCGTCAAACTCGCGAATACGGCGCATTGATTTCAGTTGCGCCAGATTCACCGGCAGCGACCCGGGATACGCCGCCAGTTTGCGTGACGCATTCGCTTTTAACAGATTAAGCAAATAACGCTGATAGACGCGGGAAAACCCTTTGTCCATGTGGTAGCTACAGGCTTCGAGAACAAAGGGCGCAGAAACAATCACCGCTGCCTCGATGGGAATATCGCGGCCTTCTTTCGCCAGCAGGCACGCCAGCATATTACCGCCGAGCGAATAGCCCACGGCGGCTGTCGGAACGGCGCCGAGCTCCCGCTGTAGCCAGCGTAAAAACCAGGCTCCGTCCTCCGTTTCACCGGAGTGGTAAATACGATTCAGACGGTTGGGTTCGCCGCTACAGCCGCGAAAGTGCATCACCACGCCCAGCCAGCCGCGCTTTTGCGCCGCCTCAATCAGCCCGTGGGCATAGGGGCTGTTCAGGCTGCCTTCCAGACCGTGAAAGACCACCAGCCGCGGTTTATGCTTTGCCTGTTGCGGTTCTTCGCTCCATGCCAGATCGACAAAATCGCCGTCCGGTAGCTCCAGCCGCTGCCAGTGGGCGTTGAACTTCACTTTGCGGCGGATTAAGCGCGGCAGCATAGTTTGTAAATGGCGATTACGAATGCCACGCATGGGAATAAATTTATGCGAGTCATTGACAGGCGGGGTCATTTCTGTGGACGTGATCTCAACCATAGCACCAGAACAATTGATAATTGGAAACAATACTATACCGCGCATAAGGTTCACAGATTAGTCAATATGTGATTTTACGTTCAATTGGTCGTCTGGCGAAATAAAATTGCGCCTCATTTCACCAGAGGGGGCGGTATGCAAGGCGCGCGCAATACCCCACAGAAATCGCGTGAACCTCTGCATCAGCCGAATTAATCGTGGTAGTGTGGCAACACGATAGTTATGTGACTCAAGGAGAAGGCATGTCGAAGACACTTTTACAGATCCATTTTAACTTTAGCGGCCCTTTTGGCGAGGAGATGACTCAGCAACTGGTCGGGCTGGCGGAGTCTATCAATGAGGAGCCGGGCTTCATCTGGAAAATCTGGACAGAAAGCGAGAAAAACCAGCAAGCTGGCGGCATTTACTTGTTTGAATCCGAAGAAACGGCGCAGGCTTATATTAAAAAACACACTGCGCGTCTGAAAAATCTTGGCGTTGATGAGGTGACGTTTAAATTATTTGGCGTGAACGACGCGCTGACGAAAATAAATCACGGCAACCTTTGCCGCTAAATCACATAACGCAGGCTTCTGTTCCGGTGCTGCCGACCGCAACGGTAACCTTTATACCGGGACGAGTACCGAAGAGGCCTTTATGGACGAACAGCGGACAACGAACGTTCTCTTCCAGCGTGTGCAGCGCCTCGGCGGTGCGGGCGATGTTACCCTTCTTCACAAACATCATGAAGATGGTGAGCTTGCGGAAGGTAATGTCATCGGTGATTGACAGGTTCATCGTCCGCCCCGCGCGTTAGTCGTTCTGCATCATTTGCTCAAGCTGCTCCTGCGCCTCAAGCCATGCCATTTCACATTCTTCCAGCCCGGATTTGGCGCTGGCCTGCAGTTGTAGGCACTCGGTCATCTCCGCTTTACGGCTTGGGTCATACAGGCTGCTGTCGCCAAGCTTCTCTTCCGCCTGCGCTAACTGGGCGTTGAGCTTTTCCATCTCTTTTTCCAGACGGGTAATCTCTTTACGCAGCGGCTGCGTCAGAGTGCGTAGCTCGGCTTCGCGACGCTTCTGATCTTTGCGTGACTGGGCGCTGTTGGCGTTGTTTTCCTTCGGTGCGTCGTCGGCCTGGTTTTCCTGCTTCTGCACGTCGCTCAGCCACTGCTGATAATCTTCCAGGTCGCCGTCGAACGGTTCGACCTTTTTGTCGTGCACCAGATAGAGGTCGTCAGTGGTGGAGCGAATCAGGTGGCGGTCGTGCGACACGACGACCAATGCGCCTTCAAAATCAATCAGCGCTTCGGTGAGCGCCTGGCGCATGTCGAGATCCAGGTGGTTGGTCGGTTCATCGAGCAGCAGCAGATTTGGACGCTGCCAGACGATCAGCGCCAGCACCAGACGCGCTTTCTCGCCGCCGGAGAAGCGTTGCGTCTCTTCCGTTACTTTGTCGCCCTGGAAACCGAAGCCGCCGAGATAGTCGCGCAGCTTCTGCTCCAGTTCCTGCGGCGCCAGACGCGCCATATGTTGCAACGGGGATTCATCGGCGCGCAGGAACTCCAGTTGGTGCTGGGCGAAGTAGCCGAGCTTAATGCCTTTGGCGAGGCCAATTTCACCGTGCAACGGTTCCAGTTCGCCCGCCAGCAGCTTAATCAGCGTCGATTTCCCCGCACCGTTGCGGCCCAGCAGGCCGATACGCGAGCCGGGCACCAGGTTCAGCTTGATGGATTCCAGAATGATGCGATCGCCATAACCTGCGCTGACTTTTTCCATCTTCAGCAGCGGGTTCGGCAGGCTTTCCGGCGCGCGGAAGCTGAAATGGAACGGGTTGTCGACATGAGCCGGCGCAATCAGCTCCATACGCTCCAGCATCTTGATACGGCTTTGCGCCTGCTTGGCCTTGGTCGCTTTGGCGCGGAAACGGTCGATGTAGCTTTGCAGATGCGCCACACGCTCCTGCTGACTCTCATACATCGCCTGCTGCTGCGCCAGGCGCGTGGCGCGCTGAACTTCAAACGCGCTGTAGTTGCCGGTGTACTCGAACAGAGTCTGCTGTTCGATATGGATAATTTTATCCACTATCGGGTCAAGAAAGTCGCGATCGTGGGAGATCAAAATCAGGGTGCCCGGATAGCTCTTCAGCCATTTTTCCAGCCAGATAACGGCATCCAGATCGAGGTGGTTGGTCGGTTCGTCGAGCAGCAGTAAATCGGAACGGCAAATCAGCGCCTGGGCCAGGTTAAGGCGCATCCGCCAGCCGCCGGAAAAGTCGCTGACCGGACGTTCCAGCTGATCGTTAGAGAAGCCGAGACCGTGTAGCAGGCTGGCGGCGCGCGAACGAACGGTCCATGCGTCGATGGCATCCAGCTTGCCATGTATGGAGGCGATAGCATGTCCGTCGTTACGTTCGTTGGCGTCGTTAAGCTGCGCCTCCAGCTGCCGGTATTCACGGTCGCCGTCAATGACATACTCAATCGCTGGCTGAGGCAACGCAGGTGTTTCCTGATTCACCCACGCTAATTGCCAGGTTCCGGGCAGGGTAAAACTCCCGGCATCGGCGCTGATTTCATTTTTTAGCAATGCCAGCAGGGTAGATTTACCGCAGCCGTTTTTACCCACCAGGCCGACTTTCTGGCCTGGATTAATGGTAGCCGAGGCATTGTCCAGTAGGACGCGCACGCCGCGACGAATTTGTAACGAGGAGAAAACAATCATAAGGCGCCGTATGTTCAGACTATGTTAATTTATCATTATGATAATGTAATATTCGGGCGTACCGCCGCGCTGGAGCGCAATGGTAGCTCAAAACAACAACGATACACAAAATCATTCAGGCCGCCTTTGGTGAGGGACAAGAATATCTCTCATTAATCCCCAGCGGCGGACATGGAGTACGTTTCTGAGTTAAACAAACGCTGTCAACGTAGAAGTGGCCTGAAGAATGGCATGTATCGACCCAAAACAACCGGGAGGGGGATTGATGTCTCAGCCAGCGAAAGTCTTGCTGTTGTATGCCCATCCGGAATCTCAGGACTCGGTTGCTAACCGGGTACTGCTTAAACCGGCCATACAGCACAATAACGTAACCGTGCACGATCTTTATGCGCGCTATCCTGATTTTTTTATCGACACGCCCTATGAACAAGCCCTGTTACGTGAGCACGACGTCATTGTTTTTCAGCATCCCCTTTACACCTATAGCTGTCCGGCTTTACTGAAAGAATGGCTTGATCGCGTGTTGAGTCGAGGGTTCGCCAGCGGACCAGGGGGAAACCAACTGGTGGGAAAGTACTGGCGTAGCGTGATTACGACCGGCGAGCCGGAGAGCGCTTACCGGTATGACGCGCTAAACCGCTATCCAATGAGCGATGTACTCCGCCCTTTTGAACTGACCGCGGCCATGTGCCGGATGCACTGGATGCCGCCCATTATTGTGTACTGGGCGCGCCGCCAGTCGCCGCAGACGCTGGCCAGTCATGCGAAAGCCTATGGCGAGTGGCTGGCGAATCCTGTGAGCGCGGGAGGCTATTGATGGAAGGTGCTGATTTATTGACCGCGGGAGTGTTGTTCCTCTTCGCGGCGGTGGCGGCGGTGCCGTTAGCCGCCAGGCTGGGCATCGGCGCGGTGCTAGGGTATTTGCTGGCGGGAATCGCCATCGGTCCGTGGGGGCTGGGATTTATCAGCGACGTTGACGAGATCCTGCACTTTTCCGAATTGGGCGTCGTGTTTCTGATGTTTATCATTGGTCTCGAACTCAATCCGTCCCGGCTTTGGCAACTGCGGCGCTCTATCTTCGGCGTCGGCGCTGCTCAGGTGCTATTAAGCGCGGCGGTGCTGGCGGGATTATTGATGCTTGCTGATTTCTTATGGCAGGCGGCGATCGTCGGCGGGATTGGCCTGGCGATGTCTTCGACGGCGATGGCGCTACAACTGATGCGCGAGAAAGGCATGAACCGTAGCGAGTCCGGGCAGTTAGGGTTTTCCGTCTTACTGTTTCAGGATTTAGCGGTGATCCCCGCGCTGGCGTTGGTGCCTTTACTGGCGGGATCGGTCGACGAGCATTTCGACTGGTTTAAAGTGGCAATGAAGGTATTGGCCTTCGCGGTAATGCTGATTGGCGGTCGTTACCTGTTGCGCCCGGTATTTCGTTTTATTGCTGCGTCCGGCGTGCGGGAGGTCTTCACTGCCGCGACGTTGTTGCTGGTGTTGAGCGCCGCCTTATTTATGGACGCGCTGGGACTGTCGATGGCCCTGGGAACCTTCATTGCCGGCGTTTTACTGGCAGAGAGCGAATACCGGCATGAGCTGGAAAACGCTATCGATCCCTTTAAAGGTTTACTGCTTGGGCTGTTCTTTATCTCCGTCGGTATGTCGCTAAATCTCGGCGTACTTTATACCCATTTACTGTGGGTGGCGGCGAGCGTTGTTATTCTGGTCGTCATAAAAATGCTGACGCTGTATCTGCTGGCGCGGCTATATGGAATAAGAAGTTCTGAACGGATGCAGTTTGCCAGCGTGCTGAGTCAGGGGGGCGAGTTCGCTTTTGTGCTCTTTTCTACCGCCTCTTCTCAGCGCCTGTTTCAGGGCGATCAGATGGCGTTATTATTGGTGACTGTCACGTTATCAATGATGACCACGCCGCTACTGATGAAAGGGATTGATAAGTGGTTATCGCGCCGTCTTAATGGCCCGGAAGAGAATGATGAAAAGCCGTGGGTTGAAGATGATAAGCCCCAGGTGATTGTCGTCGGCTTTGGCCGTTTTGGTCAGGTGATCGCTCGCTTATTGATGGCGAATAAGATGCGTATCACCGTGCTGGAACGCGATATCGGCGCCGTTAATCTGATGCGCAAATATGGTTATAAAGTGTATTACGGCGACGCTGCACAAGTCGAGCTGCTGCGTTCTGCGGGCGCGGAGGCGGCGGAGTCGATAGTCATCACGTGTAATGAACCGGAAGACACGATGAAGCTGGTGGCGCTGTGTCAGCAGCATTTTCCTCATCTGCATATTCTTGCGCGAGCGCGTGGACGTGTGGAGGCCCATGAGTTATTACAGGCTGGCGTCACGCAGTTTTCCCGTGAAACGTTTTCCAGCGCGCTGGAATTGGGACGTAAAACTCTGGTGTCGTTAGGTATGCATCCGCATCAGGCGCAACGCGCGCAGTTGCATTTTCGTCGGCTGGATATGCGAATGTTGCGGGAGCTGATCCCGGAGCATAGCGACATGGTACAGATTTCGCGCGCCAGAGAGGCCCGACGCGAACTGGAGGAGATTTTTCAGCGCGAAATGCAACAGGAACGGCGCCAGTTGGATGGCTGGGATGAATTTGAGTAGGGGTAAAACAATGGCAATCCGTAAACGTTTTATTGCAGGCGCGAAATGTCCGGCCTGTCAGGCGCAGGATACAATGGCGATGTGGCGTGAAAATAATGTCGATATTGTTGAATGCGTTAAGTGCGGGCATCAAATGCGGGAAGCGGATAAAGACGTTCGCGAGCATGTTCGCAAAGAAGAGCAAGTGATCGGGATTTTTCATCCGGACTAGCGATATGCCGCAGGTTTTTTTAAGCTAAGGGGTACACGGCTGCAGAATTCCGCTACAATCTGCGCCACTATTCTTCCCATGCTCAGGAGATATCATGAAAGTAGCAAAAGACCTGGTGGTCAGCCTGGCCTATCAGGTACGTACAGAAGACGGTGTGTTGGTTGATGAGTCTCCGGTGAGTGCGCCGCTGGATTACCTGCACGGTCACGGCTCCCTGATCTCTGGTCTGGAAACCGCGCTGGAAGGCCATGAAGTTGGCGACAAATTTGATGTCGCTGTTGGCGCGAACGACGCTTACGGCCAGTATGATGAAAACCTGGTGCAGCGTGTGCCTAAAGACGTCTTTATGGGCGTTGATGAACTGCAGGTAGGGATGCGTTTCCTGGCGGAAACCGACCAGGGCCCGGTACCGGTAGAGATTACCGAAGTGGAAGACGATCACGTTGTGGTTGATGGTAACCACATGCTGGCGGGCCAGAATCTGAAATTTAACGTCGAAGTTGTTGCGATTCGTGAAGCGACTGAAGAAGAACTGGCTCACGGTCATGTTCACGGCGCGCACGATCACCACCACGATCACGGTGAAGACGGCTGCTGTGGCGGTCATGGTCATGACCATGGTCACGAGCACGGCGGCGAAGGCTGCTGCGGTGGCGGTGGTAAAGGCGGCTGCGGTTGCCATTAATCCCCGTCGTCTTTCAAGCCACCGCGGTGTTGGCTACGCTTTCAAACCCCGGTCACATAGTTATCTATGCTCCCGGGGAATTTTCAAGCTTGCCGCCTTGCTGTGACTCGAAATCTTTAGGGTATTATCATTGGTTCGATAAATCATCGGGCACAAAAAAGCGGGTTATCCCCGCTTTTTTTTCGTCTCAATAATGCGGCGGCGGCGTTTCTTCTGCCTGAGAGGCGATATTTGACGGCTGACTGGCTTTTAACTTTTCCGTGAGCAAACGCAGATGATCGCGCAGCTTCGCCATCTCCATTTCATGTGCGGTTACCGTCAGGTTTAGTTCTTCTATGGTAATCTCCTGGAACGCCAGACGGCTTTCCAGTTCAGCCAGACGAGCTTCCATCGTGATATCCTGCATGATGTACCTCTTTATGTTGTCTCCGTCGGCGGATTCTACTTAACTTTACCGGCTTTCACAGCAACCATTACGCGCCCTACGAAACTAATTTAAACAAAAAGAGTCTGAAAAGAAGTGATAATAGGGCGTGTTCGTATGTTGATTTGTTCTGCAACGATTTATAGTACGCTTCTTACGTAAGTTAACATGGGGCGAGATGCCCCGGCCCTGGAGATATGGATGAAATCACTGTTTAAAGCCACGCTGCTGGCAACTACGATGGCCGTTGCTATGCATGCACCGATCACTTTTGCTGCTGATGCGGCGAAACCGGCAGCTACCGCTGATAGCAAAGCAGCATTTAAAAACGACGATCAAAAAGCGGCTTATGCGCTGGGCGCCTCGCTGGGTCGTTACATGGACAATTCGCTTAAAGAGCAGGAAAAGTTGGGCATCAAACTGGATAAAGATCAGTTGATTGCCGGCGTTCAGGATGCCTTTGCCGATAAGAGCAAACTGTCCGATCAGGAAATTGAGCAAACGCTGCAGACGTTTGAAGCACGCGTGAAGAGCGCTGCTCAGGCGAAGATGGAAAAAGACGCTGCCGATAACGAAGCAAAAGGTAAAACGTTCCGCGACGCTTTTGCTAAAGAGAAAGGCGTGAAAACCTCCTCTACCGGCCTGCTTTACAAAGTAGAGAAAGAAGGCACAGGCGAGGCGCCGAAAGATAGTGATACCGTTGTGGTGAACTACAAAGGTACGCTGATCGACGGTAAAGAGTTTGATAATTCTTACACGCGCGGCGAACCGCTTTCCTTCCGTCTGGACGGCGTTATCCCTGGCTGGACTGAAGGCCTGAAAAATATTAAGAAAGGCGGCAAGATCAAGCTGGTTATCCCACCGGCGCTGGCCTACGGTAAAACGGGCGTTCCGGGTATCCCGGCGAACTCCACCCTGGTATTCGACGTAGAGCTGCTGGATATCAAACCAGCGCCGAAAGCGGATGCTAAACCTGCCGATGCGGCTGACGCTAAAGCCGCAGATGCTGCTAAAAAATAAAAACTGAGAGCCGCCGCTTGTAATAGCGGCGGTTTTTTTTATGCAGGCCGGATATATTACTCACCATAATTTGATTTGCGGATAACGGCGCTTGCGCTGGTCGTTAAGGGCGAGACCGTAGGCTGAATGACCGCCAACGCACACGTAGCCTGAAATAGACGAACAAATTAGTACTGGAAAGATGAACCCTCACTGTATTAATTTAATCATCCGCGTAAATAATGAGCCTGCCCTGAAAACATAACGACAGGCTCCTGAAAAGGAGTGTTTTTTTTCATGTCCAGGTCGCTTTTAACCAACGAAACCAGTGAACTTGATTTGCTGGATCAGCGTCCCTTCGAGCAAACCGACTTCGATATTCTGAAATCCTACGAAGCGGTAGTGGACGGGTTAGCGATGCTTATAGGTTCCCATTGTGAAATCGTATTGCACTCTTTGCAGGATCTAAAATGTTCAGCCATTCGTATTGCCAATGGCGAACATACGGGCCGTAAAATTGGCTCGCCGATTACCGACCTGGCGTTGCGCATGTTGCACGACATGACAGGGGCGGACAGTAGCGTGTCGAAATGCTATTTCACGCGCGCGAAAAGCGGTGTCTTGATGAAGTCGTTGACGATTGCCATTCGCAACCGCGAGCAGCGCGTCATTGGTCTACTGTGCATCAACATGAATCTTGATGTGCCATTTTCACAGATTATGAATACCTTTATTCCGCCGGAAACGCCGGAAGTGGGTTCAGCGGTTAATTTTGCCTCCTCAGTCGAAGATTTAGTCACCCAGACGCTGGAGTTCACGATCGAAGAGGTAAATGCCGATCGTAATGTCTCTAACAATGCGAAAAATCGTCAGATCGTCCTTAACCTTTACGAAAAAGGCATTTTCGATATTAAAGACGCCATTAACCAGGTAGCCGATCGTCTGAATATCTCAAAACACACGGTTTACCTCTATATTCGCCAGTTCAAAAGCGGCGACTTTCAGGGGCAGGATAAATAATGCGTTATGCCATTATGGTCACCGGGCCGGCATATGGCACCCAGCAGGCCAGCAGCGCATTGCAGTTCGCCCACGCGCTGCTCAATGAGGGGCATGAGTTAGCCAGCGTCTTTTTCTATCGGGAAGGAGTCTATAACGCCAATCTCCTGACCTCGCCGGCGAGCGATGAATATGATCTGGTACGCGCCTGGCAGAAATTGAATACGCAGCATGGCGTAGCGCTGAACATCTGTGTCGCGGCGGCGCTTCGTCGCGGTATTATTGATGAAACTGAAGCCGGCAGACTGGAGTTGCCGTCCGCCAATCTTCAGCCGGGCTTTACGCTAAGCGGCCTGGGCGCGCTGGCGGAGGCATCTCTCACCTGCGATCGGGTGGTGCAGTTTTAATGAAACGTATTGCATTTGTCTTTTCCACCGCGCCGCACGGTAGCGCTTCAGGTCGTGAAGGGCTGGATGCGCTGCTGGCGACGTCAGCGCTAACGGAAGCGCTGGGCGTCTTTTTTATCAGTGACGGCGTCTTTCAGTTATTAGCAGGACAAAAACCAGACTCTGTGCTGGCGCGTGACTATATTGCTACTTTCAAGCTCTTTGATTTGTACGATATTGATCAATGCTGGATCTGCGCGGCATCGCTGCGCGAGCGTGGTCTGGAGAACGTTAATTTTGTGGTAGACGCCACGCCGCTTGAACCCGTAGCGTTACGCCGCGAGCTTGGCAACTATGATGTCATCCTGAGATTCTGAGGCGTTTATGCTGCATACCTTACCTCATTGCGCCTCGGGCGTTGATTTTCCCGCTTTGCTGCGTCTGCTAAAAGAGGGCGATGCGCTTTTGTTGCTCCAGGATGGCGTTACCGTCGCGATTGAAGGTAACCGCTTCCTTGAAAGTTTGCGCGATGCCCCCATAACGGTCTATGCCTTGAAAGAAGACATTGACGCCCGCGGCCTGGGTGGTCAAATTTCAGACAGTGTCGTCAGGGTTGACTATACTGAGTTTGTCAGACTCACGGTTAAGTATGCCAACCAGATGGCCTGGTGATGGCGGGATCGTTGTATATTTCTTGACACCTTTTCGACACCGCCCTAAAATTCGGCGTCCTCATATTGTGTGAGGGCGTTTTATTACGTGTTTACGAAGCAAAAGCTAAAACCAGGAGCTATTTAATGGCAACAGTTAACCAGCTGGTACGCAAACCACGTGCTCGCAAAGTTGCGAAAAGCAACGTGCCTGCGCTGGAAGCATGCCCGCAAAAACGTGGCGTATGTACTCGTGTATATACTACCACTCCTAAAAAACCGAACTCCGCACTGCGTAAAGTTTGCCGTGTTCGTCTGACTAACGGTTTTGAAGTGACTTCCTACATCGGTGGTGAAGGTCACAACCTGCAGGAGCACTCCGTGATCCTGATCCGTGGCGGTCGTGTTAAAGACCTCCCGGGTGTTCGTTACCACACCGTTCGTGGCGCGCTTGACTGCTCCGGCGTTAAAGACCGTAAGCAAGCTCGTTCTAAGTACGGCGTGAAGCGTCCTAAGGCTTAATGGTTCTCCGTTAAGTAAGGCCAAACGTTTTAAATTAATGTCAAACTAAACTCGTAGAGTTTTGGACAATCCTGAATTAACAACGGAGTATTTCCATGCCACGTCGTCGCGTCATTGGTCAGCGTAAAATTCTGCCGGATCCGAAGTTCGGATCAGAACTGCTGGCTAAATTTGTCAATATCCTGATGGTAGATGGTAAAAAATCTACTGCAGAATCAATCGTATACAGCGCGCTGGAGACCCTGGCTCAGCGTTCTGGTAAATCTGAACTGGAAGCTTTCGAAGTCGCTCTCGAAAACGTTCGCCCGACTGTAGAAGTTAAATCCCGCCGCGTAGGTGGTTCTACTTATCAGGTACCAGTTGAAGTCCGTCCGGTCCGTCGTAATGCTCTGGCAATGCGTTGGATCGTAGAAGCTGCTCGTAAACGCGGTGATAAATCCATGGCTCTGCGCCTGGCGAACGAACTTTCTGATGCTGCAGACAACAAAGGTACTGCAGTTAAGAAACGTGAAGACGTTCACCGTATGGCAGAAGCCAACAAGGCGTTCGCACACTACCGTTGGTAATCCCTTCGGAGTCATAGTCACCAGGCGGGCGCTTCAGGTAAGTCGCCCGTTTTGGATAACTTAACTGAACGCCTAAAGATATCAACGAGGAATCAAATGGCTCGTACAACACCCATCGCACGCTACCGTAATATCGGTATCAGTGCGCACATCGACGCCGGTAAAACCACTACTACCGAACGTATTCTGTTCTACACCGGTGTAAACCACAAAATCGGTGAAGTTCATGACGGCGCAGCTACCATGGACTGGATGGAGCAGGAGCAGGAGCGTGGTATTACTATCACCTCCGCAGCGACTACTGCATTCTGGTCTGGTATGGCTAAGCAGTATGAACCGCATCGCATCAACATCATCGACACCCCGGGGCACGTTGACTTCACTATCGAAGTAGAACGTTCCATGCGTGTTCTCGATGGTGCGGTAATGGTTTACTGCGCAGTTGGTGGTGTTCAGCCGCAGTCTGAAACCGTATGGCGTCAGGCAAACAAATACAAAGTTCCGCGCATTGCGTTCGTTAACAAAATGGACCGCATGGGTGCGAACTTCCTGAAAGTTGTTGGTCAGATCAAAACCCGTCTGGGCGCGAACCCGGTTCCGCTGCAGCTGGCAATTGGTGCTGAAGAAGGTTTCACCGGCGTTGTTGACCTGGTGAAAATGAAAGCCATCAACTGGAACGATGCCGACCAGGGCGTTACCTTCGAATACGAAGATATCCCGGCTGACATGCAGGACCTGGCTAACGAATGGCACCAGAACCTGATCGAGTCCGCCGCAGAAGCTTCTGAAGAGCTGATGGAAAAATACCTGGGTGGTGAAGAACTGACTGAAGAAGAGATCAAACAAGCTCTGCGTCAGCGCGTTCTGAACAACGAAATCATCCTGGTAACCTGTGGTTCTGCATTCAAGAACAAAGGTGTTCAGGCGATGCTGGATGCGGTAATTGATTACCTGCCATCCCCGGTAGACGTACCTGCGATCAACGGTATTCTGGACGACGGTAAAGATACTCCGGCTGAGCGTCACGCAAGCGACGACGAGCCGTTCTCTGCGCTGGCGTTCAAAATCGCTACCGACCCGTTTGTGGGTAACCTGACCTTCTTCCGTGTGTACTCCGGTGTGGTTAACTCTGGTGATACCGTACTGAACTCCGTGAAAACCGCACGTGAGCGTTTCGGTCGTATCGTTCAGATGCACGCCAACAAACGTGAAGAGATCAAAGAAGTTCGCGCGGGCGACATCGCGGCTGCTATCGGCCTGAAAGACGTGACTACCGGTGACACCCTGTGTGATCCGGAAAACCCGATCATTCTGGAACGTATGGAATTCCCTGAGCCGGTAATCTCCATCGCGGTAGAACCGAAAACCAAAGCTGACCAGGAAAAAATGGGTCTGGCTCTGGGCCGTCTGGCGAAAGAAGACCCGTCATTCCGCGTATGGACTGATGAAGAATCTAACCAGACCATCATCGCTGGTATGGGTGAACTTCACCTGGATATCATCGTTGACCGTATGAAGCGTGAATTCAACGTTGAAGCTAACGTGGGTAAACCTCAGGTTGCTTACCGCGAAGCGATTCGCGCGAAAGTTACCGACATCGAAGGTAAACACGCGAAACAGTCTGGTGGTCGCGGTCAGTATGGTCATGTTGTTATCGACATGTACCCGCTGGAGCCGGGCTCTAACCCGAAAGGTTACGAGTTCATCAACGACATCAAAGGTGGTGTAATTCCTGGCGAATACATCCCGGCCGTTGATAAAGGCATCCAGGAGCAGCTGAAATCTGGCCCGCTGGCGGGTTATCCGGTAGTTGATCTCGGTGTGCGTCTGCACTTCGGTTCTTACCATGACGTTGACTCCTCTGAGCTGGCGTTTAAACTGGCTGCGTCTATCGCCTTTAAAGAAGGCTTTAAGAAAGCAAAACCAGTTCTGCTTGAGCCGATCATGAAGGTTGAAGTAGAAACACCTGAAGAGAATACCGGTGACGTTATCGGCGACCTTAGCCGCCGTCGTGGTATGCTCAAAGGTCAGGAATCTGAAGTTACAGGCGTTAAGATCCACGCTGAAGTACCGCTGTCTGAAATGTTCGGATATGCAACTCAGCTGCGTTCTCTGACCAAAGGTCGCGCATCGTACACTATGGAATTCCTGAAGTATGATGATGCGCCGAACAACGTTGCTCAGGCCGTAATCGAAGCCCGTGGTAAATAAGCCGCAGGGTTAAAAACCAAAATCCCGTGCTCTCTCCTGAAGGGGAGAGCGCTATAGTAAGGAATATAGCCGTGTCTAAAGAAAAATTTGAACGTACAAAACCGCACGTTAACGTCGGCACCATCGGCCACGTTGACCACGGTAAAACTACCCTGACCGCTGCAATCACCACCGTACTGGCTAAAACCTACGGCGGTGCTGCTCGTGCATTCGACCAGATCGATAACGCTCCGGAAGAAAAAGCGCGTGGTATCACCATCAACACTTCTCACGTTGAATACGATACCCCGACCCGCCACTACGCACA